>JBAXVB010000160.1:0-8514 GCA_037129415.1 Deltaproteobacteria bacterium
TGTGAGTTGGCTCCATGCACTGCCATCCCATTTATAGAGGCCTAATGTTCCAAAACTCGCATAGAGCGTTGAACCTGAGACCACCATGTTTTCAGGGTTAGAGGGTGTGAGTTGGCTCCATGCACTGCCATCCCATTTATAGAGGCCTAATGTTCCAAAATCCGCGTAGAGCGATGAACCGGAGGTCACCACGTTTTCAGGGTTGGCGGATGTGAGTTGGCTCCATGCACTGCCATCCCATTTATAGAGACCATAAGATGCCCCAAAATCCGCGTAGAGCGTTAAACCCGAGGTTACCATGTTTTCTGGGTTGGCAGTTGTGAGTTGAGTCCATGCTGTGCCATCGAATTTATAGAGACCTGATGCTCCAAAATCCGCGTAGAGCGTTGAACCGGAGGCCACCATGTTTTCTGGGTTGGCTGTTGTGAGTTGAGCCCATGCAGCGCCATCCCGCCTATAGAGACCATAAGATGCTCCAAAATCCACGTAGAGCGTTGAACCGGAATAAATTATATTCTCGGAATTCCCCGTGCTGATTTGTGTCCATGTTGCACTATCTGAATTGTATATCCAGAGCCCTAAGCCGTTAAAACTCACAGCTAATGATCCTGATAATCCTGCCTGTGTCACCGTCACATCCTTTGGGCTGCCGGTCGCTTCGGATGCTGTCACGCGGATTATTCCCGAACGTGCCGATGTACCGGTATTGGCGGAAAAGGAGCAGGAGACCGTTCCGGCATTACTGCCGCTGGTTCCTGATGAGATCGAAAGCCAACTGCCGCCTGATGTCACTGCGGCTGTCCATGTCATGGTTCCAGTTCCTGTGTTGGAAACATTGAATGTGGTTGTGCCGGAACCGCTGCTCACGTCGCGACTGGTGGGAGTGATAGCCAACACTGATTCCGTGGATGAAGCAGTAATCTCGACCCTGACAGTAACAGGTATGGAAGAAGCGGGACTTACCAGCACAAATCCTACACCAATCGCATGAGGGGTTACCGTACCATTCACGCTTACGGAAAGAATATTTTCATCGCCGCTTTTGTAAACTGTCCCTTGAGTGCTTGAGCTCAAACTTCGGACAGTGCCATCTGAATAGGTTCCTGTTACCGATATGTCTAATTCTTGCCCCAAATCCAGATAGAGAGACTGGGGCGTGACATCAACTTTCTGCAAAACAGCAGCGCTATTAACGGAAAGCGAAACGGATGCAGCGTAAAGATATCCATCCGTTCCTTCCCCCAGAGCTGAAATCAGGAATGTATCATAGGTATCGGTTGGCACTGTAAAAACGGCAGTATAGGGAGGATTGACAAGTTCCACTGCATCCGACCCGGCTGCCATAATCAGCACATTATTAAGCTTCAAGCTGCCGGTCAATGTCAGCGCTACATTAATCTGCGCCCCAGGCAGAACCGTTGTACCACTCACAGGACTGCTGAACTGAATCTGCCCCAGCGGAGTCTGATTTTCAATCGATGGCAGTTGTTCTATAGCAGTATTTAAAGTCAAAATATCCTGCATATTGAACACTGTAGAACTTGCTGGAAAACCTTCTGCGAAAGCACTGTCATTAACCCCTTTGTTCAACAACTCATAGAAGCGGTCATTAACAACCGTATCGAATGAGGCTGTATGCATATGTTCAAGCTGGTTTAACTGACTTCCACTCAGGCCGCCTTTCTGACTCTGAAGACCAACAACTAAATCACTTTCAGTTGGAATATCAAGTTGATTGAACCAGTTTTCACACCGATAAGCAGGATTGATATTTTTTAATACCATCTCGGCAAGTTGTAAAAATCTTCCAACGGGCATCCACTTGCCGGCCCCCCATGTGTTGGAAGACAACAGAACACATGCGGTGTCTATGGCTTTTTTTCCTGTAATAGCATGAGAAGGAACCGATACATTATTAAGTTTTTGCTTGCAACTTGATGACGTCAGATCTTTTATTGCCCCATCGCAAACTGATATACCCTTAACTTTTGTCCAATAACAAATGTGATCTGTAAAAGATTGCGCACCAAAAACATGAGTATCCCAACTGTCAAGAAGGAGACTACCTATATTGGCAATAAAAGACCCTCCGTGGGGTGTATCAAGTGTAATCAGTTTGTGCAGATACCCCTCATTGTACGTCAAAGCATCTTTGCTGTAAGTTTGTTCTACAAGACGCCCCCACAGGCCGCCCATGCTGTGCCCCAGGTAATCCACCTGGGTGACTGTATCATGATTCTTACCGCTACGAATAGATTGTAAAAAACCCTGAATATTGCTTCGAGTTAGATTTGCACCGACAGTAACAGCACTGGCATTTACGGATTTGCAATTATTAAGACCGATATAATCGTCAAAATTATTATCTTCGTGATCTTCGAACCGATTCCAAATTTCATCAGCAAATTTTTGAATTGGATCGTCTTCTTCATGTGGGCCTGACCATAAACCGTGGGAAATAAAGATTGGTGGACGACGCAGTGTAAGTTTAGGAGGATAGGAGATAGTGGCGCATGGAGAGTTGATATTCAGCGTGACCGACCGTGTCAGTTTATTTTCAGAACCGGAGATAGAAAAATCTTTGGGAGCCAGGTAAACTGCAAAGCCAAAATATCGCCCTTCATATAGTTTATCTATTTGGATTGACGCTGCGGAACTAAAGGCTGCATTCTCACTCAGGATTGAAACACTGCCGTTTTGTTCAATGTTTCCTTCGACACTGATCGTGACCTGGCATTTCGTAGTCGCAGAAATTCGAATCAGCAAGCGGCTTTCACCATCTGCAGCGATTACAGAGGATGTGTTGCCGCCGAGAATCAAGTGGTCCGGCTTGGGGGAAGGAAAAAAATTTCCATAATAGTAAGGGTTGATCTGAGGGTTGATCGTCTGAACTTCCAAATCGGTAGCGAGTGATGTCACCACATAGGATACCTCATTGCTTTTTGCTTTTGTCACACCATCAACAGCCCACCAGGTGTAGGTGCCAGGCGGCTTATCCCAGGGGGCGGTGTAATTGATCTCGAAGTGGCCGATGGCATCCATTGCCTGCGGCTGCGTGGGGTACTCCGTACCATCCGGCTTTTTGAAGTGCAACGTAGCAGTGCTGTTGGGTGTAAAACCTGTGCCCCATTCAACGAAAGTAGTGCCAGGCGGGCCGGACATGGGCTGTTGGGCAATAACCAAATCACCCAATGACCCAGACTGTCCCACACGAACAGCGCGGACATACCAACTGCTGTGCTTAATGGGGTAGTTGGCGAGGCCGTTGTAGAAGTCCACGCCCCACGCATTGTACGTATAGTTTGCGTTGGTAGTAGAAGACCAATAATAGGACGAAACCGTATCCGGAAAGTATGTGATGTTGATTGCTGGATTATAGCGACTGTAATCTACCAGTCTTCGCAGCTCTTTTTTGGTGGGCAACCGCCAGTCCGTATAGCCAGCCAGAGTTGAATTTTCGCAGTATGATAATGCTTGTTCCCATGTCATGGTATTATCAGGTGTGTCCTGCTGCCACATCAGACCCGTAGAAGTATCAGTAACCGTTCCGTTCCCGTTGTTCACATACCCTGCCCACACAGGGCTTGCAAAGAAAACTATACACAATCCACACAGAATCCAAAACGATGAACGTAATTGTTGCATGATTACCTCCTATTAGTCAGGTTTTTATTCGGCATAGCATCAGGCTATTATAAGCCTATAATGGGAGTCCGATTTATATAATGCCAAAAGACTTGGCCAATATTCCCAATACCCCTAAAAACGATACGCTGATCGCTATTCCGAACATCTGCAGCGTAAATGAACGTTGCCGTGCGTCTCGGGCATCCAGTTTGTCTCCCAGACGTTCGATGGATGCAGCAATCTGTTCAAAACGACGGCTCACATCGCCTTTGAAGTCTTTCAGCTCTCCGGTGAGCTGCTCGAAACGTTTATCCACCTGCTCGAAGCGTTTGTCCACCTGCTCGAAACGTTTGTCCACCTGCTCGAAACGTTTGTCCACATGGACTTCGAAATAATCCATCCGCTTTTCATGCGCAGCCAATCGGTTATTGGTATCTTTAACCCCAATACTCAGCTCTTTAATATTCAGATCTGTTTGATCAAACCGACTTTCTATGTGCCTCAAATTCGGTAGAAATGCCGTTATGATAAGATCCACATCATGCGGCAGTTTCTGCCTGACCAGGCTTTCACCTATACCGATTTCGTCCGTCATGTCTATATCCCTCCAAAACGTTGATAATCATTCACTTCCTCCCCCCAGTGGAGCATAAGCGCTAACTTGAAATCCCCCCTAACCCCCCTTTTTCAAAGGGGGGAATTTATCCTGACCTCCCCCCAGTGGAGCATAAGCGCTAACTTAAAATCCCCCCTAACCCCCCCTTTTTCAAAGGGGGGAATTTATCCTGACCTCCCCCCCAGTAGAGCATAACGCTAACTTAAACTCCCCCCTTTGAAAAAGGGGGGTCGGGGGGGATTTTCAGTTTCAACCGCACAGTTACTGTCTGATATATGGCTTCAACCACAGCATCTGTTTCTACCAAAACTTCTCTGCTGTTAAAACGAATTACATATATTCCCAGGTCAACAAGGAATGCATCCCGATTTTCATCTTTCTGTAAATACTCTTCATTGAGATGTTGCGACCCATCCACTTCAACGACCAATTTCACCTTCGGAGCATAGAAATCAACAATATAGTTGCCAAGGGGTTTCTGACGGTAAAACTGTATGCCCAGTAACTGTTTACGCCTCAGTCGCGTCCAGAGATGTTCCTCGCTATCGGTTGCATGACATCGTAAAAGGCGTGATTTGTCTTTGAGATATCTCCGATAGTTTAGCATCTCCTGCTCCTTTTGAAATCCCCCCTGGCCCCCCTTTTTCAAAGGGGGGAATTTATCTTGGCCCACCTTTGAAAAAGGGGGGAATTTATGTTAGCGCTTATGCCACAGTGAGAGGAGGTCGGGAGGGGGGGGTGAACGGTTACCTTCCGATAGGTTCGTGTTCTTGAAAATGGTAAACAGAATTTGTTTGTCGATGCTCATGAAAAAAGAGCGGATATCAAGTTGAAGAAAATAGGCCGCCTTCTTCTGGCTGCACGATGCCTTCATCATAAACTGCTGAAGGCGATTCACCGCCGCATGAATCCCCTTGTTTTTCCTGCATGCATAAGAATCGAAAATAAATCGGGGTTCCCACTGCTTTTCAAGCTCCCGGACTACAAGATGATGAACGACTCTGTCCCGAAAATCAGCCGCGAAAATCTCCCGCAATTTCGGCGTTCGGGTAATAAAGCAAACAGAGCGGGATGGCCGGTACTTTCCTTTTTGAATATCAAGCGCCAAACTGAACAATCCATTCAGCAGATCGAATTCAAATCGGAGTGCATTTACCGTACCCCGTTTCCTCTTTCGACAGTCCAAATATGCCTTGAATATGGACTCGAAAGAAAGCAGCGAATACTTTCCCCCACGAACAACGCGGACGTAGTAACTGTTGTTCTTATTGTTGTTGTTGTCGTTGCCGTTGTTGAAGTTCACGCCCCACGCATTGTTCGTATTGTTTGCGTTGGTAGTAGAAGACCAATAAAAGGACGAAACCGCTCACCTTCTCACTTGATGAAAAACGCCCTAAAACATTTTTCCACCGGATACCGATTGCTCAATATCCTGAATCCTAATGCCAAAATAATTTTGTAGAGCGTTGTCAGGGAACTCCCGTGCTCGCACACGGGCCTGCAACGCGCCATAAGTTTTGGCGGAAAAGGCGCACAGTATTCTGAGCACGCTCATTGACTCGCTTTTAAAGGCGATAGATGATTCTGGCTCTTCTTGCTGCTCTGTAGCCATCCTTCACTCTGTTTGCACAGCAACACCGCCAATTCGGTCGCATGCTGAAATGAATTGAAATTTGCAAAAGCCTTTGTTTCCTTGGCATAAAACAACATCGTTTTCAACATTTCGCAATTCTGCACCAGATCGAACAGTGATTCTGTCTTGTCGGCCAATGAATTGGCGCGGATAATCAACTTGATGATGTTTCTGGATAAATTTCTCAATTCCTCACCGATGGTGTACTTATTGTACCGGCTGAAATTTCTTACCACAGTATCCAGATAAATCCCAAGCTCCATAGCTTTACTGTAAATCGGCAGGTGTTCGTATCGCGCCATTGCGCTCCGTTTTATTATCGTCGGTTATGTAAGTCCGACCGATTTTTTTAAATTATCAAATCACCAAATAATCTACTGTCCCCCACGAACAGCGCGGACGTAGTAACTGGTGTACTTATAGTAGTTGTAGTCGTAGCCGTAGTTGAAGGACACGCCCCACGCATAGAGCGTATAGTAGGCGTAGGTAGTAGAAGACCAATAAAAGGACGAAACCGTGTTCGGAAAATACGCGGCATTGATGGTCGGCCCCGGATACGGAATATCGCAATTGACAATAGAATCAAGCTCATTAATCGTGGGAAGCCGCCAGTCGGAATAACCACCAAAATGGGCGCTGTTCAGAGCACTGATAAAGTCCTCGGTGTCCGTGCCATTGCCCGGAGTTCCCGCATAGCCGCCATTGGTAGCAGGGTTGCTGTCGTACCAAGTGTAGGTGTTGTCCGCGTCATGTGGATCACTGTAGTTTTTAACCCCATCTTGATTGGTCTTCGTCTCCCATATCAGGCCGGTAACATTATCCTTAACCATGCCGTTCAGTTTGGTGTAGGACATGGGATTAATGGTGTAATTGGCATCCTGACCGTAAAGGGCCTGGCCTGGCGAGCGGCATGTGATTACGTTTCCGGCCACATCATAACATTTTGTCTGCCCGGTATCCGGCACCGGCGCAGCCCATGCAACCACGGCAAAGAACAGTAAAACAAAACATCCCAAAATCCCGGTCAACTCTTTTTTTATCATGGCAATGTCCTTTATTTTCTTTCTGATGATGTTGGTTGTGTTGCTTGCCTCCACTCCCCTTATTCCGCCAATACCCCCTGAATGGATTCAGCTTTCAGCACCCGTTCAGACCACCGATCCAACTGCTCCGGGGATGCAGACAAATCTAATGTACAGCTAAAACTTAACCTCATCTGCATAACTGTATATCCGGATTCCCAACTTTTCCGCTACCGGTATCGCGTTTGGGGCCACCATCGGAGAAATTACGATCATCTCGGAAGCCTTGCGATGATGAAGCTCTTCATAGAAACGGACCTTTCTCTCGAAAATGCACATATCGGGTTTACTCATTGATGATTTAATCTCTACAATGATCAATAGCCCGTTTTTGATGATAATATCCAGTTCGATCTGATCCGGATGGCCAAATACTACCCCCGTATTATCATATTCTGTGATGTTCAAGACTTCCACTCCGGCAAATTTTTCCAGAATACCTTTCAGTGCATTGCGAAAAGCCTGTTCGGTATGCAAACCCCATCGCGAGCCCAACGCCCCGATGGTGCTGTCGTGCTTCTTGGACAACATCCGGATCTCCGCCAGCATTTCATTGATGACCTGCTGATTGGCTTCCCATTTTTTGTTTTGCTCATCCCCTTTTTGTTTTTGTTCATCCCATTTTCGACTTTGTTCATCCCATTTTCGACTTTGTTCATCCCATTTTCGGCTTTGTTCTTCGCGGTCGCGCCGCAACTCCTCAATGGTGTTGTCGTGTTTCTTGGACAACATCCTGATATCTACCAGTATTTCATTGATGACCTGCTGATTGGCTTTCCATTCCTGGGTTTGCTCATCCCATTTTTTGTTCTGTTCATCCCATTTTCGGCTTTGCTCTTCGCGGTCGCGCCGCAGCTCCTCCATGACACGGTCAAAACGGTCTTCTGTCTGGGTTTTGTCCGCAAAATGCCGGCGTGAAATCTGCAAAAAATACCGGTGTATTTCCGGATCTTCTTCCAGTATTGCCGGAAGCTCCTTTAAAATAATTTCCTTGATCTGTTGTGATGTCAACATAAGAACATACCTCCAGTGATTGATTCGTTTCCTTCACCCTTGTACACCTTTATATCGATGAAGAAACCCATTAAAGACTATCGGCATTCGATAAAAGTATCCGCTCAGATAAACCTTTCAACAGAAATATTCAAGATTTCCGATAGTTTTCGGGCAATACTGATACTATTACATGGCAACTCTTTCTATAATCGATCTGGCTGGAGTAATTTTCTTTTGCTTACGCGATAATCCTTTAAAATAATTTCCTTGATCTGTTGTGTGATTCTACCTTTCTGAACTCCGGAGAGCAACTGGAAATCATTCTTTATTGCATCCAAACCATTTTCATATTTGTAATGAAGCAAAGTAACGCATGTGATATGCTGTTATAACTTAACCTCATCTGCATAACTGTATATCCGGATTCCCAGCGTTTCCGCTACTGCTATCGCGTTTAGGGCCACCATCGGAGAAATTACAATCATCTCGGAAGCCTTGCGATTACGAAGCTCTTCATAGAAACGGACCTTTCTCTCGAAAATGCACATATCGGGTTTACT
>JBAXVB010000161.1:0-8412 GCA_037129415.1 Deltaproteobacteria bacterium
GATTAGACGCAGCCGGTTGGTTTCGGAAGGCCGGCCATTTTACAGGCTCCCTTGCCGGGACCTGACGGAAACAGCTCGTAGATGTGTTTCAGTTTAAAGCCGGTAACCTTGGACAGTACGCGAACCATCGGTGCGATACCGTTCTTTTCATAGTACTCTCTGAGCATGGTGACAACCTTGCGGTGTTCATCGTTAAGCTCGTCGATACCCTCTTCTTTTTTCACAAACTGTACCCAACCTTCTGACCAGTTGAGATACGAATCAATAAAACCATCTTCATCAACCACAAACGTTGATCCCTGAAATTCGATTTCTGGCATTTACATTCCTCCTTGGTTTATAATAATTATACTTATGGCGTTCCGCCTGCAATCTTAATGGAATAAGTTACCCTAACTATAGCATCGACCGAATATTGTCAATATGAAAATAGAATTGCTCTTGTTCAGACCAAAAACCCAAGAATACTTCAGCCATCAAAAACCTTCACTCATAAGCTTTTAGCCGTCGATTTTCAGCTTTTGGCTTTTATTAATATTCTTTGGGCATGGCCGTCAACTGCGCCAGCGTAAACACCGGCCCATCCTTGCATACGAATTCTTTTCCCACATTGCACCGCCCGCACATGCCGATGCCGCACTTCATCCGGTTTTCCAGTGACATTATGATGTGATCGTGCGCATATCCCATTTTGTCCAGGACCGGCTGGGTAAACTTGATCATGATGGGCGGCCCGCAGATAATGGCGTAAGTATCGTCACCCGCCACGGGCGCTTTTTGTTCGGTGATGGTAGGCACAAACCCGACATTGTATTTCCAGCCCGGATCACTTGCCGCATCCACTGTGATGTGCATGTTAATATCGTCGCGGCGTTCCCAGGCGGCCAGTTCATCCCGATACAGCAACATGCCGGGTGATCTGGCTCCGTATATGACATTGATATCCTTGAACCTGGAACGGTTCGCCGGATCCAGCATATATACTATGGATGACCTCAAGGTGGTAAAAGCGAATCCACCGCCAATTATCACCACATTCTTTCCTTCCATGGTCTCCCAGGGATAGGAATTTCCCAGCGGCCCCCGAAGTCCCATGATGTCACCAACCTTCATGGAATGCAGATAGGTGGATACCAGACCTACCTTGTTCACGGTGAATTTTATAAATCCTTTTTCAGTCGGAGAAGAAGCGATCCCGATGGGGATTTCACCCTTTCCGGTAACCGATAATTCCGCGAACTGCCCGGCTTTGTAGGCGAATCTATCTTCGTCCTTTGGATCGAGAAAGACAAATTTAAATGTCTTTAAGTTCTTGTCTTCGGTTTCAGTAATGATTTCATCAATACGAACCGGATAAGGCAAATATGGATTTTGCACAGTAAACCCCCCTTTTCTGGCTAAGCCGGGCAGACGCAGGCTGCTGGATCATAATCATTCATAAGATTGCAAACCTTGCGAATATCAATGTTAACCGGACAGAGACGGATGCACCGACCGCAACCCACGCACTGGATTCCGTTATCGTATTTCTCCACATAGTATTTCAACTTGTGCATAAACCGCTGCCGGACCCGTTGCACTTTGGCGCCCCGGGGGTTATGCCCGGTACCGTGAATGGTAAAGAGCGGAAACATGCAACTATCCCAGTTCCGGAGCCGGACACCCGAATTGCCCCGGTTTTCGTCCTGGATATCGAAACACCAGCAGGTGGGGCATGAATAGGTGCAGGTACCGCAGTTGATGCAGGAGAATGCTGTATCCTCCCAGAAAGGCGCATCGTATATCTGCGTGGTTTCCTTGGCCTTGAGGTTCCCGGTTGAAACATGAGAGCCGATTTTTGATTCAGCCGCCTGTTTCATGGCTTCAATTTTTCCGGCATCGTCCGCCTGGGCTTTCCATCCTGCGGCGGCCAGAAACGCATCGCCTTTGTCCGTCAGGGATTTCGCCAGGAAACGGTCGCCATCATCCACCAGCAGCACATCAAGACCGGCCTCATGAAAGGGTCCGCATCCTGCTGATGTACAGAAACAGGTACTGCATGGATCATTGCAGGCAAACCCCACAAAGGTGATGGCGTTGTAAGCCTTCAGCCAGTAGGGGTCCTGGTACTGCGGGGCGTCGAAATTGCGTTTTACCAGCAGAAACGCGGAAGCATCGCAGGGCCGAATACCGACCATCGCCTTCGGGCTTGTATCTTTGTTGACTTCTTTCAGAATGTGATGATCCTGCTGGCTTTCATCAAGGGTATAGGTAAACATCGGCTCTGTCTGCGGTTGAACCAGAAATTTCGGAGAAAGCCGGGTGTTGGTGTATGTCATATCCGGCTGTTCATCCTTGTCAAGGGCCTTAAAGCAATGCCACTCTTTTTCTTTTATAGGGCCAAACACCTGATAAGACAATTTTGTCCTTTCAATGCCGGCATCCCAGTCTTTTTTGTCGATGGTGAAAACTTTCATGGTAACAGACCTTATTTATTTAATAAAATCATTGGGGTCATTCGGTTTGTACGTATCCAGCGGCGGACGCTGATCCAGGGTCATTCCAGCTTCCCATCCAAACATTTCAAACGAGTCCTTGTTGAGTTTGCTGGTAAACTGCCGAACCTTAATGCCCACCGGACAAGCCCGCTCGCAGGCACCACAATCCGTGCATCTGCCGGCACAGTGATAAGCCCTTAAAAAATGAAAAGTGCGAATATCAACGGGGTCCTGAGTTTTACCCACCCACTGGGGCCGGGATTCATCCACAAAACACGTCGGGCAGTAACAGAGTGGACAGGCATTGCGGCAGGCGTAGCAACGAACACAGGGAGAGAGCAGGTCTTCAAAATACTGCCATTTTTCCTGAGGCGAGAGGGCTTCCACCCGGTTGACATCGGCATAGCGATCCACGCCAGTCTGCTCTGTAACCAATTCGCCCACCAGTTCATCAAAAAGCACGGGGTTTCGGTGAATGCAGGTTGCGCAGTTTCCCTGAAGCACATCACTTTTCTTCAGGCTTTTTTCGCCGCCCCGGAATTTGATTTTCAGGTCATCGCCATTTTCCGTGACATCCAGAATCTCTTCTCCGAACAGGGAGATGATCTTGCGCTTATCCACCATCCCCTGGCAGGGAACGCCGATAATATGGAGTTTTTCCCGCTTGATCTTGTTTTCAATGATATGGGTTACGATGTTTCGGGAGTCGCATCCTTTGGCTACAATCGCAATCTTTTCCTTCCGATCGGTCAGATAGTTTGCCAGGTTGATGCCGCAGTTGCTGTCCCACACTAATTGATGGACATCTTCGGGCCGACGGATAAAGCAGGGCTCATTCATCATCGGCAGGGTTCCCTTTCGAAACCCGATGACCATATCAACGCTTCCTTCCGTAAGAAGCCGATTGGCGGCTTCCTTGATTTTATCTTGGTATCCGGACATGTTATGCTACCTTAACTGCTTGTTTTTTGTAATTTGTATTTGGACCCATGGCCTTTACGGATGCTGTAACGGTCTTGACCACATCGACAAACTTGGTGGATTCCGCAGAGCTGATCCAGGAAAACTGAAGCCGCCCCGGCTCAATTCCCATGTGTTCCATTAAATTCATAAACAGTCCAAATTTTCTCCGGGCATAATAATTACCTTCCAGGTAATGGCATTCGCCGGGATGTCACCCGGATACCCAGACCGCATCGGCCCCTTCACTCAACGCCGACAGGAAGAATTTGGGACTCATTCGGCCCGTGCAGGGAATCCGGATCACCCGGATATTGGACGGATATTCCATTCGCCCAACCCCGGCCAGATCCGCCGCCCCATAACTGCACCAGTTGCATAAAAAACTGACGATTTTGGGTTCAAACTCGGTCATTATTTTAACTCCTTTACCAAAACGCCGACCTGCTTAAAGGATGTGATCCTTTAAGGCTGAGGTCGGCAATTGGGATCCATAAATTAAACAGCTTCATTCAGCGCATATATCTGCGCAAATATTTGATCATTGTCAAAGCCCTTGAGCCGAATGGCCCCGGAGCGGCAGGATGCCACACAAAGCCCGCAGCCCTTGCAAAGCACCGGATTGATCTGGGCCTTCCCCGGATTGAAGCGGGCTGCTTCCTCGATAAACGAGGGAGCAGAATACGGACAGACCGAAACGCAGACCCCGCAGTTGCTGCATACCGTAGGCATGACTTCTGCTATGGTTCCACTGGTATGAATATTTTCACGCGCCAGCAGGGTAACAGCGCGAGAGGCGGCGGCCTTTCCCTGAACAATGGATTCGTCAATGGGCTTGGGATAATGGGCCATGCCGCACAGAAACACGCCATCGGTTGCAAACTCCGAAGGCCCCAATTTGGCGTGTCGTTCCACAAAAAAGCCGTCGGCGTTCAGCGGAACCTTGAAGAAGCCGGCCAGTTTTTCATCCCGGTTGGCAACGATGGCTGTTGCAAGGGAAATCAGGTCGGTTTCCAGCTCCATGGGACGGCCCAGAATGTGATCTGTAACCTTAACCACAAGCCTGCCATTATTCCTGACTACCTGGGGTTTATTGTCCACAGCATACCGTATAAAAATCACCCCTTTTTCCCTGGCTTTTTTGTACAGGTATTCCCGCTCGCCGTAAGTGCGGATATCCCGATAAAGGATATAAACGTTCATGTCTGGATTGCCTTCTTTTAGCTCCAGAGCATTGTCTATGGAATGGGTGCAGCAAACTCTTGAGCAGTAAGGCCGATCCGGTTCCCTGGATCCGACACACTGGATAAAAACCGCTGCATTCAGGGATTTAAGTGATGCATCTTTTTCAATGAGTTTTCTGTCAAGCTCCAGACTGGTAAGGATACGAGGGTCCTTGCCATAGTCATATTCCGTTGGAACCAGGGGAGCTGCGCCGGTAGCAATCACCGCAATCCCATGCTCAATAACCTGGCTCGAAGCAGTTGACGAAAGCGTGGTTTTAAAATTACCCACAAACCCATCCACCTGGCTGAGAGTCGTATTCAGGTGAACCTGGATACTGCTGTTTTGTACAACCGATTGAATCAATCCGGAAAGCTTTTCTTGAATTCTCTCGCCTTTGGCGGTCTGATACAGGTTGAGCGCTTGTCCGCCGAGCTGAGCGGATTTTTCCACGATATGGGTCTGGTATCCCTGCCGGGCAAGACTGCTGGCGGCCGCCATCCCGGATATGCCACCGCCAATGACCAGCGCGGTTTGATTTACCTGAAGTTCCGCTTCCTTCAGAGGCTGAGTCAGGGCGACCTTGGCCACTGCCGAACGCACAAGATCCTTGGCTTTTTGCGTGGCCAGTTCCGGCGTACTCTTGTGAACCCAGGAATCGTGGTTGCGGATATTGGCCATTTCAAACAGGTATTTGTTGAGTCCTGCGCTGATCAGGGTCTCCTGGAAAAGCGGTTCATGGGTCTTGGGCGTACAGGCCGCCACCACAATCCGATTGAGGTTTTTTTCCTTGATAAGCTGGGTGATGCTGTCCTGATTGTCCTGAGAGCAGGAATAGAGATTGTCTGAGGTAAATTCCACAAAGGGAAGGGTTTTGGCATATTCCGCAACTGAAGGCACATCCACCACGCCGGCTATATTGATGCCGCACCTACAGACAAAGACACCGATTCGGGGGCGTTCGCCAGCAATATCGGTTTCAGAAACAATTACCGGAATTTTTGTAAGGGTATTGCGAGCGGTAGAGAGTATCTCGCCGCATGCGGAGGCCGCTGCGCTAGAATCAATGACTGCCTGGGGAATGTCTTTGGGGCCCTGGAAAGAGCCGCTGACATAGATACCGGCCCTTGACGTTGAAACCGGTTCGAAAGATGAGGTCTCACAGAAATTGCCCTTGGTAAGGGTGATGCCAAGGCGCTGCGCCAGCGAGACCACCTCCGGAGATGTTTCCATTCCGATGGAAAGGACGATCATGTTAAAGACTTCCGTCTTTATTTCGCCATTTTCCATAATGTAGCGCACCTCAAGGTCATCGGTTTCCGGAACCTGGGTGATAGTGTGGACACGGCTTCGAATAAAGCGGATTCCGTGCTTGTTTCGGGCGCTGTCGTAAAACCGCTCGAAGTCCTTGCCGTGGGTTCGCATATCCATGAAAAAGATGGCGCAATCCAGACTGTCGCCTTCATGTTCCTTGGCGACCACTGCCTCCTTGATGGCATACATGCAGCAGACCGATGAGCAGTAGGAGTGATCGCATTTGTTCATGTCCCGCGAGCCTACGCACTGGAACCAGGCTATTTTTTTCGGGGACTGGTGATCCGAAATCCGGGAAACATGGCCCATGGTGGGTCCGGAAGCAGAAAGTATCCGTTCAAATTCCAGGGATGTGATGACATTGGGCAGTTTTGCATACTGGTAGTTGTCGAATTTTTCCGGATTGAACGGCGCAAATCCTGGAGAGAGGATAACAGATCCCACGTTGAGGGTGACAATTTCGGGTTTTTGATCAAAGTCAACCGCCCCTGTCGGGCAGATCTTTATGCATGCTCCGCATTTCTTCTTTTTGATGTAAATACAGGTTTCCGGATCAATCGCATACTTAAGCGGTACAGCCTGGGCGTATTCCACATAAGCGGCTTTACGTTTGGAAAGACCCATGTTGTAGGGGTCGTCCACTTTTTTTGGACATTTTTCTGCGCATGCGCCGCAGGCAATACATTTTGATTCGTCAATATAACGGGGATTCTGGACAATCTCCACCTGGAAATTGCCGGCTTCGCCGCGGATATCTTTAACTTCACAAAGGGTTTTAAGTTCGATGTTCAGGTGCCGGCCGACCTCGACCAGTTTTGGGGAAATAATTCACATGGCGCAGTCGTTTGTCGGGAAAGTCTTGTCGAGCTGGGACATGACACCGCCGATGGATGCCGATTTTTCAAGCAAATACACATAATAGCCTGAATTGGCCAGATCCAGCGCGGATTGCATTCCGGCAATGCCACCACCGACAACCAACACAGACCCGATAGCAGGGTTTCCATTCGACATGATTCGCTTCTCCTATGCTTTGCATTGTTGAAAACGTCAGCGACGTTTGATTTCATAAAATAGAAATAAAACGACTTAGTAACCTTTGAAAATTTTCTTGTCAACAGATTTTTCCGCAGAGAAAAACTAAAAAAAGGATGGTTCATCATCAGGGAATACGATTCCAGGCCGCAGGGAATACGATTCCAAGCTGCATTCCGGCCAGCGTTTCCACAGCAGTCCTTATCCCGGCCAAATAACGCGTTCCAGGATCGGCAATGCCTGTGCAACAGGGATCAACTGGATGCCATTAATTGTTTCCTTGTGGTCTCCACCGTATAGAATAATCTTGGCCGCTTCAGGATACTCGTCCCCAAAGGCCTGCATACCATTGAGATCACGAGATGCAATATTGCGCTTACGCTTCACTTCTATCGCGGCAAAGGCATCGGCGGCGTACACCACAAAGTCAACCTCCAGCCCGGTCGAAGTACGCCAATAACTTATGGCTCCGTCCGAATTTCGCCACGTTATTATCGCCCGCAAGTGCTGAAGAACCAGGGTTTCGAGACCAGCCCCGTCAATCTCCGCCGGGACATCAAGCGGACCTGTGGGACGGACGGCGCGGAATAGGCCGGTATCGAAAAGAAAAAACTTGGGGTGCTGTGTAATTCGTCGCCGAGCGCGTTTCTGAAAAGGCTGAAGATAAACGCCGATGAGAAGATCCTCAAGGATGTCAAAATAACTTTCAGCGAGCTTGCGCTTGATCTGGCACTCACGAGCAACTTCGGTGATATTCAGCAACTGCCCTTGAGAAAAGCTGGCGGCCTCCAGAAAACGGGAGAACGAGCCCAAGTTTCGCGTCAAACCTTCCTGGATAACTTCTTCTTTCAGATAGGTTTGGACGTAGCCTTGGAGGTATTCATCGGGAGGCACATTCTTGCAGGGGTCATAGAGAGAAGGAAGCAGTCCGAATCTGACCGCTTTGGCCAAATCAAAGGAATCGCCAAGTTCGGCGGCTGTCAGGGGATGAAAATGTTTCGTAATTGCTCTACCACCCAACAGATTGACACCGGAACGACGCAATTTGCGCGCGCTGGAGCCAGTAAGGATAAACCAAAGGTTGCGCGCCTCAATCAGGCGATGAACTTCATCAAGCAAGGACGGCAGTTTCTGAATTTCATCAATAATTATTGGCCCATCAACGGAAGCGCCAATTAGATTGCCGAGGCGCTGTGGATCAGCGGCGAGCATGTTAAAAGTCCGTGCTTCCAACAAATCCAAGAAGATCGCATCAGGAAAGAGATGGCGAAGCCAATAGGTCTTCCCGGTACCTCGCGGTCCCAATACGAAGTATGAGATTCCAGTTTTAAATTGATTTTTTCTGGCGAACATAACGCCAATATACACTGCAATTTGGCGTTGTCAAGCCCAATATGGTTGC
>JBAXVB010000162.1:0-8211 GCA_037129415.1 Deltaproteobacteria bacterium
CATTTCCTTTAAAGCCGATAACACCTTGGTCAGAAGCAATTTTGTCGTCCTGATTGCCAAAGGAACCAATTGGGCGCTTTATAAGTAACCGTTCACCCCCCTAACCCCTTTCCGCAAGCGGATCGGGAGTTTGGACATTTACTCCCCCTCCCCTTGCGGGAGGGGGTCGGGGGGGAGGGGTTTGAACGCTTACATAAAGGCATATCTGGACAATTGATATGAGCAAGAAGACAACAACAGATGTGGTGGTCATTGGTGGCGGTGTCATCGGAACGGCGGTAGCCTATTTTCTGGCGAAATGCCGGATGGATGTTACGCTGATCGAAAGAGGGGGAATTGCCAGCGGTACATCCGGTCGCTGTGAAGGCAATGTTCTGGTTCAGGATAAGCTTCCGGGCTTTGATTGTCAGCTTGCAAGGCTCAGCCAGGAACTCTTTCCTGTGATTGCTCATGAAATTGACTACGATATCAAGTGGACTCGCAAGGGAAGCCTTCTGGTTATTGAAAGCGGGGAAGAACTGGAAGCAGCCACGCTTTTTTGCAGGCAGATGGCTGCGGAAGGGATTCCAGTCCATAATCTGGATGCATATCAAGTTCATGAGTACGAGCCCCATCTGGCTCCGGATATTGTGGGCGGGCTTGAATTCGCCTGCGATGGCATGTTGAACCCAATGGCCCTTTCTCAGGGGCTTTCTTCAAAAGCTCAGCGATTGGGGGCTGTGATGCAAACGCGCACCACAGTAACCGGCATTCGGCTGGACTCCGCAGGCGGTGTCTGCCGGGTTGACACCGATCAGGGGAGCATTCTGACCCCGCGTGTCGTAAATGCAGCGGGGATTTGGGCATCCAACATTGGAAAAATGATCGGCATGGATATCCCCGTCAAGCCTCGTCAAGGTCAGATTCTGGTGTCTGAACGCACCTTTCAGGTTGCCAGGCGGGCTGTTATTGAATTTGGCTACCTGATGGCCAAATTCGGGAAAGGCGATTATCAGCGAAATATCACGCCAGAGATGGAAAAATACGGTATTGCATTTGTCTTTGAACCCACCTGCGCCGGTAATTTTCTGATTGGCAGCAGCCGGCAGTTCGCCGAAGAGGATACCACTGTCAACGTTCACCTGCTTAAGGCCATGGCCCAGAGAGCCATTCGTTTTTTTCCTGTACTCCGCCAAATTCAAATCATTCGCAGTTATGCCGGTCTTCGGCCCTATACGCCGGATCATTTTCCGATTATTTCTGAAACCAGGGTTCCGGGTTTTTATGTGGCTGCCGGACATGAAGGCGATGGAATCGGACTTTCCCTGATTACTGGGAAACTGATGGCGCAGATCATAACCCGTGAACCTACGGACATTGCCATTGAACCCCTCAGACTGGACCGTTTTGAGGGCGGGACTCTTCAAAAAAATTGACGATATCTTCTTCGTGTTGGCCAATAATATCTTTGGCGTTTCATTTCACACAACATACTATTCGGTTACGAGTGGTGAGTGGCGAGTAAAAGCTGACCCCTCGCTCCTCGCTACTAATTGGGGGTAAGATGGCTGTATATCAATGGACTGGAAAAGACAAAAAGGGCAAACTCCAAAAAGGGGAGATGGAAGCGGGCAGTGAGCAGGCTGTAAAGTCTCATCTGAAAAGGCTTAACATAACGCCATCGCGTATAAAGGAAAAGCCCAAGGATATTTTTGAAAACATCTCTTTTTTTCAACCCAAGATTGTTGAAAAAGACGTAATCTTATTTGCCAGGCAGTTTTCCACAATGATTGATGCCGGGCTGCCAATTGTGCAGTGTCTGGAGATTTTACTCAACCAGCAGGAAAACAAGACTTTCAAAAAAATGCTCAAAGATATCAAAGAATCGGTTGAAAGTGGCGCGACCCTGGCGGATGCGTTGAAAAAATTTCCAAAACAATTTGACGATCTCTTTGTAAACATGATTGCCGCCGGAGAAGCCGGTGGTATTCTGGATACAATTTTAAGGCGGCTGTCTGGATACATGGAAAAAGCCGCCAAACTGAAGGCCCAGGTAAAAGGCGCCATGACCTATCCCCTTGTGACCCTGGTCATTGCCTTTATTGTGCTGGCTGTCATTCTGGTATTTGTTATTCCGGTTTTTCAGCAGATGTTTGCCGATTTCGGCAAAGAACTGCCCTTGCCCACGCAAATAGTCGTTGCCATGAGTAATTTTGTCAAAAGCAAGATTCTTTATATTCTTGGTGCCATGGTCATTTTTATTTTTGCTTTCAAACGATTTTACAGAACGCCAAAAGGCCGGATTCTTGCCGACAGGCTCGTGTTGTCAGTGCCTGTTGTCGGCATGCTGATTAGAAAAGTTTCGGTAGCCAAATTCACCCGCACCATGGGCACCATGCTGGCCAGCGGGGTTGCCATTTTGGATGCGCTTGATATTACAGCCAAAACTTCCGGCAATAAAACAATCGAGGGTGCCCTTTACAATGTGCGCTCTGCAATTGCGGAGGGGCAAACCATGGCTGAACCGCTGTCTGAAAGTAGCGTTTTTCCGGCAATGGTCTGCCAGATGATCTCTGTAGGTGAATCTACCGGTGCGCTGGATGCCATGCTGGAAAAAATAGCGGATTTTTATGATGAAGAAGTGGATCAGGCGGTTGAAAATCTCACGTCCCTGATTGAACCCTTCATGCTGGTTTTTTTGGGGGTAACCATCGGAGGGCTTGTCGTTGCCATGTATTTGCCAATATTCAAACTGGCCGGGGCGATTTCTGGCTGATATGATGGATACTCCTGTTCGTAATGATAATGATCTTCTGAAAAAAATTCGATGGCTGATGTTTTTCAGGGTTTTTTTTACCGTGTCTCTGCTGGGATCAACAATCTTCGTTCACTATAGACAGCAGATCGTCTCCCCAAACCCTTCTCTTAATTTTTTATATGGCATTATTGCAGGCGTATTTATCCTCTCAATTGGATATGCCGTCATTCTTAGATACGGTATTTATCTTCTGGGGATAGCCTACCTCCAGATTATTCTTGATACGGTTGTGGTTTCACTTATTATATTTGCAACAGGCTGTTATTCAAGTATTTTTCCGTTTTTGTATATTCTGGTAATCGTGTACTCAAGCCTGTTGTTTTTCAGGAAAGGCAGTATGTTTATTGCTGCTTTGTCAAGTATCCAGTATGGTCTGATGGTAGAACTTGAGTATTATGGCATTCTGAAGCCATTTTTCAATGTCCGGTCACTGCTATCGGATGATCTGACTCAGATAACATACAAGATTGTCATTACCATGATCGCCTGTTTCGCCGTTGCATTTTTAAGTAGTCTTCTGGCTGAACAGGCCAGGTCTTCCAGAAAAAAACTGATAGCAATGGAAGAGCATGTCCGTCGTGTCGATCGCATGGCATACATGGGAGAAATGGCTGCCGGGCTTGCTCATGAGATCAGAAATCCGCTGGCATCCCTGACCGGATCTATTCAGATACTGAAAGAAGAGCTGCAATTCCATCCCGGTCAAGAAAAACTGATGCGAATTGTTTTGAGAGAGGCGGATCGGTTAGGCATATTGTTAAGCGATTTTTTGTTGTTCGCCAGGCCCCAGTCGGGTAATGTCACCGAGTTTTTGGTGGAGGATGTTCTGGTTGAGACACTGAACCTGTTTCAAAAAGATATGCGTTGCTACAGGCGAGTTTCCATAACAACAGAACTGATCCCAGGTGTTCGAATCGCCATGGATCCGATTCATTTCCGCCAGATACTCTGGAATCTTCTTTTGAATGCTGCTGAAGCCATTCCAGATCAGGGAAAAATCCATGTCCACATGCAGAATCAGCAAAATGGACTTGTTGAGATTCGTATCACGGATTCGGGGGATGGGATATCCCCTGAAAACCTCCAGTTGATTTTTAATCCCTTTTTTACGACAAAAGCCAGCGGCACAGGGCTGGGGCTTTCCATTGTCCATCGCCTTCTGGAAGTATATGGGGGGTGCCTGGATGTGGAAAGCCAAATTGGCCAGGGAACGGTGGTGATCCTGAAGCTTAAAAAAATAAAAGATAATGGGCATAAATGAAGTAGGGGCAGGTTTGGAACCCGCCCCCCTACCCCGTATCCTTTAGGAGGGCGAGATGTGAAAAAAAAGCTGATATTGCTTGGGGTTTTGTTGCTGTTGATGGCCGTGGGTTCACTGGTTTTCTTGGGCCAACACCAGGAACGCAGTGCGGATCTATATTATTCAGGAACTTTGGAATCCACCAGATCGAATCTGTCCTTTCTGGTATCGGGAAGGGTCAAACAGGTTAATCTAAATGAGGGACAGTCTGTGAAAGCCGGCCAGTGTATTGCAGAACTGGAACCTGAAGAATTTCTGGCCCGCCTGGACCAGGCCCGGGCCAATATGACCCAGGCCGTTGAAAACCGAAAACAGCTTGAGATCAGCCTGGAAATCTATCGAAATACTCTTCCGGCGGAGGTCAGCCGTGCAGAATCCGCGGTTAAGGTTGCGGCAGCACTACTTGCCGAGCAGGAAAGGGGGAACCGGTCCCAGGATGTTGAGCGCGCCAGGTTGTCTTTTCAGGAGGCGGAAATTACACTTGATGATGCCAGAAAAGACAAACGCAGGTTTGACGATCTTTTTCAGAGCGGATACATTGCTGAAAAAGAACGGGATGGGGCTTCGCTGAAATATGAAACCGCAGCAAAAACCAGACAGCGCGCAGCAGAAGCTTTTGACCTGGCTAAAGAAGGATTCCGGAAGGAATCTGTCGACGCCGCAAGAGCAAGACTTTCTGAGGCCCGGGCTACGTTGGTGTTGTCACAGGGAAATCTGAAAAAAATGGACGCTGTCCAGGCCGATATTCAGGCATCCGTCGCCAGAGTTAAGTCCGCGGAATCCGCGTTGAATCTGGTGGAAATACAACTGGGCTATACCCGGCTTCCTGCACCTTTTGACGCCATGCTGACCAGCCGAAATGTCGAGCCGGGCGAAGTTGTAACGCCGGGACGTGAAGTCATATCTCTGGCCGATCTTTCCAGGATTGACATGAAAGTGTTTGTGGATGAAACACAGATTGGCAAAATCCGGCCCGGACAAAAGGTAGAAGTTAAAATCGATACTTTTCCGGACAAAAAATATGACGGATACGTATCCTATATTTCACCTGAAGGCGAGTTTACGCCTAAAATCATCCAAACCCGAAAAGAGCGTGTGAAATTAGTGTATCTGGTAAAGATTTCGCTGACTAATCCCAACATGGAATTAAAATCCGGAATGCCTGCTGATGCCTGGTTTCGATGAGATGGACCTTGCGCTGAAAGATCTCAGATCAGCCCGGCTCGACAGCATGTACTCTTTCAATCGGTATTTCTTAAAAATCGAAACAGAACATTGACAGACGGAGGAGAATACAATGCCATTTTTTATCACTGAAGATCATGTAAAGCTCTACTACGAGGACAAGGGGAAGGGAAAGCCTGTTGTTCTCATTCACGGACTCACGGCGAGTCGCCGCCATTACAGAAAACAGATTCCCGCACTTAGCCGGGAATACCAGGTGATTACCTGCGATCTGCGGGGTCACGGCGATTCGGACCGGCCGAAGGATGGACTCACTATCCCGCGCCTGGCGAAGGATATCAGCGAACTGATCGCCTATCTGGGCCTGCAAGATGTCACGCTGGTTGGCTGGTCTATGGGAGGCCATGTTATCTTCGAGTACGTCAAGCAGTTCCAGTGCCGGAATCTCCATAAAATCACCATTATCGACATGGCGCCCAAAGTCATGAAAGCGGATGACTGGGCTTACGGAGTGCGGGGCATCAGCGGAAAGCCTGGCGATTTCACGCAACAGGACAATCTGTTGCTGATGTCCATCATGAGCGATAACTGGGAAAAGTACAGCGCCATGATGATCCCCCGGCTGTTCAACCGGTCCCACGTCGAACCAGGAGTGAACATATTTACTGCCCCCGATTTTCCCTGGAAGGACGATCTGGCCTGGCTCTACGAAGAGGCCAAGCGGAATACTCCCCATGTGATTCTTTTCTTCTGGATTTCCCTGATGATGCAGGACTACCGTCCCCAGTTGGCCGAAATCGCCGTTCCGTGCTTGCTGGCCTGGGGAAAGGAGAGCAACTATTACGGGGAGGATACTTACGCCTACATGCAGTCCGCCATGGTTCGCTCGCCGGAGGTGTCCGTAGTTCCCTTTGACGGCTGTGGACACGCTCTTCATATCCAGGACCCGGAGCGATTCAACCAGACCCTCATGAGCTTTATCGGATGATAATTCGAAAAACAAATAAAGTAGAATAAGGTGAGATGGACTTTGCGCTGAAAAATCTTAGCAATACCGACTCCCCGATACTTCGGGTGGATCAGGTATCCATGCGTTTTGGGAAAGTTGAGGCGGTGTCTCAAGTCTCTTTTTCGGTTCAGGCCGGTTCAATTTTCGGATTTGTGGGATCGGATGGGGCCGGCAAAACCACCCTGCTTCGAATGATTGCCGCCATGATCCGGCCCTCAACTGGCCGAATTCAAATTGATGGAATAGATGTTGTTCAAGACAGAGCCCGTGTGAAGGAACTGATTGGCTATATGCCACAGCGCTTTGGATTGTATTCAGATCTGACGGTTGCAGAGAACATGGACTTTTTCATGGATATTTTTGGAATTTTTGGATCAGAAAGAAAAAAACGAAAAGATCAGTATCTTGGTTTTTCCAATCTAACGCCGTTTCAGGACCGGCTGGCCCGTGATCTTTCCGGAGGGATGAAACAGAAACTGGGGCTGGCCTGCGTGCTGGTACATCAGCCAAGATTGCTGATTCTGGATGAGCCAACCAACGGGGTCGATCCGGTTTCCAGAAAGGAATTCTGGGAAATTCTCTGTGCCATGCAAAAAGAAGGTATGACCATCCTTGTGTCCACAGCCTATCTGGATGAAGGCGAGAAATGCGATCAGATTATCCTGATGCACAATGCTCATGTTTTGGATCAAGCTGCTCCGTCCGCGTTTCGCGCAGATTTTTCCAGCCTTGAACAGGCCATGATCCATCGCATTGAGGCCGCAGACCGGATGCTTTCAGGAGACCATTTTGGCATCTGAAGCTGTGGCCGTTCAGAATCTTGTCAAGCGCTTCGGTCGCTTTGTCGCCGTTGACCAAATCTCGTTTTCGGTTCAGAAAGGGGAGATATTTGGCTTTCTGGGGCCAAACGGCGCGGGTAAGTCCACCACCATTCGCATGCTTTGCGGCATTATCACGCCAACCGCCGGCACGGGGCATGTGGCGGGCCTTGACATTTTTACCCAGTCCGAGGAAATCAAACACAACATCGGGTATATGTCTCAGAAATTCTCCCTCTATGAAGACATGACTCCGTTTGAAAATATCCGGTTTTATCTGGGGATTTACAGCGTTCCTACGGAAAAATGGAAAGAGCGAACCCAATGGGTTCTGGAGATGACCCGGCTCGAAAATGCAAAACATCGCCTTACCAGGGAACTGCCGCCGGGATGGCGTCAGCGCCTGGCTCTGGGGTGCGCCCTGCTTCACGAGCCACAAATACTCTTTCTGGATGAGCCAACATCGGGAGTTGATCCCATTACCCGAAGGCATTTCTGGACTTTTATCCGGCAGTTGACCACAACAGGCGTTACCATTTTTGTGACCACCCACTACATGGATGAAGCTCAGCACTGCGACCGGGTAGTCATGATCAATGAAGGCAAAATCGTGGTTTCCGGCCCCCCTTCCCGAATTGTTCAAGATATGTTCCCGGATAGAACTGATGCGGATCTAAACGATGTTTTCATTAAACTGATGACCAGGAATCGCTCAATGTCAAAAAAAGGCTTGAGGCATTTGGGTATTTCATCAATCAGCTCAAGTAAAATCAGGGGAAATTTCAGGGATGTCTCGTTATAATCAGCTACTATCCACTGGTGGAAATATCTCTTCTTTCAGGCTGCGCGCTCAAAGCGAACTTCAACCTCAAGAGTGTCTTTCCGTCGGTGGCCGCGCCGGGAAGATCGAGAAACTTAAGGTGATTTCCAACAAAGAATACCCCGAAATTGAGGGTTGTAGCCAGACCGTCCCGGTCTGGCGGCAAATTAATATATGGAACCAATGGTTGCTTCATGATGGTTTGCTCTTTGTTGGCCACCACATTTATATATACTGCGAACTGGCATAATTTTACGTTTTTGATCCCCCACCCCAACCCTC
>JBAXVB010000163.1:0-8120 GCA_037129415.1 Deltaproteobacteria bacterium
AAGGCAGGGCGCTGTGGAGGGAAGCTTTGAAATATTTCCCATCAAGAGCATGAATGCCATTCTTGTGGTTACCAGGTGGCCGTCCATCCTTACGCTGGTTCAGGATTGGCTCTCGGCCATGGATCATGTAACCGAGTCCGAGACCAATGTGTTTGTGTATTTTGTTGAAAATGCGTCGGCATTGGATCTTGCAGATGTGCTTTCGCAGGTTTTTCTGGGGAAAACCGGCACAGCTCGATCTTCCAAATCCTCAACCTCCTCAACTGGCAAATCCACAGGTTCCAAGTCCAGAATGGGCAGTTCCGGTTCCGGTTCTGGTTCCGCCGGTGGAGGCCTTGGGGTGCAGAGTTCCACATCTTCACAGCAAAAGACTAACACGCCTTCCCAGTCCAAGCAAACCATCGTCAGGCCGACGGCGACAGGCACCGGAAAAACCGCCGGAGATGATGACTTTGCCGGTACTGTTGAAATCATTCCGGATGAAGCTAATAACGCCATTGTCTTCAAGGCCAGCAACCGTGACTATAAAAGGGTTCTGACCATCCTGAAGCAACTGGATATTCAGCCCCGCCAAGTGCTGATCAACGTTCTGGTGGCGGAAATTTCCCTCAACGGCAAACTTGATTACGGCATCGAATGGTTTCTGAACAAAAACATCGGCTCGCTTGGCGGAAGCGGCGGCGATTACACCACTCAGGGAGCGTTGGACTCCACTTACAAAAGGAACATCAACACGCCGCTGGGAAGCGCCGCCGGCTTTTTTTTGACCGTCTATGATCCCGTGGATTTTTTAAGGGGCCTGGTATTTGCATTGGGAAGCGACGGGGATGTCAACATTCTGTCGTCCCCCAATATTCTGGCGCTGGACAACACGGAAGCCATCATTGAAGTGGGCGAAGATGTTCCGACGGTCACAGGAACAGTGACCAGCACCATAAACACCAACAGCGTAACCAACACTGTCCAATACCGGAAAACCGGAATTCTGCTTACAGTAAAGCCGCACATCAATTCCAGCGGGCTGGTCAAAATGGAGTTGATCCAGGAAGTCAGCGATATCGGCACCTTCATAATTGAACTCAATAATTATACCTTCCTGACGCGAAGAGCCGAAACATCTCTGGTGGTGGAGGACAACCAGACCGTGGTCATGGCCGGTTTGATGAAGTCCAAGAAGAATACCAGCCAGTCCGGGATTCCCTTTCTGAAGGATATTCCGGTTCTGGGGTACTTATTCGGCGGAATAAAAAAAGAGAACCAGAAAATTGAGCTGATCTTCATGATTACTCCCCATGTCATCAAAAACAGAAGTGAGGCGGATCAAATCACCCGGGAGTTTTCCCAGAAGGTCGCAGACCTGCAGGCTGGTGGGAATCAAAAAAAATAGGCTCATTTTAAAGGTTTCACACAATCCATGAAATCATATATGCATTTAATAAATCAAGGTTTTAATAATTGCGCCTCTCGATGGTGGCGTTATGGGCTGGTGTTATCCCTGATATGTTTAACGGCGGCGGTGATTTACGGCAACACCTTTCATGCGCCATTCGTTTTTGACGATCAGCACACGATTCAGGAAAACACCAAAATCAGGGATATGCGTAATTTTTATACGCCAGATGTGTTGCGATCTCCAAGACCCGTGGTTGATTTTACCTTTGCCCTGAATTATCATTTCGGCAAGCTCCGGGTGTTTGGTTACCATCTCGTCAATCTTTTCATCCATATTGCAAATGGTGTTCTGGTTTTTTTTCTGTCCAGGATAATTTTTAGAAAACTGTCCGGAGCGGACAACCCAAACAGTTACCTTGCTGCACTTTTCGCCGCGCTGATTTTTATCGCACATCCACTTCAAACACAGGCGGTGACCTACATTGCACAGCGATACACTGCAATGGCCGCTTTTTTTTATCTGGGATCAGTGCTGAGTTACATTATTGCCAGGGATGCAAGATTCGCCGGAAAACAGGTTGTTTGCTGCGGATTTTTCCTGGTAGCGTTTTTTTGCGGCGTGATGGCGTTTTTAAGCAAACAGAATTCCGCCAGTCTGCCCCTGGCGATTCTGCTGGTTGAATATGCCATTTACGATCAAACCTGGCAGGGCTGGAAAAATAAAATAGGCTTCATCCTTCCTGGGATTTTACTGTGCGGATTATTTTATGCGTACAATATTGGGTTGTTTCGCCATGACATCCAGTTTGGTACATTTCTGGAAGATGTTTCGGAAGCCGCACGTGAAACTAAGCAGGTCAGCAGATGGCATTATTTATGTTCGCAGTTTAATGTAATTTCAATCTATATTCGCTTGCTGTTTATACCCATGCAGCAGAACCTGGATTATCAGTATGGTTTTAAAAATGGCTTTTTCGATGGGGCTACGGCTTATCTCTTTGTTTTTCTTGTGGGGATAATTGTTGCCGCCTGGCGGAACCGAAATAAACGTCCGATTCTGTTTGTCGGTATTTTATGGTTTTTTATTACCCTTTCCGTCGAATCCAGTATTTTCCCCATTAAAGATGCACTGTTTGAACACAGGCTGTATCTGCCCATGTTCGGGTTTTCCCTTATCGTGAGTTATGGCGTTTTTCTTGGGCTTTCTGCACATCGCTTTTGGGTTTACGGCGTATCTGCGGCAATTGTGTTGTCTCTGGCAGTCGCCACATATCAGCGTAACGAGGTGTGGAAGAGTGCGGTTTTTTTGTGGTCAGACGTGGTCAGGAAAGCCCCTTCCAATTATCGGGGAATCACCAACCTTGCTTATGCGCTTGAACAGGACGGAAAAACGGAAACCGCCATTTCATATTATGATAAGGCTATTCAGTTAAAACCGGATTATTATTTTGCGTTATCCAATAAAGGAGCGCTGTTGGGGCGGATGGGGAAAACTGATGACGCCGTAAAATTGTTACAGAAAGCATTGTTTTATAAGTCCGATTACCCATTGGCTCTGAATAATCTGGGAGTTGCGCTTGCGTCCCAAAAAAAAGAAAAAGAGGCGATTAAATATTTTCTGCAGGCGGTTCAGTATCTACCAGGTTATATGGATGCCAATCTGAATCTGGCAGTTGCTTATGCCAATACAGGCGACTATGAAAATGCGGTGCAGCAGTATTCCAATGCCATCAACATTGATCCGAACACTCCAATTCTTCATCATCGAATCGGAGTACTGTTACATACCCTTCAACGATATGCCCAGGCGATTGATCATTATGCTGAATCAATACGATTGGATCCTCAAAACGATGAAGTTTATCTGAGCATGGGCAATGCACAGCTTGCTGACAACAGACTAAATGATGCAGTAGATAGTTATGAAAAGGCTGTTCAGAAAAATCCCATGTTTATTGAAGCGCATACCAACATGGGGGTAGCGTACATGAGATCAGGGGATAATAAACAGGCGGAAAAAAAATTCAGGGAAGTTCTGAAAATCAATTCATCGTCAGTGGAGGCGCTGGCTAATCTGGGCGCAGTCCTTTATTCTCAGGGCCGATTAAATGAATCAATGCAGAGTCTTGTTGCTGCTCTCAAGTTGAGGCCAAATTCAGAGGAATTGCGGGCAAACATAGCAAAAATTATTCAGCGGTCACAAAATCCTCAAAAAACGGAGAAACAGCCGGAAAACTGATCAATATCCGGTATCCGAATTTTCAAACTCTCTTTCAAACAGCATACCTGTTTATTGGCGTATAAAATCGAATCAATCATCAATTGATATTTATGGATTGCAATTATTATGCATTTGGAATATTAAAACGGAAATCGGATAAAATTTATGCTTATATTCAGTTTCTCCGCCAGTGAGTCAGATACAAATTTTTCTCAGCAGGCTCACGGAGTCAGATAATTTGTGTTAACTCATTTGATGAATGTTTTTGCTTGCAAAAATCTTTGCCATCCGATATTAAGGGAAAAAGGGTCTTTTTTATCGGTCATCATCATTAATGAATGCCAATGATCATGGGGTTATAGGTGTGAGGGTTATAAGTGTGGATGTGCGAAATATGGGGCGGCTATCAGCAGTGATGCTGTTTTTCTCAGTGGTCTTTTGGATATCGATGATGTCTATGGGTTGCTGTGCTGGGTCAGATGGCGAGGTCATCATTGCTGTTGGAGATGGATTTGAGCTGACTCAGGATGATGTGGCTCTGCTCAGGGAATATTATGAGAAAACGTCCGTCAGAACGACTGAAGATGAATATAAAAAGGCTGCATTAAAGATCAAACTTTTTGCTAAGGAGGCCACTGTTCTCGGATTGGATAAGGATGTTGAAGTTCCGTCCGTGGGCAAACAGTCTGTTGAATTTCAGTTGAAACTGCAAGCATTTTATATTAAACATGTAATGGAATCGTATCCGGTCAGCGATCTGGCAATTGAGTCATATTACCGCACTTTTCAGGAACGTTTTGCAACCGATGCCGAACCAACCCTTGGGATGTCGATAGCTCCGATGGATGCGGAAATAAAAAAAAAGGTCAGAGCGGTTATTGTTGATGCCCAAAAAAAACGTATTCTGTCTGAAGCAGAAGACAGGCTTAAAATAAGATATCGTGTCAAGGTCATTGAAAAACAAGGAGAAGGGTGATTTGAGGCGGATAAAGTGGACTTTTGTGATAGCAATAACAGCCATTTTTTTTTGTGTATGTTCCTGCTCCATCTTTGGACGTCGTAATCAAATTCCTGTTGATTATGCTCCTACGATACAGAGTTTGCCGGGTGGGATTGAGACGTTTTGGCCTGACGATGCCCTTAGATGTTCGTTTATTGACTATTGGACACTGAGATACAGCAGTGACCGCGAGAACTCGTTTGAAAAAGAAGCTCCGTTTTTTCAGGAGATTGTGGGGCGAACAAGATATGAAAATATTATCAGGGCTGCCGCTAAAAATACGCTGGAAAGTCTGGAAATTTTAAGTATTCAGCGAGTTAATGAATATTATTATGAAATTAAAATTACGCAGCGGATTCGAAACGCCAAGGGAGAAGTGCTGGTACTCTATATTGATGACCGGTGGGTGTATGCCGGTCAAATCTGGTATCATGTCACCAGAGAGCCGCTTATATTTCCAGGAGCAAATTGAAAAAAAGATTAATTTTCTTGCACACGATTGTATTTTATGTTACCAGTCGAGACTATTGATGGAGGATGCTTTTTTTTGAAAGGGGGTGGATAGGGTAGAACAATGGTTAATGACAGAAACGTGATGTAAACACCAGGATAATAAGTTTAACGAATATGATAGGAGGAGAAAGAATGAAAAGATTTATAGGTGCTGTGACTGTTGTTGTGGCATGTTTGGTAATGGCGGGTGGGGCGTTTGCTTTTAATTACACTGATCATGTGTCGGTGGCTCCAAATGGAAAAGGTGATTTGCTGGTATTTCCGGTTTACATGGCAATGGGGGGGCAGAACCCGATTCAAACCAAAATTACAGTTGTTAATACCAGCACGACGCACTCCGTGGTGGCCAAGGTTGTTGTCAGGAGTTTCGCTTACAGCAAGGAGCTTCTGGACTTCCTGATTTATCTGTCCCCGACAGATATGTGGATTGGTACACTTCAATTTGTAGGGAACAGCCCAGTAATGATCAGCACAGACAAGTCTGGTCCGGTTGCTTTGGCGAAAGGTCAGCCTTTGACTGCGGTAACTTGCACGGGTGCTACTGGTGATAAAGGTGTTGACAGTAATCAATTTGGCTATGTGGAAGTAATTGAGGCATGGTCAGCGGACCTGGGGCTTAAATCGCCGATCGATAAAGTTAAAATCATCGATGCTTATGACGCAAGTCCTAAAACCGGGGCTTACCCTTACACGGGAGCGTTGACAGTTGATATGCTTTCGGGTTCCTATCAGATATCCGTTCCGACACTTGCTGGTTGGGAGGCCGCGGATAATGCATTTGCAATGAAAAGTTACGACAATAAGCTGTACCTGAGCCCCGCTGTTGAAACAGTTATTGGGTTGAATGCGCGGAACAACATTCAAGAAATTGAAGCTGGATTCAACAAAGATGCCGTCGCGATGGCATTTAATAATAACCCTGTGGATGGTGGATCGATGCATCTGTTTACATTTCCAACCAAAGTCAGCAACGCTGCAGCTTGTACAAGAGTAGCAACGTCCGGCAGTGTATATTTTCCGGTGGATGGGAAGGTAAAGTATGGCAAAACAGTTTATGATAATGAGGAAAACTCAACAATAAACGAGTTTTCACCTTCGCCCACTGCTCCTGATATGGTTGATGAAGTGATGTCTCTGTATGGACCCATTGATTTTAAAGTTGGCTGGGTGCTGTATAGTTTTACAAAAACAGGTACTGCAGGTGCTACTTTATCTGGGCTGCCTCTTAACTACACGGGTACACCAGTTATACCGACCATTTTGGATTTCAAAGACGGGGTGTCTATTCGCTCTGGAGTGTGGACAGATGGTATCGTATCAAGTGTTCCTGCTGGGCCTGCTTTGCCAGGATATCAATATTCATCTGAATTTGTAACTTCAACAAAATAATAATTCTAACGTTTTATGAACATACTGGGCTATCAGTTCAGATGGTGTGATAATTCAAAGTCGGCCCGATTGTTCTAATCTTATCAATAGGCAGCCCCATCGGGTTGCCTATTTGATTTTTCAACCAAAGTTCAGATCATGATTTCAATTCTCTTTCAAAACAATTCTAAAATAGTGTTTTTCTCATCGATTTGAATTGTGAATATCTACTTGATCACTGAATCGTGTGAAGTATGTTTCGTTGTGGTAAGGGTAGGGTTTCAATGCTCGACAAGAGGTCATTCTTGTTTTTTTCGAAATTGGAAATTTCGTCCTTTTTTTAGGTATTGTTGGTATTGATGATCTTGTGAAAATTATATCATTATGCCGTATATATCCAACTGGTTATTGTCACAAAATGGCTGTATATTAGATAATGCGAGTCTTCCTGCCGAAAATGTGAGAGGATTATAGTTATGAAAAAAATATTTTTCTTTGCGATATTCTTTTGCTGTGTCATATCAGCATCATCCCGGGCAGCAGAAGCGTATGAATCTGTTTATCAACTCCCGCTTGTACTATCCTACTGTTCATCTCAGCCTGGCGGCCAGTATGGGGTGTACCCGTGTACAACCAGCTACTTATATCAGCAAATTTATTACGGATTTAAGGATCAGTGGAATCCCGCTGATCCTATACATCGTTGTCAACAAGCAAAAGGAACTATCTGTCCTGACGATCATAGCAGTACAATTTCCTACGGCCTTAATCTCCAAGGCAGCAATGTGCCCGGAAATTTATTCCGGTATTACCTTCCCAAAGGGACGATAATGGCCGACCTTACCCTATATGGGCTGCCAGCTGCTGGCGAAGGTGCAACACTTGCTAGATTAGGTAGCCCGCCGACATCTAAATTTCCCACCAGTTATGCTCAATTTAATGATTTGGCGAAATATCCGGAGATGTTTCCACCGACACAGTATCCGGATGTTCGTTCTTTTTGGAGTGGAAAAACCATCGAACAATTGAAGCAGAATGACTGGTTCGCGATTAATCAGGGCGGCCATATAACTGTTTTGGTCGATAGTCGTACGCCATTAACAGAGGATCGTTGGCTTTACATAAATTTCAACAGCTATGACGGATCGAGAATTACACAACATTCATTCGCATGGTCCGCTGATGAAAGTCTTTATACCAACTGGTACGACGATTACACTAACGCCAAATACTGGTTAGATAATGGCGATCCGAGTGGACAAGCATCGCTGTCGGTAACACCGTCTGATCGACCAGTGGCAAAAGATGCTGGTACGACCACATTTAGCGTTTCCAACACTGGAACCGTAACTATGCCCTGGACAGCCGCAGTGACATCAGGCGACACTTGGCTTTCGATCACATCGGGGGCCAGCGGGACGGATACCGGAACGATCGATTGCAGCTTCACAGCGAATACCGGCTTATCAGCGAATACCGGCTTATCAGCACGAACTGGCACTATACGGGTAACCGCGAGCGGTGCAGCGGGCTCTCCAAAAGACGTGACGGTGACACAATCGTCACCACCGACACCAACACCAACACCAACACCAACACCAACACCAACACCAACACCAACACCAA
>JBAXVB010000164.1:0-8119 GCA_037129415.1 Deltaproteobacteria bacterium
AAAACTGGGAAGACCGATGACCGCAACATCCTGAATTTTAGGATGAGATTGAAGCCAGTCTTCGATTTCTACTGGATAAATATTTTCCCCGCCGGTAATGATCACATCTTTTTTCCGGTCCACCAGCCAGATAAATCCTTCTTCATCCTCTCTGGCGATATCCCCTGTCATAAGCCACCCGTCCACAAGCACGCTGCGTGTCGCCTCCGGATTACGATAGTATTCCTTCATCACACCCGGACCTTTGATCCTGAGCTCTCCGGGATTTCCTTTTTCAACAGGATTCAGATTGACATCAACTATTTGATATTCCCAGTCAAATCCAGGACGGCCGATGGAGCCGACCTTGTGCATGTTTTCAATGCCCAAATGCACACAGCCAGGCCCTGTGGATTCCGTAAGTCCGTAATTGGTATCATATTCATGCTGGGGAAAGACCTTTTTCCATTCCCGAATCAGGCTGGGCGGCACTGGCTGAGCACCGATATGCATTAGCCGCCACTGATTCAGATGATAATTCTTCAGTTTTATCTCCCCGCTTTCGATGGCGAACAATATATCCAGCGCCCAAGGAACCAATAGCCAGACAATGGTCACATTTTCTTCGGAAATCACCTGAATAATCTGCAGGGGTTCAACACCTTTCAGAATCACAGCCTTTGCGCCGACAATAAAATTTCCAAACCAGTGCATTTTGGCGCCGGTATGATAAAGGGGCGGAAGGCAGAGAAAATTATCTGAGTGAATCTGGTGATGGTGGTGATTCTCAACCACGCAGGCAAACTCCAGATTTCGATGGGTCAGCAGCGTTGCTTTGGGTGCGCCCGTAGTACCGGATGTAAAATAAAGCCCGGCCTCGTCGGTTAGGCTGATTGCGATAGCCGGATCTTCGGGTGCAAAAGATGCGATTACTTCCGGATAGGGTTCAGCATGGACGGGCCGGATCGACTCGTCCCCGACAAACCAGTAAGTGTCAAGGATTGTATCCATTTTCGTCTTGATGGTTTCAACTCGCTCAATGAATTCCGGACCAAATATAAAGGCCCTGGCATCTGCAGTTTCAACACATTGCAGTATGGTTGCGGCATCAAATCGGAAATTCAGAGGAACAACCAATGCGCCGGTGCGCAGGATACCAAAATAGATGGGAAGCCATTCAATACAATTGGTCATGAGTTGAACAACTTTATCACCTTTGGATATGCCACAGCTAATCAGGGCTTGGGCGATGCGATTGGAACAGTCATCAAATTCTTTCCAGGTGATTTCCACCCTTTTGTTTTTCGCCGGTTCCCGCTCGATCAATGCAGTTTCCGCCCCATACATTCGGGCGTTTCTGGCCAGTATTTCTGTAATCAGCATAGATTTCCTTATTTTTTAATATCGTTTACCGTGAAAATACTTTTTGAGCCTCTGTTAAGCATTTTTACCCTGCCAGGAATCACGTTTTACAAGCGTTTCCTGTATCATTGAAAAAGTTTGTGTTTTTTGCAAAGACCAGAAAGGAGCGACCAGCTCTTCGGGATGGGGATCTCCAGTCAATCTCTGAATGACCATTTTCTGGGGAAGCAGTTCCAGAACATCGCAGATAATATCCACATATTCCTGCTGTTCCAGACATTGGTAATGCCCCTGCTGGTAAAGAATATCAAGGGCTGTTCCTTTCACAACATACATCAGGTGCAGTTTGACACCATCAATCACCATGCTGGCAATGGTTTTGGCAGTATTCAGCATCATCTCACGGGTTTCTCCGGGAAGCCCAAAAATCAAGTGGGTACAGATGTTTATTCCCCGGTTCAGGGTCAATGCCACAGCTTTTTGAAAACAGTTAAAGTCATGCCCCCTGTTAATCCGCTTCAAGGTTTGATCGTGTATGGACTGAAGACCATATTCAATCCATACCAGATATTGATCCGCATAACTTTCAAGAAGATCAAGAATAGCAGTATCCACACAGTCCGGCCTGGTTCCAATGGCCAGTCCCACAACCCCTGGAATTGTCAGCGCCTCATCATATAGGCTTTTTAAAATGGAAACCGGCGCATAAGTATTGGAAAAAGATTGAAAGTAGGCTATATATTTCTTGGCATTGTATCTCTTTGCCATAAACAATTGGCTGCGGACAACCTGTTCGGCGATCGAAATTCCTTGAGCAAATGCGTCGGTACCGGATCCCCTGGCATTGCAATAAATACAGCCGCCCGTACTGATTCGGCCATCCCGATTGGGGCAGGTCAGCCCGGCGTCAATCGAGATTTTCTGAACTCTGCAACCGAATATCTGTCGCAGATAGGAATTATAGTCGGTATATCGTTTGTTCATGACCCATTTTCTAACACACCAAAGGGCTTTTACCAATGGTTTTTTATACAAAAAACTACGATATTATTGTGGTAGGGGCAGGACACGCCGGATGTGAAGCGGCTTTGGCTGCAGCACGAATGGGCTGCGCGGTTCTACTTCTGGCAATTGATCTGGATAAGGTTGCGACCATGCCATGCAGCCCTTCCATTGGCGGAATGGCCAAAGGTCAGCTTGTCAAGGAAATTGATGCGATCGGCGGAGAAATGGCCAAAATCGCCGATCAAACCGCCATTCAGTACCGAACATTGAATACCAAAAAAGGTCCTGCGGTTCACTCTTCCCGAACCCAGAATGACAAAAACCGATACCATGCTCTTATGAAATCCGTTGTTGAGCGCCAGCTTAACCTGGATCTGAAGCAGGCCATGGTGGAACGTCTGGTGATTGAAGGCGATGGTGTGGTGGGAATTGAAGATCAGACCGGCTTTGGATATTGCGCCCAGTGTGTAATTCTTGCGACCGGCACTTTTTTGAGCGGACTGGTTCACGTTGGGTTTCGGTCCATACAGGCAGGAAGAGCCGGTGAATTTGCCTCCTACAGCCTTCCTGAACATCTCACAACCCTGGGGTTCACCCTCGGCCGAATGAAAACCGGAACCCCCCCACGGCTGAAAAAATCCAGCATTGATTTTTCAAAATTTACGGCTCAGGGATCTGAAGAAAATCCAAAACTATTTTCATATTTTTCCCGAAACATTGCACTGCCTCAGGTAGAAAGCTTTATGGGATATACCAATCCGGATTGCCATCGGATTGTTCAGAACAACATCGGCCGTTCAGCGCTTTACGGTGGCGTAATTCAGGGGGTTTCCGCCAGATACTGCCCATCTTTTGAAGACAAGATCGTAAAATTTCCAGAAAGAGACCGACACCATGTAATACTGGAAGCAGAAGGACTCGATACGGAAGAAATTTACGCCAGTGGTCTTGGAAACAGCCTTCCCCTGGAAGTACAGATTGAGGTTGTCCGCTCTGTGGAAGGGCTTGAGAATGCCGAAATCATGCGGCCGGCCTACGCGATTGAATACGATTATGTCAATCCGATCCAGTTGAAACCTACGCTGGAAACCAAATTGTATTCAGGCCTTTATCTGGCCGGTCAAATCAACGGAACATCCGGATACGAAGAAGCAGCGGCCCAGGGGTTGTGGGCTGGCATCAACGCCGCATGTAAAATTCAAAAAAGGCCGCCTTTTATCCTGGACAGATCCCAGGCATATCTGGGGGTTTTGATTGACGATCTGGTCACCCGGGGAACCCGCGAGCCCTACCGCATGTTCACATCCAGGGCGGAATACCGCCTGATGCTTCGGGAAGACAATGCAGATCTGCGTCTGATGGAAACCGGATTTGAACTTGGGCTCATTGATCGCAATACCCTGACAGATATCAAAGATCGAAAAAGAGAAATTGAAACTGAAATCAAACGTGTCAAGACAACTGTCATCAAACCGACGGATGCCGTCAACGCCTATCTTGCCGACCATGGGACCAAACCTGTTGACAACGGGATACATCTGGATAACCTGCTGAAAAGGGCGGAACTGGACTACCGGGTTGTGCAAACCCTTGCTCCTGCTGCGCAGCCCCTGTCTTTTAAAGTCAGTCAGCAGGTCGAGATTGAAATCAAGTATGAAGGCTATATCCAGCGCCAATACCGGGAAATCGACAAATTCAGAAATCTTGAACGCATGAAAATTCCGGAATCCTTTAATTATGCCAACATTCACGGGCTTTCCAATGAATTAAAAGAAAAACTTGAAGCAGTCAAACCCGCTTCCCTGGGTCAGGCTTCACGAATTGATGGTATGACACCTTCCGCCATTTCTGTATTAATGATTGCGCTGAAAGTATTTGACAAACATGATTCACGGACGTTTATGAAGTAATCAATATTCTTGACATGTTACAGCTTTAAACTTATTGTGAAAAGATATAAATAAGGATTTTACCGATGGCTGACACAGATTATTATAAAGCATTAGGTGTTAATAAGACCGCTACCGATGACGAAATAAAAAAATCGTATCGGAAACTTGCGATGAAGTACCATCCGGACCACGCCAAGGAAGACAAGGCCGCCGAAGAAAAATTCAAACAGGTCAGCGAAGCCTATGCAGTATTAAGCGACAAGGAAAAACGCCAGCAATATGATACCTTCGGCTCCAGTGGATTCCAGCAGAGATACTCTCAGGAAGATATTTTCAAAGGCTTCGACATGGAAGATATTTTACGCGGGTTCGGATTGGGAGGCGCCGGAGCTTCTGCAGGAAGAAGAGGCGGCGGAAGGAAATTCTCTTTCGGGAGTGGGTCACCTTTTGGAAATTTTGCCGGTCAGGAAGCGCCCATCAAAGGATCGGACCTGGTTTATGAACTGCCGCTCACAATCCAGGAAGTTGTTTTGGGCGCCAGCAAGCAAGTAAGCTTTCAACATGGCCCCCAGTCTGAAAATTTAACAGTCAAAATTCCCAAAGGTTTGATCAGCGGCAAAAAATTGCGGATATCCGGAAAAGGAGAGATCGGCCCTTATGGCGGACCTGCCGGTGATCTGTACATAAAAGCCAAAATCCTTGATGATCCAATTTTTAACGTCAAGGGCCACGATTTGTACATCACGCGCAGCATCAAACTTACAGAGGCGGCATTGGGTGTCACGCTGGCGATTCCCACAATCGACGGAAAAGAACTCAGCCTCAAAATTCCTGCAGGGGTCAAACACAAAACGCAGATGAGGCTGGCCGGCAATGGCATTCCCTTCATGAATGAAGAGATCAGGGGCGACTTGTATGTGCAGATTGATGTCCAGATGCCAAAACATTTGACCAAGGAACAAAAAATGCTGATTGAACAATTGGCGGAAACCGGTTTGTAACTATGACGACTCCAGAGCTTGTTCCTATCCTGACCAAAGAAGAGATTCAACAAAAAATCATTGATATCGCAGGGATAATTTCCAGAGATTATGCGGGAAAAGAACTGTTGCTCATCGGTATCCTGAAAGGAGCTTTTATTTTTCTTTCGGATCTGGTCAGACATCTTTCAATTCCGGCGCAGATCGATTTTGTCCGCGCGTCCAGTTACGGCGACACCATGTCTTCGTCGGGTACTGTTACCTTGGCCCACACTGTTCAGATTGATGTCAGGAACAAGCACATCCTGCTTGTTGAAGATATTGTCGATACCGGTTTGACGTTGTCCGGTCTTCAGAAATATTTTCTCTCACAAGGACCTGCATCCATCAAAATTTGTGCTTTAATTGATAAATATGAAAGACGAGAGACGGATATCCGGGTTGACTATACATGTCATACCACCCATGAAGGGTTTCTGGTTGGCTACGGCCTGGATTACGCCGAAAACTACAGGGGATTACCAGGCATATATCATCTAAAAATATAAGCAGCGAGGCGAATGTCATGATCGTAACCTGTGAAGTGTGCTCTACAAGCTTTAACCTTAGCGATGAACTCATTAAACCGTCCGGAACAAAAGTACGATGTTCAAAATGTAAAAAAGTTTTCAGCGTTTATCCGCCTATTGCAGAGGAGCCATCTCTGGAGCTACTCACAGAAACTTCCGACATCAACTTAGGATTTTCCGCCGCCCCTCCCCTTTTTGATTTATCTCAACTAAATGAACACGAAGCTCAGAAGATCACTCCTTCGGATCATTCATCCGAAGCGCCTTCTTCGCCAAAAGAATATTTGGATGTTACCGAATATGATTTTACGGAAATTGACAAATTAATTCAGTTAGATAAGCCAGATACTGCAGGGACGTATAGGGTAGGAACAGATAATGATCTCTTGAGTTTTCCTGTAGATTTATCTCCTGAACCTTCCCTCTCAGTCATTGAGCCTCTGGTAGCTCAATTTCCTTCTGAAGAACCGGATAACCTGCTGGAAATGGATCTTTCGGATATTTCACTGGATCAGTCTGTATTCATGGATCGGCCGGATGATCTCAGCTCCGATTTGAATACGCCTACTTCTGATCAAAGCATTGAAAAACAGCTTACAGGTATGTATCTGGCGCTTCAAACAAAAACAGAGTCTCTTGAGTCAAAACCGCTGGAAGCGCCCTTGGATGAATTTGAAAAATCCATAGAAATGAACTTTGGCGCCATGTCACTCTTGTCTCCCTTAGATGAAGAAACAGCCTATAACCAGGAGATGGATATTGCCGGAACGGGGATTAAAATAAGCCAAGAAACAGGAAGTGATCTGTTTCTTGAAGATGATCTCAACGGATTCAACGACATTGAAGATATGGATCTGTCCGACATAGAAACCCTTCTGGAAGAACAGGATGCCGGCAAATATATAGCATCCTTAGCCGATGGTGCTGGAAAATTCAAACGTTCTGATTCGCTCGTTGTTCCTGCATTTTCAGCCACAGAAACCGATAAGACGTTGGAAATGGAAGAGCAGTTTCTTACATTTGATGAACTGCAATTAGATAAGTCTGAATCAGAATCTGCCACACTGCTGGAAGTTAAGGAACCTTTTTCTCCTGCTATCGAAGTTCTTCAACCCCCTTCTGCTCCTTTACGTCAGAAAGAACCAGTAATCAAACAAGCCGAAGTGGTTGCTGAAGAAAAACCTTTTTCAACTGATGCAGTTATGGAAGAAGAACCCGAAGAAGCTCCATCTGCACCCAAAAAGGGAATCAGCCCCCTGGTGCTTGTTGCACTCATCCTGGCTGTGATAGCAGGATTGGGTTATGGAGGGTATGTCCTGCTAAACTCAATGGGAATTCCTATTCCATTTATCAGTAAGCCAGCTCCTTCCAAAGTTCAAGACCCTGGAAACTTCAAGATTAAACCATTTGATATCAGTAGCAAGTTTGTAGATAATTCCAAGATAGGAAAATTTTTCGTTATAACTGGTAAAGTCAAGAATGAATATCCCGCTGCCCGCGGTTCCATTCAGGTCGTAGGAAAGCTCTACACCAAGGATAAGGTCATGGCAAAAGAAGAAACCGTATTTTGCGGAAATATTCTTTCGGATGTCGATCTGGCCAGCGCCGAACCGGCAACCATCCAGGAACGACTTCAGAACCGGTCCGGAGATAATGGCGCCAACCTCAAGCTCGCACCAGGCGATGCCATTTCCTTTATGATCGTTTTTTCAAGCCTTCCGGACAATCTGGAAGAATTTACGTTGGAAGTCAAAGCCTCTGTTGCGAAATAATCTGTTTTTTAACTTGACGAACAACCAACAAGTTGCTATATAGCACAAGTTTGTGATGGTTTTCAGAAAGAGCAATTATTTTTTGATGTTTTTTCTGAAACTATCAATTGGCGATGTAGCTCAGTTGGTCAGAGCATGCGGCTCATATCCGCAGTGTCCGGGGTTCAAATCCCTGCATCGCCACCACCGCATAATCCAGTATCATAAGATACTGTCCATAAAGGCCCGAGAAATCGGGCCTTTTCATTTTTCTCTTGTCCCTGGTTCTACCGGATTTTGTGGTCATGTATTTTCAGGCGCCTATGAATTGAAATATGATCTCGGAAGCGGTTCGGAAAAATCTTTCGCTGTGCGGTTAGGAATCGCGCATCTATCCAGGCTATCGGAATGATTATGCAGCGAGCTTGAATTCGAGCTCTCTTTTTTGAAACCAGATTTTGTCCTCTCGGTTTCTTTTATTGCTGTTCCGAAGCAATGGCTACAGAGCCCTGTTGTTGGGTAAGATGGCTTAGAAGTATAATATAAGACTGGCCATGTTCATACTTTCAAAAGGAGATTTC
>JBAXVB010000165.1:0-8040 GCA_037129415.1 Deltaproteobacteria bacterium
CACAGAAGTGAATGTCCTTATCGACTGGACCATACGAATGAAACCGTCTCATGATCTTTTCCTTTTTCATACCTGAATGGCGTTCGCTCTATTAGCGCTGATATCGCGCTACGCATTCCCTTTTTCTTAGGTGCCTCACCGGCTAAAAGAGTAAGGGCGACCGGCCGGTCGCCCCTACTAAAGATGGGCAGGCAACTGGCTGGATATACGACATAAGGCTTTGTTACTTTTACCCTATTGAAGATGGACGACAAGTTGCTTGCCCAAGGCTTTTGCCATGCAGCGAAGGGTGGAAAGCCGTATATCATCAGCATGGTTTTCTATCCTGGATATAGCTGACTTTCTGGTTTGAAGTTTTTGCGCCAGTTCTTCCTGCGTCATACCAGCTTGCTCCCGCGCCTGCCTGAGTACAACACCAATCTTGAACTCTTCATAACCAGCATCGAAATCCTGTGCAAAGACCACACTTCGTTTTTTCCTCTTGGCGATATATTTTTCCAGATCATCCATAATTGACTCACTTCCTGCTCAAATAATCTCGTTTTCTTGATTCAACCCGTTCGATATGTTTCTTTGGCGTTTGCTGTGTCTTCTTCTGAAAACCATGCGTCAGTATGAGTTTCGCATCATCAAAGAACCCAAACAGCCTGAAGATGTTACCACCGTAATGCACCCGCACTTCCCATGTATCGTCGGTGTTGACCAGTTTGCTGAAATAATTCAACGGTATGATATCCAATTCCCTCACCAGACGCAACACCCAGAGTACTTTTCTGGCCTGCTTGTCATCCAGAGTCTCCAAAAATTCCTCTACTGGTGATACACCGTTTATTGACTTGTAAAACTCAATGCACCTCATGTTTGTCATGTTAACATATTAGTGAACCATGTCAAGCCCTAAGGCTACGCGCAGGCAGGATAGCAAACAATCAGTACGATCTTATCAACCTGGCGGGTATTTTCAAAACCATATTACACTGCGAACAGGCATAATCTGCGCTTTCATTGTGCTCCCCCCCCTCAGCGGAGGATAAGTCAGGAATCCGGAAAAAACTTGCCCCCATGTCAATAACACAAGGAGGGGGAAACACGGGGACAAGTCTCAGTAATAATTCAGCTAATTTAATACCACCATTAGCACTGGATTGGACCCGGTGAGTTGAGTCCAACTGCTCCCATTCCACTTATAGATACCAAATGTTCCGAAGTCCACATAGAGTGTTGAACCTGTAGTCACCATGTTTTCAGGCTTGGTCGATGAGAGTTGAGTCCATGAAGCGCCATCCCATTTGTAGAGACCATAAGATGCTCCGAAGTCCACATAGAGCGTTGAATTGGAGGCCACGATGTTTTCGGGGTTGGTCGATGAGAGTTGAGACCATGCAGCGCCATTCCATTTATAGATGCCTAATGCTCCGAAGTCCACATAGATCGTTGAACCGGAGGTCACCATGTTTTCAGGGTTGGTCGATGAGAGTTGAGACCATGCAGTGCCATTCCATTTATAGATGCCTAATGCTCCGAAGTCCACAAAGTGCCAACTACTTTTAGGGTAGTATGAAGGATGCCTATAAATCGGCGGCGGAAGGTTGATTAGGTGACTTAAAAGGCGAAACGTTGGAAAAACAACAGAAAACAACAGAGTTTTCGGGGAATTATAGAATAGAATGTGCCCAGGCTTTTGTGGGTATCCCATTATTCCCGTCTTGATGCTGGTCATTATAATCCTCCTGTTTTGCGTACCCGATCTCCACAAATTTACGAAGCAACCAATGTCTGGGTAACTGTTTTGAGTTAGGTGATTTCCTATAAAAAATATACAGCCTTGATCATCGTTTCGACCAGTTGGGTTTATTTAGTAGGGGCGAATCTTGTATTCGCCCTATCGAAAGGCGAATACAAGATTCGCCCCTACTATCGCCTGATGACGGCGAGACACGGATAAATGCCTGGCCGAAACGATGATCAATGCATAGAAAACATCTGAATCAGACAATGGGGTATTTCTTGTTGTAAATCACCTTATGTCCAGCCAATCGCCACCATAAGCACCAAAACCGTATCAATGGTGGTTTGAACGGAAAGCTTATTTAGAATGATCTCATCTTCCACCGGCACAAACAAAGCCAGGGTTACAGAAGCAAGTCCCAAACTTTTAGCGTAGGCTGCGGCCTGAAGAACCGCTTCCTTTGTTTTTGAGGGGCTTCTGAAGCTCTTTACTTCAATGATGCCTTCTGTGTCTTTACACCGAACATGGATATCCACCTTGCCATTTCCCGTTGGAAACTCCGGGCTGATAACGCAGATATCATCAACCGCTTCTTTCAACCAGGCATATAGATGAAAATGTCCCACGGCTTCAGTGTAGTGCAGATCCGTTCGCCGAGGCTGATCTTTGAAGGGGTTCAGTCCCTTGGCCTTCATTCGGACTAAATAGGCTTTGTAGCGGACCAAGAGCGCTGAAAGATTCAGTCCACCTTCAAACACATCCGACAGATCATCCAGAACTTCCAGCGCCAGCATGGGCAGACGATCCCCAATCAAATCATCGGTCAGTGCATTGTACAGGCGTTTTTGGATAAATGGAGAAGAAAACCGGCAGATAGTCCGCGGCTGTCTCTGAGCATCTATTTGTATCTGAAACGTGATGACGCCATTCATGTACAGATATGCGCACCATCCTGCATCCAGCGAAAAGATCACATCTGAACGGGCAAACAGCTCCATCACTTGGGCAACATATCCAGATCGAACCTTCTTGATCAGGTTCAGGACGGTATTGTTCCATTCCGTGCTCAACGCGGCCTGAAACACATATTTCCAAGTATCGACATCAATGGGTTTGTCTGAGCCAGGATTGTATTTTTCTGTCAGAAGCTCTCCGAACCACCCCACCAGGCCAGGCTGGCCATTAGTCATTTGATAAACCGCTTCAACCACATCTGCATCAACCAACTGCCCGGATTCCACCTGATAGTGATCAAACAGATACTGCACTTCTTCGCGGGAAAAGTTTTCAACGCGAAGGCTCCGCTGAATATTGAACGGTGATCCCTTCAGGCTTTCCACACCCAGCACGGCTTTTACACCAATCAGAGCCAGACTGTGCAGCCAGTAGTTTTCGCGTGACAGATAGATATTTCGAAATAGTGTGATAATCTGATCAATGACTACAGCCGGCAGACTGTCAAACTCATCAATAAACAGAATGACCGGCTGATAAAATATTCCTTTCTTTTTATGGAACAGAGCAGCCCAATCATCAATGGCATTTGGAACGTCAATATCTTTATCAAAGGCATCCAGAAACAGATGCGGAATTTTGGACAGAAATGTTTTTTGAGAGTGTTGATCATCCTTATCGAATATGGTTCCCTGCATGGACATAGCACCAATGGTGAACTGATCCGGACAGTCCTGTTCAATCCGGTTTTTTACCTCCCGCATCAGCCATGTCTTGCCGGTTTGCCTGGGCGCCCAGATAGTAAAAAAATGACCGCCTTTACCAGGCTCACCCATAATCTGATGCAGACAGTTTTTCACGAGCTGCGTTCGTGGAACACAGAAGTGAATGTCCTTATCGACTGGACCATACGAATGAAACCGTCTCATGATAGTTTCCTCATTATTAAGTCTGATCTTGGAAAAGAAGAGAGGAGCGAATGGTTAGCAGCAAAAGTCCTGAAAGCATCTGCCGGTTAACATGGAACTTCCCAAATAGGCCGCATTTCGAATCATTTCCGAAGACCAAAAGGAAAACCCTTCAGCATGTGTTACATCTTTAGGCAGAGTCATGCTGCGAAAACGATTCAAGGCAATGGATAGTGCATCATAATTTCTTTCTAAAAGCTGGCTTTCATATACTTTTAAAGCACTTATCTTGCGTTCCAGCACTGATGTTATATTCACCAGAACATTAGCTCTCAACGGCTGACCGATTTCGCAAAAAGCTACATCGCATGGCCCATCGTACATTTGAACGGCTGCGCATAAAAAGGCGCATGCAGCGCGGTGATCCGGGTGAAATTCCAGCGGCGAAGGGACATAGACCAAATCCGGTTGATAAGTTCTTAACGTATCCAATATACGTCCTCTAACTTCATGAGCGGCCACAAGCTCTCTATCCTGGTATGGCCAGAATTCAATGTCCATCACCCCCAAACATGCACACGCGCTTCGAGCTTCCTCTTGACGAAGCGCAATATAGGCTTGATTTTCAAATCTGCCGGACATGTCCCCTTTGGAGCCGTTGGTCAAAATAATTACTTTAACCTGATCATGAGCTTCTTTGTGAAGTACAAGGCTTCCCCCGCACCCTATGGTCTCGTCGTCCGGATGCGGAGCCAGGACAAGCACGCGCTTGCCAGTAAGGTCAGTCGAATGAAATGGAATGAATTGATCTTCAGACATTATTACACCAAATCCCCGTCTGCTAAATGCTTAATTATGAATGATGATACCCAAACTTCCCAATAATTCATTTTCATTCGAGAAATATGTGATCCCAGCAAACGTAGGTCAGGTTGCGACCGACAGGGAGCTACCTGACACAAGGCTGCACAGTATGGGGTTCGGGTGTCCTATAAAGATTACCCCAGATACCCAAGACCCAGCGTTGTCAGGGAGCTCCCGTTGGTCGCACCCTGACCTACATCAATTTTGTCCAAAGTCCAAAATTATGAAAAAAGCATGGTCGATGATGAGTGAAAGATTCATCATTCATTACTTTAGAACAGATCGCTGTCGCCCATAGTATAGTAAAGGTGTTTTCTGAAATAATCGATGGAGAATTCCTGGTTGAAAAATTTGAAACATGGGGCCATGCCATTCGGTTCATCAATGACTGAAAAGCCCAGATTTTTCAGCCCGGTATGCCACCATTCGGGTACCGGCGAAAACCATGCTTCAATCCTGGTTACAGGAGACTCCCTTCGAATGGCCTCAATCAGATGGGTCAAAAGTAACGCCATATCCTGAACATTATCCGGATCGCATAGCGCATCTCCCCAGATCAGCGTCTCCCCCCTAAGAGAAAACACTCCCCATCCGGTTATCCTGCCCCAACGGGACACCACAACCAAACGATGAACCCGATCCGGGCAGCTCAGATACCGCCACCGAAGATATTGACTGTCCCGTTTCACCAGCAATCCATAATGTCTGCTGACCTTCTGAAAGAGCCGGTCGAATTCCAGACCTGCTGCATGGACTTGCTGAACCCTCACCCCTTTGAGTCGTTGAAGTATTCTTCCAAACAAGCTGGGGATAACCGTGTTCGCTTCCCGAACATGGTACGAAACTTGCGGCAAGTATTCATACCGAAGAAATCGTTCTCCAAATTTACGGATCTTCCCGGTATTGAATCCATACATAAACGGAACAACATCTCTGCCAAATTTATCATAAAAACAATTCACGATCCGGCTCAACACGCTGGTCGGTCCCCTTCCGAAACTCCGGAAAGCGGGATTAGTCATGGTATCACCGACCTGAACGGACTGAATCTTCCTATGTATGTCCGCCGAATAAAACGGAACAGGGTAACCGGCATAATGAGCCGCCAATTCACCGCTCTCAGAAAATGCCGCGGTTATATGATATTGGCCATAGGGATTATCGCGGTATTTCCAATGCCAGTGATCGATTGTTCGGAGATTGTTAAAAAGCTTTTGGAACAACGGCAGAATCCGATGTTCATCATTTTTCTGATATCCCCGAATGAACACATCGTCTTTCTGGCAAACAATGATCTCATACCCCAGCTTCCCCTGAGTGTACCAGGATAGTTGATTCTTCCAGCCATTCAGAAAAAACTCAAGCCGTTCTCCAACCGAATCTGTATTCACCGCCTGGCAAATTGCATCATGATGCGTTAAAAATTTATCGATAGTCCAGTTGCAGGTGTGAATGACTCGATTTTGAATCTCCAGGCGGGATAAAATGCGAAAACCCTGTTCAGCGAGCATGGCCATCATGTCCTGCCGGTGATGAACAGCCGTTTGCGACTGAATAGATCGATCCCTGCAGACTTCATCTCCGATAATAATTTTCCCTTTTTCACGCAAAAGGGTGCGTGCCAGGTGAACAGCAGCACCCAAGGGTTGGAGGTACTGAAAAGATTCCTGAAAAAGAATTACGTCATACTTGCTTGCGGCGAATCCGGTATTGGTGTCATCCAGAAATCCGGCAACCTGAAAATCGACACCACTATCCGTATATGCCTGGCGGGCGTACGCAATCAATTCAGATGATGGCGCAATAGCAGTGACCCGATACCCCTTCTTAGCCAACATTGATGCCGAAAGCCCCAGTCCGCACCCCACATCCAGTACATCGACCGGTGGCTCAGGAAAAAAAGAAAGGAGAAGATCAAACATCCTCTCCTGTGCTTTTTCCAGATCGGAATCCGGGGCATCATCCGGCCAGAGGCCAAAATGCAGATGATCGCTATTCAGGATCAGCCGGTAAAAACAAAACGGCTCAGGCAGTTTTACCCACATCTGATGCCAGGCATCCGTATCCTCAGTTATTGTATTCACTATATTTATTAAAAACTCCTTGTCATGCTGTCTACAGTTTTTCCCATGTTATTTCTACCACAGGCCTCCCCCAGCCCAACATACCGCCCAGGCGACCGTAATACACTCCCGGAGACAGCAGATTCCACTCATTTTCGGTAAACACCACACGCAGTCCGGTTCCAAATTTGCCGGCTGCTGGAATAAAATTTGGATTGGGGCTCAATTCAAAAAGCCACTCACCTACCAGAATATCAGGAACTACAACCACAAACGGTGAATTATATGTTGGTTTGACCTTCGGTTCAATGGAAAATTTCAGTTTTTTTCGGAATTGTATCGCTAACTGGTTCAAATAACTTTTCCATCCCCTGGTATGTTTCTCCCGAAACAATCTTTGGGATGCAATCATAAGGGACCGTTTGTCCGCCAAGTGGCTTTGATCACACTGATCATAGAAATGAACTACTTCAGCGCGTGGCTCAACTACAAGTTTATATCCAGAGTTTCTTAATCGAACGAATAAATCCGTATCCTCATAATACAGAAAAAATCGAGGATCAAACAGTCCGCCTGCTGCAACAATGGCATCTTTTTTTAATAGAACATGTCCTCCGGAAAGATTTGTGACCCGCACCGGAGATTTCGCCCTCCAAACATAGATTGCAAATCGCCGCCAAATTGCACTCAGCAAGCGCCAAAGTCGCGAATATGGCCCCCATATCGACAAGACTGGCTCAATCCAAAAAAGCATCGGGGGATAAGAGGGCGGAAGGAAATACCCGTTTTTCTGATCCCAATAAATCTGGGGACCGACTGCTCCGATATGTCTGGAGGACAGCAGCGTCTGCTGAAGGCGGATCAGACAATCCGGCAACAGTCGCGCATCCGGGTTCAACAGCAAAATCAAATCCGCATCATGCGCATCAGTTACTGCATTGCACGCCCTGCCAAATCCCATATTTTCTGTGTTAACCTTCAGCAGTACTGCACTGGGCAGATGTTTTCGCAAATACATGGCTTCGGACTCATCAACGCTGTTATCCGCAACCACCACCTGCACAGGTCCCAGCGACCGGGAACTTAAAACAGACCGAACAGCTTCCAGGGATAGCGCTGCTGAGTGGTAGTTTACCACAATGGCAAGAGTTTTGATTGTTTTCATACCTGCTTGATGTTATGGATACATTGATGTAGTTTTTTCCGAACATGGTTTTCCAGATCACCTCTATCATGAAAATGATATTTTTAGTAGGATATATTGTTATGCCCTATAACGAAAGGGAGGGAAACTAAATTATGCTGAACACAGAAAATTTGCTTTCAAGGATCACGATCAATCATAAAATAATGCTCGGCAAGCCGACTATCAGAGGAATGAGAATAACCGTGGAACAGTTACTTCGGGCGCTTTCAGGCGGTGTGTCAGAGCGGGAATTGCTTGAAGAATATCCGGAACTTGAGAAAGAGGATTTTCAGGCGGTGTTCACATATGTTACCGGACTAGTCGAAGAGGAGCAGG
>JBAXVB010000166.1:0-7913 GCA_037129415.1 Deltaproteobacteria bacterium
ATGACAGCAATTTTGCAAGAAGCATTTAATATGGCATCTGGATTTTCTGAAAAAGAACAGGAAATAATTGCTCTTCGCTGGATAGGAGAAATGAAAATACCGGATTTCATTGAGATGATAAAAGATGATGTGCAGTGGGAGAAATCTTTTTATGAGTCTCAGGATGTACTTGAAATGTTGGCTGATAAAGCAATTAAAGAAGCTGAAGAAGGAAAATCGGAAAGAATCGGATGGGATGAATTGTGATTTCTCGTATTCTTCCGAGTTTCAGAAAGGCTTTTCAGGCTTTGCCAAAAGAAATACAGAAGCAGGCAAAAAAAGCGTACAAACTCTGGAAGAAAAACCCGTTCGATGTGTCGCTCAATTACAAAAAGATTCATCTGTCAAAGCCGATATACTCTGTAAGAATCACACTAAATTGGCGAGCTTTGGGTGTAAGAGAAATTAAGAATACCATGACATGGTTCTGGATTGGCTCTCATGAAGAATATAACAAGCTGATAAAACAGTTTAAAAAATTATGATCAAGAATGAATATCTTATGAATCCAGTACATTTTTACAAGATGAGCGGCTGCGGCAATGATTTTATCATCATTGACAACCGGAGCCAAGTGATTGAAGAAAATGATCTTTCCGCTTTTATTGTCGGTGTCTGCCGCAGAAAGATGTCGGTAGGCGCCGACGGCATCATCCTGATCGAGAATTCGGATACCGTGGACTTTAAGTGGCGGTTCTACAATTCAGACGGCAGCCTTGCGGAAATGTGTGGTAATGGAGCCAGGTGCGTGGCCCGTTTTGCTTATTTGAATGGCATTACCGGTCCGGATATGGCCTTTGAAACCCTGGCAGGGGTTGTGTCCGCATCGGTTGCAGAAACGGGTCTGGTCAAGATCAAGGTGACAGATCCCCTGAACCTGAAACTGGATTATCCGATTGATCTGAGAAGCGGGAATTTTTTGATCAGCAGCGTCAATACCGGCGTTCCCCATGTCGTGATGGTCGTGGATAATTTGGACGAAACTCCTGTGAAAGAAATGGGAAAAGAAATCCGATTTCATCCGGATTTTGCACCTGCGGGAACCAATGCCAATTTTGTTTCGGTTCAGCCGGACAACATTGTTGCAATTCGCACTTATGAACGCGGTGTTGAAGATGAAACCCTGGCTTGCGGCACCGGATGTGTTGCTAGTGCGCTGATTATGTCCCATAAATTCGGGCTGGCTTCTCCGGTTACGCTGTTGACGCGAAGTGGCGGGTATCTACGCATTTATTTTACCCATCATCAGGGCGCTTATTCCGATGTTTACCTGGAAGGGGATGCCCGTGTTATATACCGGGCGGAGCTTTGTGAAGAAGCCTGGAATTATTGAAAATGGCTGTGTGGTCTTGCGATCACGGTTTGTCCTGATCAGACGGCTTCCGGACTCTGAATCCTGATGCCTATTAAATTCGAACAAGGATGATTTTATGACGATTACGATTGAAAAATCCGACCGACTCAAAGCACTTCCCCCCTATCTGTTCAAGGAAATTGACCGCCAGAAAACAGAAGCCCGTAAAAATGGCGTTGATATCATTGATCTTGGGGTAGGTGATCCAGATATGCCGACGCCTCCGCACATTATCGAAGCCCTGAACAAGGCTGCCTGGGATCCGGCCAATCACCGCTACCCTTCTTATTCCGGCATGGGCGCTTTTAACGAAGCGGTTGCCAGATGGTATCAGAAACGATTTCAGGTCTCGCTTTCGCCGGAAACAGAAGTCGTTACCCTGATAGGGTCCAAGGAAGGGATTGCCAATATTCCCTTGGCCCTTATCAATCCGGGAGATGTTGGACTGGCGACCAGTCCTGGATATCCTGTGTATAATACCGGCATACAGTTCGCCGGCGGCCGGACATATTTTATGGACCTTCTTAAATCCAACCAGTTCTTGCCGGATCTTTCCGCCATCCCCGAATCGGTTGCCGCCAAAGCAAAGCTGATGTTTATCAACTATCCCAACAATCCGACATCCGCTGTGGCAACCCTTGAATTTTTCAAGGATGTGGTGCGCTTCGCGGAAAAGCATAACATTATCGTCTGTCACGATGCAGCCTATTCGGAAATGGCCTTTGACGGATACCGTCCGCCCAGTTTTCTGGAGACTGACGGCGCCAAAGCGGTCGGCGTTGAATTTCACTCCCTTTCCAAAACTTATAACATGACCGGTTGGCGACTCGGGTTTGCCGTGGGCAGAGCCGAAGTGATACAGGCTCTTGGCCAGATCAAGAGCAATATTGATTCAGGCGCATTCCAGGCGGTTCAGTTCGCCGGTATTGCGGCCTTGGACGGGGATCAAACCTGCGTGGAGAACATGAACCGCGAATATACCCTTCGGCGGAATATTCTGGTGGACGGCCTTCGCGAAATCGGCCTGTCCGTGGAAAAACCCCGCGCAACGTTTTATGTATGGATTGAAATTCCCAAGGGGTATTCTTCGACATCGTTCGCCTCCCATCTGCTGACACGGGCCGGTATTGTGGCAACGCCTGGCAATGGCTTTGGCGCTCCCGGTGAAGGCTATGTCCGCATGGCCCTGACCGTGGGAACCGAGCGGATGAAGGAAGCTGTGGTCAGAATCAAATCCATAGGATTCTGAACATGTTTGCGCACACTGCATTTGTTGGCGTGGGTTCGAATCTGGGACAGAAACAGGATAACTGCCTGCAGGGGATTGCGGCGCTGACTGCAGATAGCCATTCCCGGTTGCTGAATCAGTCCAGGCTATATCGAACGGAACCGGTTGATTATCTTGATCAGGACTGGTTTGTGAATTGTGCGGTGCAGATCGAAACCTGCCTGGATTCGTTTGAGCTTCTGGCCGTGTTGCAGGACATCCAGAAAAAAGCTGGCCGGATTTCGGATGCCATTCGATTCGGTCCCCGGATTCTGGATATGGACATCATTTTTTTTGATGCGACTGTCACCGACCATCCGGCATTGACCCTTCCGCATCCGCGAATGCACCTCAGGCGATTTGTGTTAAAGCCGTTATGCGACATGGATCCGACTTTGCGCCATCCCATCCTTAACCAGACGGTTCAGCAACTGCTGGATAACCTTGAAGATATGGGACAGGGGATCGTTGAAATATCATGATTAGAATCATTGTACTCATTGCCGTCGGCTATATCGGATTTCGGTTCTTGAAATCCTGGATCATAAAGCATATAAGCATTTCTCAGGCAGGTGCAAATCGACCGCCCGGTGAACTTGACGATATCATGGTTCAGGACCCGGTTTGCCAGGTGTATTTTCCCAAAAGAAGCGGTGTCCATTTACATCGGAATGGCAAGGATCTGTACTTTTGCGGTCCGGAATGCCGCCAGCGGTATATATCGAATTTATAACAGGTAGCCGATGCCAATTCTCATTGAAGAGTGGTCTGCGAATTCTTCATGATGGGCGCTGACCTGCAACATCAAGCATTTTCATAAAAGGAGCAGTCCATTGAAATTTTTTCTTGATACGGCGAATATCGATGAAATCAAAGAAGCCTACAGCATGGGCATGGTGGATGGCGTTACCACCAACCCCAGCCTGATAGCCAAAGAAGGCCGGGATTTCGAGACCATTATTCGGGACATCTGTGAAATTGTGGATGGCCCCATCAGTGCGGAAGTGATCAGCCTGGATATGGATGGGATGCTGAAAGAGGCCCGCCATCTGGCCGAAATCCACCGGAATATCGTGGTAAAGGTGCCGATGACGGTTGACGGCATCAAGGCGACACGCATTCTTTCGCTGGAAGGCATCGACACCAATGTCACCCTTGTTTTTTCGCCGCTTCAGGCATTGATGGCGGCCAAGGCTGGCGCCACCTATGTTAGTCCATTTATCGGGCGGCTGGATGATGTTTCCCAGGATGGCATGGCCTTGATCGAGCAGATCATTCAGATATATCAGAACTATACGTTTCATACACAGGTTATTGTGGCCAGTGTTCGTAATCCGCTTCATGTGCTGGACTCTGCTTTGCTGGGCGCGGACATTGCGACCATTCCATTTAATGTTCTGGCGAAATTTGCATCTCACCCCCTGACCGATAGAGGGATTCAATCCTTTTTAAATGATTGGAACAAATCAAAGACATGCGGATAAACAGGCTTCAACTCGATAAGGTCAAAGGACTGCTGAGCCACCCGAATTTTCTGACGATGTGCCGGGTTGGCGCCATACCGGGGATCATTCTGCTCATGCTGTGTCCCAGCAAACTCAGTGCGTTCAGCGCGGCGATTCTTTTCAGTGCGGCTGCAATCACTGATTATTTTGACGGTTTTTTTGCACGAAGCCGTGGCTTGACCTCGGAATTCGGAAAGCTGATGGATCCCCTTGCTGACAAGCTTTTGGTCTCATCCGCCTTGATCATGATTGTTTCCCATGGGTGGATCCCAGGATGGGTTATCTGCATCATCATCGGCCGTGAGATTGCAATTACCGGGCTGCGAAATGTGATGGCCGATAACAACGAAGATATTTCCGCCTCAAATCTGGGTAAATATAAGACAGGCTTTCAGATCGCCGCCATCATCCCCTTGCTGATTCATTATCCATATTTTGGAATCAACTTTCATGGTATCGGCATGTTCTTTCTGTGGGGAGCGCTCATCTATACGCTCTGGTCTGGTATAGACTACGGGTACCGTTTCAAGCGGTTTCTGGTCAAGCCATAAATGATATAGTTTTTAAGATAACGCACCCAAAATCTTTATCTTGAAAGCTGTGGTTTTGAAAAAAGAAGTTGACAACGAGGATGAAAAAAGTTAGATAGGTCGAGTTTATGAGCGGGAATAACTCAGCGGTAGAGTGCAACCTTGCCAAGGTTGAAGTCGCGGGTTCAAATCCCGTTTCCCGCTCCATTTTCTTTGGCGGCATAGCCAAGTGGTAAGGCAACGGTCTGCAAAATCGTTATTCTTCGGTTCAAATCCGAATGCCGCCTCCATATAAAATCAGGTGCTTATGTGCTGAATTTCATTCAGCGGTTTTTGCCAGGGTCGGTCTGGGGCTGGTCAAGGTTGTTTTTCTGTCGATTTCAGATACGTCGGAGGATGCCCCATTGAAAGCCGAAGTGTTGCGTATGTGTGACGAAGGTCATGCGGAGTTCTGCGCCTTTTTTAAAATCTCTACGACTTCTGGTGACATCAGGACAAGCCCGTTGAAAAAGCCAATATCCCCTACTTGCAGCGCCAATAATTCCCCGATCCTCGCCCCACGCTAAAACCAAGAAAAAGAAAATCACGCCTTAAAAAACAAAAAGGCCCGATCAACCGAAGTTGACCGGGCCTTTTAATATGGGCGTAATACCGTTTGACAATACTATAAGATAACGGTACTAACGACCTATGATTAAATCGTTTAATTGTAAAGAAACTGAGAAAATATTTAAACGAAGTTTTTCAAAAAAACTCCCTCAAGACATCCAGCGTACTGCATTAAAGAAATTATGGATGATCAATCGGTCTGTCTCAATAAACGATTTAAAGATACCACCCAATAATTTTTTTGAATCCTTATCTGGAGATAGAAAGGGGCAGTACAGCATCAGGATCAACGGTCAATGGCGGGTTTGCTTTAAATGGGATGGATGCGATGCTTCCGGCGTGGAAATCGTGGACTACCATTAAGGAGAAAAGATATGGACAGAATTCCCCCAATACATCCGGGAGAGATATTAAGAGACGAATTCCTGGTGCCTATGGCCATCAGTCAATACAGGTTGGCTAAAGCAATCCATGTTACTGGTATGCGTATTAATCAGATAGTCCAGTGTAAACGGTCTCTATCTGTGGATACTGCATTGAGGCTTTCAATATATTTCAAAAATTCGCCACAATTCTGGCTGGGGCTTCAAATGGATTATGACCTGGCTGTCGCGGAAGATACGCTAATGGATAGGCTGAGCAATGAAGTTTTGCCATACGCGGCATGACAAAATAACCGGGTATTGTTACATCAATCGCGTCTGCTTAAATGTTGACTTCACCGATCATGGTTTCTGCTGCTCAGCGCATCTCTGCCTGCTCATGTATAATTTTGATGACAACAAGTGTAACGTCATCCTCTTTTTTTAGCGGGTAGTGGAACTGCTCCAGATCTCTCATAATGTTTTGAACGATTTCAGCAGCCGAAGATTCGGCATGATTTCTGATTATATCCTTCAGCCTGTCTTTTCCAAACATCTCCCCTTCAAGATTGTGCATCTCCCATATACCATCCGTTCCGATGATTAATGATTGTCCGGGAAGCACGCTCCTTTCGGACTGAACATAAACAGAGTCATCAAAAACTCCCAGGGCCATTCCCTTCCCTTTCAACTCCTGAAACTGCCCGGTATGCGTATCGAAGAGAAAGGCAGGATCATGCCCGGCATTGACCCAGCGCAGTTGAAGCGATGCCCGATCCAGTTCGCCATAAAACAGGGTCATAAACTGGCCGGAATCTTCAACATCCCTGGACAACTGGCGATTAACATCTGAAATCACCTGCGCGGCGCTGCCGGACATTGAAGAACGCATGCGCAGCAATGCGCGGGCGGTTGTCATGACCAGGGCTGATGGAACCCCATGATCGGAAACATCACCGACCACGACGCTGAACCTGTCCGGACTGGATAAATCCGGCACATATATGTCGAAATAATCCCCACCAGTTTCATCGCAATAAAAGCAGGCACCCGCCATATCAATGCCGCGTATTCGGGGAAGGGATTTAGGCAGAAGATTCTGCTGAACCTCCATTGCCATATTCAGAGACTGCTGAATCCGGGAACGCTCTCTGAGAACATCCACCATTTTATTGAAATTTTCCGCCATTACTCCCAGCTCATCATTGGATCTAACCAAAACCGAAGCTGTCAAATCGCCATTTTCAACACAGATCATGGCTTTTTCAATATCCATTATGGGATCAACAATACTGACGGCAAACTGACGGGACAGAACAATCGAGGCGGATATTCCAATGACCACCAAAAACATTGTCAGGTTCAACATGCTTTGAAGTACTTCCTGCGGATTCATGAACGCCATCATGCGGGTCTTGTTGTAGGAAAGAAGCGCCATCAGTCCAAGCGGCAAAATGCTGGTTAGGAAAAATGTGATAAGCATCCGTATCCTCAGTTTTAACTGGTATGCATCCGGGGTTTTTACCATGTCGCCATCCGGAAAAAAATTGGGGCGGATCTTTCGGCAAAGGGTTTCCATTGTAAACAGAATGACTGCACTGGTTACCAGCCCAGCAAGAATGGTTCCCCCCAAAATACGGACTGCATGCTTCATGCTTTCCGAAAACGCTTCTCCTTCAGGATGTGTCAATATTCGATAAAATGCCATAAACAGGGAGGCAAGTCCCCACATCAACAGTGTAATAACGGCAGAGATATAGGGGAGGTTTAGAATCTGACGCTGTGCTTTTTTTTGCAACTCCAATGGAGCAGCTTGTCCCTTGCGAAGAATATGAATGTACTCCCTGAGACATTTGTTCCATAGGTATTGAAATCGCATCCCTATTACGATTAATGAAATGGTGACAATAACGGGGAGGACAAAGGCATCAATAAGGGTATGAAGATACCCTGCCGGCTCGAAATGATAAAAATAAAAAACGCAGACACTTGCGCCTATAGCATTGGCTGCAATATGAAGAATGTTGAAGCTTCGCCATTCTTTGTCACTGAATGACGGATTTTCTATGGAAAAAGACGATATGTTTTCAGTCATTGGAACCTCAAAGCAGAAAATACTACTATCCGGAAAAGAATTTCATTGGTATAAGAGATTGTATTCCAGCCTATCGACACGTCAGTGTTGTGTCAACCCCTTGTTGGTGATATATGTTGCAAGTGAGCATAATTTGCGTTTTTGAATCCCCC
>JBAXVB010000167.1:0-7811 GCA_037129415.1 Deltaproteobacteria bacterium
CAAATTCTTTGTTGAGGAAGGCAAGTGCTTCTGCAAGTTTGTATTGCTGAACCAGACGGTTCACTTCCGCCAAAGCCGTTTGATGGCTTTCGGACCACCGTCTTTGCGATAACTCTTCCAGGATTTTTATGCATGGCAGGGGTTCTTCACTTGCAAGGGCCAACTTCAATCGCTCCAACAAGGGACGCAGTTCCGACGCAGACCCCGGCTGACCTTCCGGTTTGTCCGGTAAGACGGCTGGCTGTTGGGCAAGGACTACACCGATGGCGGTGATCAGCGCCTCATGGCGGTCGATAAATACGCTCATGGGTTCTCCTATCGCTAAAGGGACACTACTCTCAGCATTCTTCGCCGCCGCCTGGCAGGCATTTTCCAACTCCTCGGCTGCGGCTGCCATCTTCTTCCCGCCGAGATTACCGGCAACCCCCCGGATGGCGTGGACCCGGCGGATCGCATCCTCCAACTGGTCCGATCGCAGTTCCTGCAGTAGCAGCGTCGGCGTTTCCATGTACCCGGCGACAAAATAGCGCAGAAGCTTCAGGTAGAATTTTTGGTCGCCTCCTACCCGGTTCATGCCATCTTCCACGTCCAGATCCGCCGAGGGTGGGATGGATACTATTTTCTGTTTTGTAAACAGGGACGGCTCATCGGCGACGACTGCAATGCGTTTTTCCTGGGGAAGCCATTGCAGCAGCACCGCCTCCAGCACGTCGGGATTGATCGGTTTGGTAAGATGATCGTTCATTCCGGCGGCAAGACTTTTTTCCCGATCACCGACGGTGGCATGGCTGGACAGTGCCATGATGGGCAGACGATCAACGCCCTCTCTGTCAAGATTACGAATCTTCCGGGTGGCGGTAAAACCGTCCATCTCTGGCATCTGGATGTCCATGAACAGAATATCATAGTCACTTGCGCGGACCATCTCCACGGCCTCCACACCGTTTATTGCGATATCCGCCTTTATTCCTACCCGTCGCAAAAGCTCGACGACAATCTCCCGGTTGATTTCGTGATCCTCCACCACCAGCGCCCGGACATCCATGAAATGTTCCCGTGGCGTATCCGGACGCCGCCCCAAATTTGTCCGCCCGATGCCCGAATCAATCAGAAAGGAAATAACGACCGTAAAGAGGCTCCCCTTGCCGGGTGTGCTTTCCGCCCGAATCGTCCCTCCCATGAGTTCCACAAACTGTCGGCTGATCGCCAGCCCCAGGCCGGTTCCTCCGAAGCGACGGGCCGTTGAAACGTCGGCCTGGCTGAACGCCGTGAACAATCGCGACAACTTCACTCGGTTTGATGTTTGCGATATTCAGGGTGTATATTCCTGGCGATGGATTTTGGAGCATAGCTGGCAGGTCGCCTTCCACCACGGCATCCTCATAGTGATCTTCCGCCTGTTTTTTGGGGAGAATTTGCCCGGTCATTGATCGGTCGCCGATAGTCAGACTCATATCGAGTAGCACAGCACTGTTTGGGAGGGGAAAGGTGTAAACCGCCTCGATGTTGGCGGTTCCGTGATTGAAGTAGCGATGAGTTGTTGAAATCTTTGCCAGGGTTTCGTAAATATCTGCCTGAATCTGAACATCTTGAAGCACGCAGTCCGGATGGTTTAATCCGGCGGGGGTTTCCTTGTACATGATGCGCTCCTTGATATGAAGGTGGAATGAATTTCAAGGATTTGTTGTGTCAGTTTACGCAAATCCTCAGGAGAAAGACCGGCACGATTGGGATCAATGAATAGTTCGATACCTTCGGATACAATAATGCGACTGCATACTGATACATCTCCGGGTTTGGGCCTTGGATGAGGGGGGGCGGGTTTGTCTCCACGCTGCTCATACAGGATTTCCCGAATGCCATCCAGAGATAACCCAGCATCTTTCCATCTGAGAATGGTCAGCAACTGCTCCAGATGGGTTCGGGTATATACGGCTCCCCTGCCTGATCCAATCGGTGGGATGAGCAGTTCTTTCTGGATATAAAACCGGATGGCCCTACGGGTGAGACCGGTGAGACTGCAAAGGTCATCAATGCTGAAATGATCTGAAGTTTTTTTCATGACACCTTATAATAACATAACTGATGTCATTGTCAAGAGGCCCAGCAGCGCGCGTAAAATGCGATTGGTAATCAAATTGAATGTATTTTTGCGAATTCAGTAATTCGGAAATGTTCATGTATCACCTCCGAATTCGTCAATGGAGTGAAACCAAAATTTAAAATATATTCGAAAATTTGTTGACGTTTCTGATGGAATATTATACTATAGGGGTTTATATCATATCATATAGATGTTGTCAATACGTCCTAAATCGCTTCTGTGGCTCATTTACATTAGGTGGACCCATCGTTCACGGCAAGTCAGACAGCAATACTGGCTGTCATGAGCGCTCTTGACTGATTTTCGCTGCAATATTTAAAGCTGCCTCTTCCCTTTTGTTATTTTCAAGGTTTCCGATATCTGGACGATGTGTTCAGTTCGCTGTATTTGCTTAACATGCGGGGAAGTGGTTTTGCACATGTAAGGGATCGGCGGGCTTTCAAAATCTCAAGATCAAAACTCTGCCGGATCATTTTCTATTGTCCTGCTTATACATTTGTTCATTTCAAAATGAATACCGGAAAAGGGTTAATAAATTCCTACCAATTTTTTTATATATGGAGCCAAATGCCTATTTGTATTGGTTTTTTTTGCAAGACGATGAATGCGAAGCGGGTTGGTCACCGTTATTGATTAAGATGATCTAAACAGTACCTTTTTATATTTTTGAATACTATACATAGTGTGTACTATATGCTATGATACTATATATTGTGGTTTTGTAATTATATAAAAAGTATAACTGTAAATAAGGAAATATGCTGAAAAATCTTGCTGAATTTGTTGAGTTGCTTCAAGAAAAAGATAGAAACCAGCTCCAATTAAAAGCTTTAGCGGTAATGCTGTTCATGCCGAACAATTATCTGACTGGAATCGGTCTAAATGAGGATTTTTTTGACGAGTGGACAAGTTTTCTGACCAAGATTGTTGACATGCCGTGCGACGGGTACATTGAGGTTGCGAGAGAAATCAGCTTTGAGAGGTCCGAAAAGCAGTTCAGGGTCGTGCTTAAACTTAATACAAAAGGGAAAATGATACTACATAGTGTCGTTGCCAGTACAAAATATGCTTGTCAGAATGCCTATGATAACCTACACTGCAAAAGGGCATAATCTGAACTTTCCAGAAACTCCCTCCCCCAGTGGGTGAGGGTTGGGGTGAGGGTTCAAAAACGCAAGATTATGCCTGTTCGCAGTATAGTTGCGAATGTTCGTAATTCTGTGTGTGCCGGGAGCTATGAGGCGTTTACAAAAAAAATGACGCTGAAATAGCTATACCCCCCAAATCCGTTATAATCAGGAAAAACTGGATCTGGCAATGAGGAAAGAGCATGACCGATCTACAGTAGTACGAGAGGGTGAAGTTCACCTGTACAACTGGTGATGTTCAGCTTTCTCTCGTTGTCAGTTCCTTGTAGTTGTGAAGTCAAGGTTTGATCCCATATTCATAATCGAACAGGGTTGCCATGGAAAATATCACATCAGAAAAACGCGCCATCTGCGGCGTCTGCCCTGCTGGGTGCTGGATCATCGCTGGGTATGACAAGGAAGGGAGGTTAGCTGCGGTGCGACCCGAGGAGGGGGCTGAGTTTGGGATCACCTGCAAGCTCGGTGATCATGGGCCGGCCATCGTCTATGCCGAAAGCCGCCTCCGTCACCCGCTCCGCCGAAAAGGTCCGAAGGGGACCTATGAATTCGAACGTATCTCCTGGGATGACGCCTATGCGATCGTCGTCGAAAACCTCAACCGAACCAAGGCGAAGTATGGACCAGAGGCGGCGGCCATCTATACGGGCCGGGGCGGCTTTGAGCTGGCGATGTGCGATGTCTTTCAACCGCGAGGTGTGGCGATTTCCTCGGCATCAAGCGTCCTGTTTCCTTTCGGTTCGCCCAACACGTTTGGCGTCGGCTCGCTCTGTTATGTCTCCTTCGCCATGATCGCACCACACGTCACAATGGGCGGCATGCTGATCGACATGTTCTCTGATATCGAGAACGCAGAGATGATCGTGGTCTGGGGCGCTAATCCGGCCACGGATTCGCCGCCGATCGATTTCAGGAGAATCGTCGCCGCCGTTGAGCGAGGCGCCCGACTTGTGGTTATCGATCCGCGCCGTACCCGAACAGCGAAACTGCCGGGTGCGGATTGGATACCAATCCGCCCGGGAACGGACGGTGCGCTCGCGCTGGGACTCTGCCAGGTTCTGATCGAAGAAGAACGCTTCAACGAGGCCTTCGTGCGCAATTGGGTGTACGGTTTTGAGGCGTTTGCCGATTACACTCAACGATTCCGACCTGAGGTGGTCGAGACGATCACAGGAGTTCCGGCTGAAATTGTCCGCTCTCTGGCACACCGCATCGCCGGAGCGAAGGGGGTGGCGCCGATTATGTACACCGGCCTCGAGTACAGCGACAGCGGTGTCCAGGCCATTCGCGCTACGTTCGTCCTCTGGGCGCTTGCAGGTCAGCTCGATGTGCCCGGTGGACGCTGTTTCCGGATGCGCCAGAACCGCTTTCAAATTAATCGCGAAGGGCATGTCCCCAACCCTGACGCCAGTATGGCCCTAGGGCGCGACCGTTTCCCGCTCTACAACCTGTATCGCGACGAAGCCCATCCCCAGGCGCTGCCTGACGCGGTCCTCCAGGGACGTCCCCATGCCATTGGCTCACTTATCATTCTCGGCGCCTCGATCATCACCTCATGGCCGCAACCGGAGATATGGAAACGTACTCTTGCCGGGCTCGACTTTCTCGCCTGCATCGATGTGCAGATGACAGCCGATGCTGCCTACGCCGATATTGTGTTGCCCGCCGCCACCCTATTCGAGATCGAATCGTATATGACCTACGGGCCGATCTTCCGCATCCGGGAGAGGGTGGTTCCCCCTCTCGGCGAGTCACGGAACATTTTCTTCATTATGGCCGAGCTGGCCAAGCGCCTTGGCTATGGTCATCTCTACCCACAGAACGAGGCGGCTCTTCTCCACTATGTACTCAAAGGGACGGGCTTTACCGTCAACGATGTCCGGGCAGCGGGAGGCAGCGTCCGCATCCCAACAACCATGATGCAATACCAAAAGTGGGAAAAGGGACTGCTGCGCTCCGACGGGAAGCCGGGATTCGACACACCTACGGGCAAGTTCGAGATAGCATCCACGACCCTGGATGCGCATGGCTACGATGCCCTGCCGGTCTATACCGAACCGCAGGAAGGACCACTGGCGCAGCCGAATCTGGCCAGGCGTTTTCCTCTTGTCTTCAACTCCGGCTCACGGGTCACCACCGATTTCCGTTCTCAATTCCACGGCATACCGGAACTGACACGGAAGCGGCCTGAACCGACGGTCACTTTAAACCCATGCGATGCCGCAGCGCGGGGCATCTGCAACGGCGATCTCGTATGTATCCGCACCTTGCGTGGCCAAGTCGTGATGCGGGCCATCGTGACTGAAGATATTATGGCGGGAACGATCGATGCGAACATGGGCGGCGGCGGTCCGGTCGGCCCCAAGGCCTGGCAGGAAAACAATGTCAACACGTTGACTGACTTGGATCGCTACGATCCCATTTCCGGCTTTCCCATCTACAAGGCTCTCCTGTGCGAGATCGAAAAAGCCCCGGAAAGGACAGCGACAATCGCTATGGATTCAGGCGAATCGTTTGCAGTATTAGTCGATGCGGCAAAGACATCGCGCAACGCAGCCCTCTCGCACATCGATTCCGACCGCAATACCACGATGTCAGTCACTCCGGAAGAGAGAGAGCATGACACAACCGATTGAAATAATACGCTGGCCATCATCCCAAGGTCATGAACGAATGAAGCAGGAGGTGTTGGTCGGTTTGTCGGAAAGGCAAAAGCAGTTACCATGCAAATATTTTTACGACGCTCACGGTTCGCAGCTTTTTGAAAAAATCTGTTCACAGCCGGAGTATTACCTGTCTCGCACGGAACTGGCAATCCTTGAGGAAGAGGCGGCGGCAATGATAGCCTGGTTTCATCAGGGAAGCCTGATCGAACTCGGTTCCGGCGCCAGCCTGAAAGTACGCCATCTCCTTGCTGCGCTGCCAGGCAGGGGGCGGGATATAACCTATGTTCCCGTTGATCTGTGCGAACCTGCCCTGCGCCGAGCGGCGCTCGCCCTGACCGGCTTGTATCCGGAACTGGCTATTCTCGGCATTATCGCTGATTATACCGAGGGCTGGAAATTCCTTGAAGAAACCGCCTCACCCCGACTTATCACCTTTCTCGGCAGCAATATCGGAAATTTCAGACCCGATGTCTGCAAGGCTTTCCTCACCGGCTTGCGAAGCAGAATGAATCCGATTGATCGCCTGATAGTCGGTTTCGATTTGGTCAAAGAGAAGTCTGTGCTGGATGCGGCCTACAATGATAGCCAGGGGGTCACGGAGGCGTTCAACCGCAATATCCTGACCGTCATCAATCGCGAACTGGGCGGCGATTTCGACCCGGCAGCCTTCAAGCATTATGCGTTCTACAATGAAGCAGCGCAGCAGATTGAGATGCACCTGAGCGCCAGTCACCCCATGACGGTTAGCATCACCGGAATTCCGATGCGCGTCTCCCTTGCGACCGGTGAAACCATCTTCACCGAGAGCTGCCGGAAATTCACCTGTGAATCCGTGGCTGACTTGGCGCGACAAACAGCGTTCAAACTGGTCCGCTGGTGGTCCGATTCGCGACAGTGGTTCGCTCTCGCGGAGTTCCTGCCAGCAGACAATGGGGGATGTTGACTATGAGCGGCAGAAACGCCCCGACAACGCCAACTTTCCATGACGCTATTGCTTTCTATGAGGAAAAGACTCTCGACCTCGATCGCTGGTTTCAGGTGGCGGACGTAGACTATTTGTTGCTGCTCAGTTCCCTTGATTTTGAGGCCCTTTTCCCGGCCCGGCGTCTGCGTCTGCTTGATGTGGGGTGTGGGACAGGACGATTTCCGAGCCTCCTGCGCCCATGGCTAAACGGCGTGCCCACCATCGAGTACGACTTCTTAGACCCCTCACCCTACTGCCTTCAAGTCATGCGCGAATGCCTCGTCGCTCCTTTCGAGGCAGGCCAGGCCCTGGCGATGCGGGCGGAGGAACTCGATGTCTGGCGCCAGCAGAGGGCCGCGACCTACGACATTGTCTGGGCCATTCATTCGCTCTACTGTGGACAGGTGGAGGATGTCCCCGGCATCATCAGGAACCTGGATGGATTGCTTGCACCGGGAGTCGGCGTGGGACTGATCTATATCGCCACACGCCGTTCGTTCTATCTGCAACTCCATGACCTCTACCGAGAGGTCTTCGCAAGCCCGATGGGATCATTCCTAGGTGCGGATGAGTACGCCGCCGCCTTCGATGCCTCAGGCCTTCCCTGGAGCGAGGAACGGCTTCGCTTTTTTCACGTAGTCCCCTTGGAGGATCACAGGCTCCTTGAAAGTTATCTGCACAAATGCGCCCTCGACCCCAGCCAACCCCTTTCCGTGTGGCAGCGGCAGGATTCGCTTCACGATCTAATTGAGAGCTGCAGAGAAGGAGGATTCTATCGCTTCCCGCAGGAGGTCGCCTTGTTCCGGTTCGGCGTTCCAGCAGCAGGTGCTGTTAAGCTACTGCCAAAACCACAATTCCTGACGAATTGCACAGCGGGGCGTTGACTATGAACGACGAAAACAATAGAACCGCACAATCCGTCACAGCCCTGT
>JBAXVB010000168.1:0-7757 GCA_037129415.1 Deltaproteobacteria bacterium
ATAGAGAAAAGGAGATGGCGTTTCTTGAAGACAGATGGCAGGAACCCGGATCTCAATTGATCGTTCTCTGGGGAAAACGTCGGGTGGGGAAAACAGAACTGGTCAAGCAGTTCATCAGCGACAAGCCGCATGTCTATTTTCTCTCGGAGAACACGAATGATAAAGAGCAGTTGCACCGGTTTTCACTGGCGCTTGGTCGGTTTTTTCAGGAACCGCTCCTGGAAACGCGTGGGTTTGCAGGATGGGAAGAAAGTTTTGCTTATGTGAAAGCCAAAAATAAGCGCTTTATTCTGACCATTGATGAGTTCCCGTATCTTATGTGGTCGAATCCTGCGATTGCGTCCCTGTTTCAAAAAGCATGGGACGAATACTGGTCTGGAACCCAAATCTATGTGATACTTCTGGGTTCCAGCATGGCAATGATGGAAAATGAAGTCCTGGGGTATCGATCTCCTCTTTACGGTAGAAGAACCGGACAATGGCGTATCGATCCCTTGACCTTTTCTGCAGCAGGCCAGTTCAGGGCAGGAAAGTCTTTTGCGGATATTATGGCTCATTTTTCCGTGGCGGGCGGCATGCCGGCATATTGGCTGCAATTTGATCCAGGAAAAGATTTTGCGCAGAATCTCAAAGATCATGTCGTCCGGAAAGGTTCCATGCTGTATGACGAAGTCGAATTCATCCTGCGGGAAGAGCTGCGGGAACCCCGGTATTATTTTGCACTGCTGCAGGCCGTGGCTCAGGGAAAGCGCAAGCTCTCCGAGATTGTCAATGCCACCGGCTTGAGTCAGCCTGTCGCCAATAAATATCTGGGTGTTCTGGCGGATTTGAAAATCGTCGAGCGGGAACTGCCGGCAACAGAAGAAACACCGCTGAAAAGTAAAAAAGGACTGTATCGGATTATGGATGAATTTTTCCATTTCTGGTTCAAGTTTGTATTTCCCAGACGCGCTGATCTTGAGATGGGAAGAACGGAAGAGGTCGCCGCGGCTGTGGTTAGAGACCTTCCCCGTCATCTTTCAGGCGTATATGAAAAAGTGGCAGTGGAAACTCTCTGGCGCAACAGGGATCGGTTCTTTCCATTTTCCGTGGTCGGGAGATGGTGGGATCGAAGTGATGAAATAGACATCATTGCAGTGAGCCGGGAGCTTGATTGTATTCTTTTTGGCGAAGTCAAGTGGAGTGAAAAAGCAGTTGGAATCGACATTTATGAAGCACTGAAACGCAAGGCGTTAAAGGTGGCGTATGGTAGTAAGGAAAGAAAGGAAATCTATTGCCTTTTCAGCAAGAAAGGATTTACGAACGGCATGCTCGAAAGAGCCGGGAGCGATGGGGTCGTTCTGTTTAAGGAAGATGTTTTGATAGAACACGTATAGACCGGCGACCACGTTTTTGACTTATTGCTCTTATTCGTGGCATTGGCCGCTGAATATTCATACGGTATAAATTTGATTATGAGATTTCGCAGAAAATTTTTATGGGTAATGCTTTTCAAAAAATGATAAACAAAATGACGTTTTATATAAAATTTCTCGGAAGCAAAAATGAGGAAACGGAAGACCCTATTTTAAGCGTAGCTGGTTGTCTTTCTGGTAAATCTTTAACTGCAAATGAAGTAGAAGAATATCTTTATGGAAACATACGAAATGATGCCTGTTGAGTTTTACTTCTACGGAGAATACCTTAACATTGTACACGATAAAACAGATACAATTTGACCTGCCGAAATTAGCATAAAACGGGAGCATAAACAATTCGCTTTGATCGGACCGATCTATGAAAGATATTCAATTCGAATGGGATGCGGTAAAAGCCGAAAGCAATTTGAAAAAACATAAAGTCAGTTTTCATGAAGGGTTGACAGTTTTCCACGATTTATCGGTTGCAACGATTCCGGATCATGCGCATTCTGAAACGGAAATCCGTTCTATAGCTATTGGGATTTCAAACGAAGGTCGGCTGCTTGTTGTGTCGTTTGTTGACCGAATTGATAAAATTCGCCTGATTAGTTGCCGAAAAGCTACCAAAAAGGAAAAATCGACTTATGAAGAAATCAGCGGTTAAAGATAAAATGGATAGCGATGATATGTTGCCGGAATATGACTTCACAAAGGCTGTGAAAGGAAAACATTATCAACCTTTGCACGAGGGTTTTTCAGTACACATTCATCAAACCGACGGAACCACAACAGTCAAGCGGTACAAAGATGCGGAAGGTGTCATTATACTTGATTCCGATGTACGTCTATATTTCCCGGATTCCAAAGCGGTAAACAGTGCGTTGCGGCATCTTATCTCATTGGTTGGCGAAATATTTTTCAGGGAAGAAAAAGCAAATCTTTAGATCGGCGGATAGGTCAGAACGCGACCAACGTGAACTCCCTGGCAAGGCGTGTTTCCGTTGATGTATCCGTTCAATCCGGCAGCATGTCGTAGAAGTAGAGCATGGTGTCGGATCGGGTGATGATCCCGATAATGCTTCCGTTATCAACGACCGGAAGCCTTCCCACATCGTGCTTGACCATGAGGCGGGCTGCCTGCATCGGGCTTTTGCCAGGCTCAATTGTAAGCACATTTGTACTCATGAAGGCTTTAACAGGTGATTTCAGCCGGCTTGTCCCCTTGATTTTTCGAAAATCTCTTCGGGAAATCATGCCGACAAGTTTTCCATCATCCACTATCGGAATGCCGGCGCAGCCTTTTTCCCGCAGAATACGCGCGGCCTCATCCATCGTGGTGTCAGATGGCATGGTCACCACCGGAAAGGACATCAAATCGCTAATCTGGACCGAAACCTGCTGATTACCCTGAATCAGCTCCAGAATCATGGCTTCAACCGCTTCGGGATTGACGGATTTCAGCATGGCGGAACCTGCTCCGGGATGGCCGCCTCCGCCCATGCTGTTCATGATCGTGCCCACATTTAGTCCGTCCACGTTGCTTCGGCCAATGACCATACAGCGCTCCCGCTCTCTGTCCGAGAATATGCCAAAGGCGGCATCTACGTTCAGGATTTCCCTGTACATTCGCACCACAACCGCCAGACTGTCCACATGTCCATGAATATCAAGCTTGTTGATGCTGACACTGTAGCCGTTGAACCTAAGTCTCTCGGCGCTCTGAAGCATTTCAAAGAGAATGTTCTTCTGCCTTTCTCCGTAGGCTGGTCTCAGAAATGATCCCAGAACGTTCAAGTCCGCTTTTTGCTCAAGAAGAAATCCTGCAGCAAACGCATCTTCAGCCCTGGTTGATGGAAACATGAGATTTCCAGTATCCTCATAGAGGCCGGTCAAAAAAAGCGTGGCCTGAATAGGGGTCAGACGGAGATGTCGTTTCCGGAATTCCCGTATCATCAGCGTGATGTTGGCACCCATTTCTTCCTGGCATTTCCAGGTCGGTCGAATGTCGCCCTCAATAGCGTGGTGATCCCAAAGAATGATTTCAAGGCCTTCTTTCTGGCTGATTTTGTTGAATCTCTCGATCCGGCTCCAGTTATTGACATCAACGATGATGATGCTCTTGACTTCATCAATTGCTATGTCATCGGGTTCGCGAAGATTTAAAATATCCTTGTGCATGGAAATAAAGGATTTAACATTGGGGTTGACAGATCTGGAAATAACCGGAAGCGATTCCGGAAAGATGAGGGTTGCGGCAATCATTGAAGATAGTGCATCAAAATCGGTATTTTTATGGGTGGTTACAATCTGCATAAGCATATCCCTTGAAAAATAAAAAGTCAGGAAGTTCATCTATCAAGCAGAAAGCGGTTCTCATATCTTATCTACTGCATCGCCAGACATTTCAGATGGCATCGATTTCTGCTCCAGAAGAAATCTTGGCTGAATCCGAGTATTCCAGTCGCAGGAGTTCGCTGTCGCCTGCCGCCAGTTGAAGCCTGAATTTTTCAACTTCGGTCTGGCTGTCTATGGCCTTTTTGGCCAGTAAATATCGCAAATAGATTATCCATAACATAATTCCCAGAATGATAATGGCGACAGTTAGAAAAAACCATTTGTAGCGCATGATGGTATCCATTCCCACCTGGCCGATATACAGGATGAGGTTGGGCACAACCCAGTAAGTAAACACGGCCAGAAGCACCAGAAATCCGATGGTGAAAATGTTAAGGCGGCTGATGCTGGCCATCAGGGTTTCCAGCCGGTTCTTGGCGATGGGTTCAGTGGCTTCGGAAGAAGCGCTGCCGCTGATTCTGTCTCCATAAATCAGGGCGGCGAACGCGCGGGTGATAAAACCAAAGAGCAGAATGGCACCAACCGGAATGCCGATAGCGGCCGCAAACCAGGCCCTAAAGGGAAATGGTTCATCTTTGGATAACAAATTCACCTGATACTGATCCAGCGGTCCGAATGTTTTTTCAAAATAATATTTATTGAAACTGCTCAGGTTATTGCCTTCCGCCACATGAATGATGTTGCCCCGCTGATCCTTGATTTCAAGCCAGGATTTTCTGCCGGAGTTAATGGCTGCAACGGCGAATATTTCGAGTTCAATCAAAAAAACGCCGACGGCGATGAGAATGAACAGAGTCTTGTTTTCTCTGAATAAAGATGCCATAGTATGGCTTGTGGTCATGGTGCTTTCCTGTTATTTTTTTGTAATGATTCAGTGGTTAGTGAGCACTGAAAAGTTTCATTCTTTGATTTCAATGTATCACAGGCCGGGGAAAGTGTTCAAGCTGTAAAGGAAAGGTGATTATGAAAGAAATTCGAAATCAGGCCAGAAAAATGATGGATGGGTTTTGCCGGGTCTGCCGGGTCTGTGATGGCAGGTCCTGTGCCGGCGAGGTGCCGGGTATGGGAGGTATCGGAACTGGTGCTGCGTTCCAGGACAATATCCAGGCGCTTACGGAATGCCGGTTTCAGATGCGGGTGATCCATGATGTGGTGGAGCCGGATACCCGGACCGAGATTCTGGGGATTTCCCTGGCGATACCGGTCTTGGCCGCACCCATCGGCGGGGTTTCCTTTAATATGGGCGGAAAACTCTCTGAAGATGTCTATATCGCGGCAAAACTGGAAGGGTGCAGGGAAAAAGGAATTATTGGCTGTACAGGTGACGGGGCTCCAGATTTCATCCATGAAGCTGGATTTCAGGCCATTCGCTCTCTTCAGGGGCACGGCATACCCTTTATCAAACCCTGGGAAGACAAGGAACTGTTCGGGAAACTGGAAGGCGCCGCAGCCGCAGGTGCAGCCGTGGTTGGCATGGATATTGATGCCGCAGGTCTTATCACCCTGAAGCTGATGGGAAGGCCAGTTTCACCAAAGACTCCGGAAAAACTCAAGGAAATCATCTCCAGAACCCCGTTGAAATTTATATTGAAGGGCATCATGACCCCGGACCAGGCCAGAATCGCTGTGGATGTGGGGGCAAGCGCCATCGTGGTGTCCAATCATGGCGGCAGGGTACTGGATCACACCCCAGGCGTAGCGCGTATCCTTTCGGAGGTCGCTTTGGCGGTAAAGGGGCGGATTGTGATTTTGGCTGACAGCGGTGTGCGGACCGGCGGTGATGTACTCAAGATGCTGGCCCTTGGCGCCGACGCCGTCATGATCGGCCGGCCGTTTTCCGTTGCGGTTATGGGCGGGCTGAAAGAAGGGGCCATGCGCTTTATCGACCAGATCCGCTCGGAGCTGATCCAGGCCATGATTCTTACTGGTACTAAAAGTGTCGGCGCCGTGGAACCCTCTATTTTATGGGTGAAACCATGAAAAAAATCATCATTTCTGTTTTTGGCCCAGATCGTCCAGGGGTACTGGCGGCGGTATCCAGGATTCTGTTTGAACAGGACTGTAATATCGAAAACGTTACCCAGACCATTCTGCAGTCTGAATTTTCGGGCAGCTTTATCGCCGAAATGCCGACAGATCTGACATCCGATGCGCTGTGCTGCTTTTTGTCCGAAGCCTTGATGCCTATGCGCCTACAATTTAATGTCAAGCTTATGGAGATTAGCCCGTCGGCGCTTGGCGGGCAACTCGCCGAGCCTTATGTGATTACCACCCGCGGACCGGATCGCAAGGGGCTTGTGGCCAATGTGACCCGGATCATCGCCGGTTACGGGGTGAATATCACCAACCTTCAGGCGGCATTCAAGGGCGGCGAAAACCCCAACGACAACATTATGATCTATGAGGTGGATGTTCCTGTTGATATCGACGCACAGGCTTTTCACAGGGATCTTCGGGACAAGGCCGCGGAGCTGGACCTTGTCATCAGCATTCAGCACCGAAAGATTTTTGAGGCCATTAACCGGGTGTGAGAAAGACAGGTACAGCCAATAGATATTTTGGCAGTGGGCGGAAGACAGAAGCCTGGAATCAGGAGTCAGAAGTCATGAGAGGAAAAAATGCTAAGCACGAGCGAAATTGTATCAACTCTGGAAATGCTTCAGAACGAGCATCTTGATGTTAGAACCGTTACCTTGGGGATTAATCTGCTGGATTGTGCAAGCGATGATCTTAACCGGTTCAAGGATAACATCTTTGCCAGAATCACCGGACTGGCTAAAAACCTGGTTCATGTCTGCAACCAGGTTGGGGATAAATATGGCATTCCGGTGGTGAACAAGCGAATATCCGTCAGCCCTGTGGCAGTGCTGGGCGCGATGTTTTCCTCCAGAGAAATGGTGGAGATTGCAAAAACCCTGAATGAAGCTGCTGTTTCGGTAAATGTTGATTTCATCGGCGGGTTTACCGCCCTGGTTCAGAAAGGGGTCGCCAGAGGTGATCGCGCCCTGATTGAGGCCATTCCCCAGGCGCTTGCAGAGACAGACCGGGTGTGTTCATCGGTGAACGTTGCGTCCACCCGTGCTGGCATCAACATGGATGCGGTGCTGATGATGGGAAAAATCATCAAGGAAGCCGCAAGCCGAACCGCCGCTCAGGACGGCTTGGCATGCGCCAAGTTGTGTGTTTTCGCCAACATACCCGAAGATATTCCGTTCATGGCCGGCGCATATATGGGTATCGGGGAGTCTGATGCGGTCATCAATGTCGGGGTCAGTGGTCCCGGTGTGGTCAAAAAGGCTATCGACCGCGCTCTGGCATCCGATTCCAAGCCTGATCTGGGACAGATATCGGAAATCATCAAGCGCACCGCTTACAAGGTGACCCGTGTCGGCGAACTCATCGGCCGGGAAGTGGCGCAGGTTCTGGGCATTCGTTTTGGCGTTGTGGATCTTAGCCTTGCCCCGACACCCAATGTCGGAGACAGCGTCGGCGAGATTTTTCAAAGTCTGGGGCTGAAAAGCATCGGTGTTCCAGGATCCACCGCCGCCCTTGCCATGCTGAATGATGCTATCAAAAAAGGCGGCGCCTTTGCCAGTTCTCATGTGGGAGGACTCAGCGGCGCATTTATTCCGGTCAGCGAAGATCTGAATATCGGCGAGGCGGCAAGAGCCGGATTCCTGTCAATTGAAAAGCTTGAGGCCATGACCAGTGTCTGTTCTGTGGGGCTCGACATGGTGGCCATTCCCGGTGACACATCAGAGGAAACCATTGCGGCTATCATTGCGGATGAAATGGCCATCGGCGTGATTAACAAAAAAACAACGGCGACACGACTGATCCCGGTTCCAGGAAAAAAAGCTGGAGACTTCGCTTTTTTTGGAGGCCTGCTGGGTCAGTCCGTCATCATGGCGGTCAACAATGGCGGCGGTGAAAACAGGTTTGTTCGTCTGGGAGGGCTGATTCCAGCACCGCTCCAGAGCATGAATAATTGAACTGCTCAGG
>JBAXVB010000169.1:0-7704 GCA_037129415.1 Deltaproteobacteria bacterium
TATGAATCTTTTTATTTACAATTTTATTCCCATAAACAGTTATATCATCCGTATGATGTCTTTTGCAAAAAAACCGATTTTTTTTGATGAGACGCTGAACGTGGTCGAAGACTGGCATTTTTTGCTGCAACTGCTTCAAAATGGTTTTCGATTTGAGGCCATTGCGGATATACTCTCAGAATTTCGGGTCATTTCTGATGGCAACAAGCAAATCAAGGATAACCCTGATATGTGGGAACAGGCCCACAGTAGTATTCATATCTACATTCGGGACAGTTTATTTCTGATGAATGGTCATATGATTCATCGTCTGATGACTGATGAAAGCTTGAAAGCTGCCTATCATCAGAAATCTCTGACAGCCATCCAGAATCGTCTGGACGATCATCTCCATCTTTTTGCCGAAGAAATCAGACAAAAAAATATACATATTGCCGATATAGGCTATCATATCGAAGAGTTAAAAATTAAATTTATTGAACTTCAGCGACAGTGTGAAAAGCAACAAAAAAACTTGGCGATGAAGGAAGAGCATGAGATTGCTTTAAATACTCAAATTCACCAGATGGATATGCAACTGATGGAAGCTGACCGGCAAAGTATTTTTCTCGTACAAGTTGTTGCGGAAAAGGAACGTTTTTTGCGGGAGATATTTGCTTCAAAAGGGTGGCGCTGGCTTACCCGGTACCGGAACATGAAGCAATGTCTTGTAATAAACCGAGGAAACATAGTCAATAGTTGTGTTAAAAGGATATTCCGTGTCGTTTCCCACGACCGGAAATCCTCTGAAGGTTCAGTTGCTTTCCAGTCATTTCTCTCACATTATTGCGCAATAGTCCTTGACAGAATCCAGTGCAGCTGTTATTCTAAAAAACTAAAAAAAATATTTCGTATCGCCTCCACCGAATTTAAATCCAATTTTTCCAGGCATCTATAATATCAAAAACTCTATACCATGCAGATAACCCAAAATGTATCAGTCTTCTCTTCTATGGAATCCGGAGAGTCAGTCAAACCAATGCCGCTGAATTCAGGGAGTACCATTCAGGGGGCGGGTACTGATTTTCGGGTGTCTGTGGTTATTCCACTTTACAACCACGAGAAATACATTGTAGCTGCGATAGAGAGTGTCTTTTCGCAAACGTTGCGTCCGGCGGAAGTCATTATCATCGATGATGGCTCATTCGATGGTTCAGTGGAGAAAGTGCGCCGGTTATGCAAAGATCATCCTGAGATAATTTTCTGGTCGTGGCCGAATCAAGGCGCCCATCACACTCTAAACGCAGCGATTCTACGGGCAACTGGGGATTTCGTGGCGATTCTGAACTCGGACGATTGTTATCATCCAGAACGTCTGGCGGCTTGTCTGGCCATTGTTCAGTCCGACCCATCCATTGACATTGTGGCGACAAAAATGTCGTTTTTAAACGATCTTGGAAATGTAGTGGGAAGCCCATGGTACGAGAACGCAGTGGCCTTTTATAAGCAGAATGGAAATTTACCTCTGGGGCTTTTTCATGCGAACTTTCTGGTGACGACTTCAAATCTCTTTATAAGACGATCCGTGTTTGAGTTAATAGGTTACTTTTCTCCATTGCGATATACTCATGACCTTGAGTTTTGCTTGCGGCTTATCTTAGGGAAAAGGCATATTCATTTTCTGGAGCGCCCTCTTTTATTCTATCGTTTGCACAAAGCCAATACAATAGCGGAAAACAAAGCAAGAGAGGATGTAGAACGAGCTACCGTATTTGCTTTTTTCCTTCATCGACAAGAACTGATGGATGGAATAGATGAGGTGTGGCATTCCCGGATAGAGCGCTATGTAGAGGTATTGGGTCAACAAGGGCTTCTGGAGATGGTTGAGAATTTCCTTGCAGTCCTTGAAGGAGGTCATCATCGAAAGGATGGGGCTATTGCCGATTCCTTGCCATCGGAATTCCTGTATCTTTTGTCCCGGCTTGGAACAGAATGGGTTGCGCGTGGTGCTGGGGGGCCTCTTTTGGATAAGTTCATATCGGCTCGAAATGCTTATCTGCAAAGGAAGGAAAGCGATAGTGGTGATCCAAAGCTTGTTTTCGAATTAAAGACGAATATACAATGGCTGACCGAGCAGCGTGATTCCTGGAAGAAGACGGCGGAGATTCATGAGGAACATTCGAAATCGCTGAATCAAGCGTTAGAAGAAATGCGCATAGGCAACTCCTGGTTGACCGAGCAGCGTGATTCCTGGGAAAGAGAAGCAAAAACATTGAGAGATGAAATAGTTCATTTAGGTGCGGAGATTGCCAAATGCCATGCCACGTTACAGGGGTTGCAGTGTAGCTGATTTTCAGGTTATTGATACTTGCGAAATTGCTGAAGATAGAATATGTACCTTCAAATTCTACCACAGTCGGTTGAATTAATCGTATTTTATAGGTCTCCGCATATGAATTGATACTCATTCTGTGTTAGATTTTGGCTGCTATATTTAAATTTTCAGTGTTTTATCAACAGGATGCCATATTGTAAATTGTCAAGCAAGGGGATTAACTCATTTGCAAATATCTATAATTGAGTTTTGAAATGGAGCAGATGATGTCGTTTCGCCAACAACAGTTTTATAGGTTGTTTCAGCCAGAAATTTTCAAAGAATTCCGTAGTTCACACTGCGACAAGGCCTTAGCGTGATCAATCCAGAGCAGCCTGATTACACGAATACACCGGTCGCGCAAGGACGTCCGGGGTTCTTATATCGTCCAGTCGCGGCGAACCCAACTCCGACGGTTTCGGTTATCACGCCTTACTACAACACTGACCGGGTTTTCCTGGAAACTGCCCAGTCCCTGTTCGGCCAGTCTTTCCAGGATTTCGAGTGGATTATCGTCGATGACGGTAGCAACGACAAATCTGCGCTGGCCAGATTGCATACCACGCGGGATAGCGATATACGCATCAAGGTAATCGTTCAGGAGAATAGCGGTCCCGCAGCGTCCCGCAATACGGCGTTCAGACATTGCTCAGGACGTTATCTTTGCTTGCTCGACAGCGACGATATGCTTGAGCCTACTTTTATCGAAAAATGCTTGTGGTTTCTTGAGTCCAATTCTGACTTCGGATTTTGCAATACATGGTCGGTGAATTTCGGAGATGAAGAATTTCTATGGCGTGTCGGTTTCGAACGAGCGAGTGCGTACCTTCAGGCCAACAGCGGTCCCCCTATTTCGCTCGTACGGAGGGAGGTTTTCGAAGCTGGAGGCGGCTTTGATGAATCGATTCGCTTTGGCCATGAGGACTGGGATTTTTGGTTGGCGTTGGCCAAAGCGGGATACTGGGGGCACACACTGCCGGAGTTTCAGGAGTGGTATCGAAAGCGCTCTACCGGGCGCTTCTATCAGGTGATGAATTCGGATACAGTGCATCGGGATTTCGAGGCTTCAATCGCGCGGAAATACGCGATGTTACAAACCAGTTTTCCGGCACCCGCCATCAAGCCTGCGGAACCTTACGAGAACGTACCGTATGAAATACCGTTCGAAAATCAGCTTGCCAAGCCATTAAATATTCGGGGGATACTCTTTCTGGTACCCTGGATGGTCACGGGTGGCGCCGATAAGGTAAATCTGGACTGGATCGCGGCATTGACCCGTAACGGTTATCAGGTAACGATCTGCGCGACTCTGGAAGCCAATCACAATTGGCTGTCCGAATTTGCGAGACTGACCCCGGACATCTTCATCCTGCCGAACTTTTTGCGTTGTGCGGACTATCCACGATTCCTGCGTTATCTGATCCATTCGCGCAAGATCGAAACTGTGCTAATTACCGGCAGCACCTTTGGTTATCTGGTTTTGCCGTTTTTGAGAACGCATTTCCCGGGGACGACTTTTGTCGATCTGTGCCATGTCGAGGAGGCGCACTGGATGAATGGTGGCCATCCGCGATTTGGCGTAGGTTACCAGGAAATGTTGCATTTAAACATGGTGACGACCTTGCATCTGCACGATTGGATGGTAGGGAGAGGAGCCAGTCCTGAACGCATCGAAGTATGTCATAGCGGAATTAATGTTTCTAAACTCGATGTCAGCGCCTTGACAAAAGAACAGGCACGCGACGAACTGGGTTTTTCCGCTGACAGTACAGTGATCGTTTTTGCAGGCCGTATCTGTGTACAAAAACGGCCCATGTTCTTGGCAGACATCCTGCATGGACTCGCATCTCGCAGGGAGAAATTTCAGGTGTTGGTCATCGGCGATGGCGAAATGCGGTCGGCGTTCGAAAACAGGTTGATCGAAGCAAATCTGATGTCCAAGGTATGTATGATGGGAACATTAGGACATGAAGCTTGGCTGCGGGCGCTTTCGGCTTCCGATGTTTTCCTGTTGCCATCTCAGTATGAAGGCATATCTGTGGCGCTTCTGGAAGCCATGGGGATGGGTGTAGTACCCGTCACTGCGGCTGTGGGAGGACAGGATGAATTATTAAATGCAGATTGCGGGTTTCTGATTCCCCACATTGATCGTGAGTTGGATGCGTATGTGGATGCCTTGGTCCGCCTGATCGACGATATTCCGCTGCGACAAGGCATGGGGCGGGCGGCCCGCGAGCGTATTCTCGACAATTTCAGCCTGGATGCGAGTACGACAGGCCTTTTGGCTGGGCTCGAACGGGCACGCAAACTGGCCGAGCCCCGGTCGCACATGATGATGCCCATAGGATTTGCACAGGAGCTGGCGACACTCGCCGTTGAGTACACCCGTTTGAGCGGGACGGCAAGCTTTCTCTGGAACCATTTGGAGATTACCCGGCAAAAACTGGTTTCAGTTGAAACCTCCAATAGCCAGAGCCTACATGAGCTTGAAAATGCACGATATGTTTTAAATCAGACCTATCATGACTTGCAGCAATCTCGTCACGAATTAGATCAGTCACGCCATGAGCAGGCAAAAATACATCTGAGCAGAGCCTACAAATTAGCCGGTATTTTTCAGGATTTCCGATCAGGAAAAAGAGGCAAATTATTGTTACCATTTCGTTTGATATGGCTGACGTTGCCACTGAATATCAAAAAAAGATGGATGCCTGCCGCGCATTATGTCAAAACGCAGATGTGGCTTCCAAGACAACCCAAATCAATAGAAAATCAGCATTGACCCGATAGACTTCCATTTCTTTGCTGCATCAGACGCTGTGCCAGAAGACATGAGGTTATGCCGAAGCCCATCTGGATAAATCCATGTTTTCGAGTTTTGAAAAAACTTTCAGGCGGATTTTGCCTGAAGATATCGGTTCTTATGTGAGCTTACCACACCAACCGAATGTAACCAGCCAATTAAGATTATGGTTCTCTTGCTCATATGTAATGCGGGATAACCGTTGAAGGCGGCTGTTGAATCCGTGTTGCATTAGTATAGTACTTATTTGCACAGGCTTAAAAAACAAACATGAATTCTACAACCATGAAATTGGATCAGCTCACCACGCTGCGTTTCTTCGCGGCTGCGATGATTGTGATTCATCATTCTGCTGGACTGTTTGGCTTCAGTACCAACCTCACCAAGCCATTCATTTTTGGGCAAGGTGTTTCTTTTTTCTTTGTTCTATCCGGCTTCATTTTAGCCTACGTTTATCCAAAACTAAGTACCTATGCTGATGTGCGGAATTTCTTACACGCGCGATTCGCACGCATTTGGCCTGGTCATCTGGCTGCCTTTTTACTGGCATTTTGGATGCTTTCGTTGTGTTGGGACTCCAAGATCGCCTTGATGAACCTTGTGCTGGTGCATGCTTGGATTCCGAATCCTTCGTTTTTTTTCTCTTACAATGCTCCGTCCTGGAGTATTTCAACAGAATTTTTTTTCTATCTTGCATTCCCTGTTCTGATCTACCGATGGGAGCAAAATTGGCCAATTAAAATATTGCTGTCAAGCGGCATATTGATCGCTCTTATCTCGTACTCGAACCTATCGCACCTACCAAGTCATGGTGCATCACTGCTCTATATTAACCCTGTTTCGCGTATTTTTGAGTTCATTTTTGGCATTTTTCTTTCGTTTTCCTGGCGTAACAACAAAGATAAAATGCGCTGGAATTCAACAGATGCTACGATCATAGAATCTGCAGTTATATTGCTATGCGCTTTATCAATGCACTACACACCTGCTATTATGGAATGGGCTGGTGCTGCGTGGCCAGGAGCCGCCTTTGCCCAATGGCTGGAAGGAAGCGGGTCGATGCTCCCTTTTGCCCTTTTAATCTATGTAATGGCGATTGGCAGAGGCAAAATTTCAAAAGTTCTTGCACATTCACATTTGGTTCTTCTTGGTGAAATCAGTTTTTCTCTTTACCTCCTGCACCAAATATTATTGCGCTATTACAAGACAAATCTTACCTTCTTCCCACACATACCCAACCTTCTTGCGTTCACGCTGTTCTGTAGTATCTTGTTATTGAGTTCATACCTTATGTGGGTATGGATCGAGATGCCAGCAAGACGTTTGATTCTCAAACACAGAAAAATTTATGGCAATTACACTATGGAGAAATCTTGGCGAGATCATATATTTCAAAATCGCAAAGCGTTGATGGTGGCACTCCTGTTAGTCTGCCAACTCCTGCCTCTCTATTTTTCAATGGACAAGAGTAATAACATCTCTTTAGCAAGTGCGGTTGAGTGCCAGGTATATACAGTGAAGTCACTCATCGCTGCTGGTGTTTCAGTCAATGAAAAAGACGCACATGGCAGCACCCCGTTGATCGAGGCATCATGGGCTGGCTGTCAGGACGCTGTGAAACTTCTTCTTGAAGAGAAAGCTGATGTAAATGTGGCCTCAGCTGCTGATTCACTTACCGCCTTGCTTGCCGCCGTACTCCAGAAACATGAGACGATCGCGCTCATTTTACTTGAGCATGGTACAAACCCGAATGTCGTTGATGCCAGGGGTAGTTCGCCGCTGATTGAGGCGGCATGGCATGGCAATGTTAACCTTATCAGGGCACTGATCACCAAGGGAGCTAATGCTAATTACACTCGTCCGTTCGATGGTATTACTGCCTTAGCCGCAGCTAAGGCTGCCAATAAAGATCAGGCTGTCAAAGAGCTAATCGCTGGTGGAGCCAAGAAATAGATGGAGGCAGAGCAGCCTAAAAAAATCAGCATTTTCAATTATTTACCGAAGAAATCGGACAAAAAGACGATTATTTACGGCGTATTGCTGAAAGAGTCAGACAAAAGGATATCCATTGCGCAGATACCAGCCCTCATGTTGATGATGTAATCATGAATGTTGGCCATCCGCGATTTGGAGTAGGTTACCAGGAAATGTTGCATTTAACCATGGTGACGACCTTGCATCTGCACGATTGGATGGTAGGTGAGGTGCCTCATGAATACATCGACGTATGTCATAGCGGAATTGCTGTTTTGCACGATGGTATCGGAATGCTCTGCTTTCTTATAGACGGACAAGGACTCACACCGTCCGATCTGCCGGAAATAGGTTCCGAAAAAACGGTTTCGGAAATAACCAGCGGCGAAAAAGAACTTTCTGTGAGACATGTCCGTGCCCTGTCCGAACGTTTTCATGTATCACCTGCGGTATTCTGTATAAGTGCATGTTCTTCAATCTGCTGCTATCAACTGGTAAAAATATATATCTGGTTTAAGATGATATATACTGCGAACTGGCATAATTTTACGTTTTTGATCCCCCACCCCAACCC
>JBAXVB010000017.1:0-31626 GCA_037129415.1 Deltaproteobacteria bacterium
TCTATTATGTGATTAAGTGATTTCATATTTTTGGAATTCCTTATCAGCAATCATTTGAATGCCTCTTTACGTCCTCTTCATATAAAAATCAGAAGTCCAGTGGATCTGCCGGGAATTGACCGGCGGTCGAACGATAAGCTGAACAGGCGGCTACAGGAATCCCTATAAAAACCGAAAGTAATTCCGCTCTGCTCAAGCGACATGTTGGGCCGTTGCACTACTGTTTGCATGAACTGCTTCCGCATGCAATTTTAAGCCTAATGCACTTATAACTTTAAGGATTGTGTCGAAATTTGGGGTTCGTTCTCCTGAAAGTGCTTTGTAAAGACTTTCACGGGACAGGCCGGCATCATGCGCCACTTGTGACATGCCCTTGGCACGGGCGATATCGCCCAAAGCCTTGGCAATAAAGGCGGCATCGCCATTGGCCTCTTCAAGGCAAGCTTCAAGATAAGCCGCCATTTCTTCCGGGGTGCGAAGATGCTCAGCGACATCGTATCGGGTAGTGATGGTTTTTGTCATGATATAACTCCTATAGATTCTGTGCCAGTCGCAAAGCGGTTTTGATATCCTTGGACTGCGTGCTTTTATCGCCGCCAGCCAGCAGGATTACCACCTTCCGCCCTTGCTTTTTGTAATACACCCGGTACCCTGGGCCATAATCAATCCGCAACTCTGAAACGCCTTCACCCAAGGCCTTTACATCACCAGGATTCCCGGCCACCAACCTTTCTATTCGAACAAGGATACGGGCACGAGCACGAATGTCGTGCAACCCATCAAGCCATTGAACGTAATTTTCAGTTTTGCGAATTTCTATCATAATTATGTGTAGCCTATAGGCTACATTTCGTCAATATTTATCGTAATTTGACAGTCCCTGCAGGCACGCCGACAGCCACAAGACTTTTGTCAGTAGGTGGATGCGTTAAATCGCACCAAGCCGGATAAATTCCAAACGGCGATTGAGCGCCTGACCATCCGTGGTGTTGTTTGATGCAACGGGCTTGCTCTTTCCGTAAGCTTTTACGACAACCCTTTCCGGAGCAATACCGTGTTTGGAAATCAGGTAATCCTTAATGGCATTGGCTCTTTTCTCGGAAAGCTCCATGTTGTAATCATCCGTGCCCTTGCTGTCTGTATGACCGGCAACGGCGACCACAACATCCGAAAGCCCGCTATTTAAGGCTTTGCCATACTCGTCGAGGAGGGAATAGGAGTCGGGCTTGATGTTGGGAGAATCGAAATCAAAATGGATCAGCGCTCCGGCCTTTGGGGTGATATCCGAGTCAACGATGGACTCCAGGCCTCTCAATTGGTATCTCTTCGCATACACTTTGATTCCAAGCTTGACATCAAAAATAAATGTAATTACAATAATCACAAATTTAAATTAGAAAAATCTAAGGAGCAAAATCCATGGAAAATCAAATACGCTCAAGGGATGCCAAGATAGTCCCCATTGGAAATTCCAAAGGAGTTCGCATACCCAAGGCGCTTCTTCAAAAATATGGCCTAAAAAATTCCATTTTAATAGAAGAAACAAACAAAGGCCTACTTCTCCGGAATAAAGAAGAAAGCAAGCTTTCTTGGGAAGATACATATAAAACCATGGCTAACGAAAAGGAAAATTGGGACGATTTTGACACAACGATTCTTGACGGCCTGGAGGATGAGAACTTTGAATATTAAAAGATACGAAATCTATCTTGCTGATCTCAACCCAACCATAGGAAGCGAGATAAAAAAAATACGTCCCGTCGTCATAATTAGCCAAGACGAGATGAATATATATCGCCATCTTGAAAAGACCAGATAGATGTCTTTATTGCAAAACTATGCCGGTGCATTTTTATGCGCTCGATTTCATGAAGGGTTTCAGCAGTCATATAGCTTTCGCCACAAGCAGTACACGACACGACGGGAATATCCTCTACGATTAGCAGATTCTTTTTCTTTCCGAAACTCCGCGTTACCAGCTTTACTGTACCCTGATCTTTTCCACAGATATCACACTTCATTATTGTTCTCCTCTGCTCAGGAAAGAGCATACACCGTGATGATAACCAGCTTTCCGGTTGTACTTATTTTGGCTACCACACAGATACCCCTTCCATTGAAAGTGTCACCCCGAACCAGATATTTCCATTCCGTAGATTTCTGATCCTTAGGTGGGGTGATATGGTAATGAAACAGCAAAAGCTGTTACATAGCGTCTTTTACCACGGTATTGAAAGGCGTTCCACAACATCCCTTCTTGCCAGCACCCTGGAACAAAGCTCCCACCGATCCCGGTCAGGATCGATGGTTTCCTGATACCGCATTTCAAATACGTCCCGAGCCTGTTGGCGTAGATGGATGTATGCGTCCATCATTTCTTCCAGTCTTTCCACGCTGTCGATCCACTCGTCCTCAATCGTATCCGGAAGACCGCCAAAGATATCATATCGATCTTTCATGCGCCGCGAGAGAACCCGGTATATTTTTTCGTCTTGTGTCTCATGATAGACCAGGTTGAGCATGTTCACGGTACGACGTGTCTGTCCAAAACGTTTGATGCGTCCCAACCTTTGTTCAAGGCGGGATGGGTTCCAGGGTAGATCGACATTGATGAGTGTGCCGAGAGTTTGCAGATTTAGACCTTCACAGGCTGCATCAGTCGCCACGACCAGACGGATTTCGCGCTTTTTCACTGCGTTTTTAATTGCCTCGCGATCAATGGCGGCAAAATCCTCTCCCTGGAACAGTCCGCTCTTGTCAGTACCGGCATAGACACCTACCGGCTGGCCGGGAAGTGATTTTGCCAGCTCCGCGCCAAGTGCGTAAACAGTGTCGTAATATTGACTGAAGACAATGCAGCCATGTTCAAGCCAGGTTTTTCCTTCGCTTCGATGTTTGGTAAGGAAGTGTTTGACTGCCGAGAGTTTGGGGTCACGGGCTTCCGGACGCGCCAGCTCTTCTATGATCGTGCGAAGGTGTACAGCCTCCTCATGAGTGAGTCCGCTTAACGCCTCTTCCATAATCCTCGGCTGCTCTTCGTCCTCGAATGTCTCCCGCCGCAACATCCTTTCCGCTGTTGCACGGCCGGATACAAAACTCGAACAGATCCGCTGCAGAAGAAGGGTTTTCATGAACCCAGCAGCCCTGGTCCGTCTCTGCAATGCTACGGTGAATGCCTCCGCCGCTTGATACGCGAGATCAAATGGATGGTTCGTGAGCAGCCCCAGGGCCTGTTGTTCGAGAAATCCCAACGAGCCAAATCCATGATCAGTAAAAAATGTCTGATCGGCAAGCCCCAGTTGCAGTCGCAAGGTTGCAAACAGGGCATTCTCACCGGCCGGAGGAATTGGATTTCGCAGCCATTCCCATGCTTCCCGTTCTTCCACGGGAGGCGCTGCGCCCTTTACTATAGGAAGTGATTGCTCAAAATTGATCCATCGGCTGGAGGGTTCTCGACCAAGAACAAAGTCCGCACCGGCGTTAAGAATGCGAAGCAGATCCCACAACTCCTGAACCTCGGTCTGGATGGGTGTTGCCGTTCCGAGCAGAAGGTTCCTGGTTCGCAGCCCGATGCGCAGCATGAAGTCAAGCAGGTTGTTCGGCTCTCCCTTCTTTTGGCCAAGTCCTCCGCGACGGCGGGCCTTGTGGGCCTCGTCAAGGATAACTGTCCCGTATTTTCGCTCAAGCAGGTGTTGACGTTCTTCAGAATCCTGAACGATAAGGCCGGTGGAGACGATGGCGATACAAAACGGGCATCTGGCGATATCCTCCGGACCGCGTGTCTTGATTATGTGTCCCCTGGGATCAGTCCAGTCCTTCCTGCTGGAGGACCATACGGCGCTGGGGATGCCGAGCTTATCCGTCAGCTCCACCTGCCATTGGAGGGTTAGCGTCGAAGGGCAGAGGATCAGCACCGGCCCGTCATCAAGCAGGGAGGAGAGCATCGCGCTTGCGGCAAGCGACAGCGTCTTGCCCACCCCTACCTCGTCTGCAAGCAGTAGCCGCGCCTTGCCGTAAGTCTCCCTGTGCTGGAGAAAGAGGGTCACAAAGGACCGCTGCCAGGGCTGGAGTTGCTCGCCTCCCCGGTAAATCGGGCTTTCGGCCAATACGGCGGCCGGCAGCTCTTGGGTCGTTGCCTCCTCGAACCGAATTTCAACCCGATCAGCAACCCGCTTGATCTCAGCGACTATGGCATCGGGAAGTGGATAAGAGTCCTGCCAGAGCGCGGTAAATTCTTCTTCGACCCAGGCAACCCCTTCCTGGGAACTGTCTTCCCAGAGGATTTCATAGTTTCGGGAAAAGGCGCTTCCGGTTTCGTTGATTGAGCCAAGGAAGCAGGTTTTTGAACCGTCGGCAGCTTCAATTACCCCTGCCTTGCCATGCACGAAAACGCGGTCTCTGGGAACCACGCGAATCTCAACCCGCCCGCTGATCAAAAGGTCGTGCAAGCGGTGGTAACGATCCCGATAGAGGAGTGCTTCAACTTCGGACGGGACCTTGTTCCAGCGTTCCTTGAGCGCCGTTTCCCGGACATGCTTTGAAACAGCCACATCGGCCGCGTCCAGTTCGCTGTTGCAGACAATCTGAACCTTGGGAATTGTGGCGATTTCTTCGCCAACCAGCTCAAAGATTGAGCTGCGGAAATAGCCGGCGATGCGCTGATACGACTTTGCCCCCCGAAGCCGGTCAGCGAGAAAGGCATGATCAAGCCTTTGGCAGCGTGAGGAAAATCTGTTTATGGTACTCATATTTTTTGCATGTCGTGACATCTTTTTTCAGCCATTGATTTCCATCTTATCCCAGCCGCTGGCTCTTGACAAGCTCCCGCAACACTCGGGCGGCGCTGGCCTCTTCGGGGCGTGATTCTTCAAGGCGTTTGGCCAGGTAGTCCGCCAGTTCGATAGCCATCTCCCGCTGTGTCAGGTCGCCATAATTTTTCGGTTTCGGTGACCACATACCAGGCGGCGGTGACCCGCAGGCCCGATGCCCAGACAATATTGGCCATATCCGCCCAGATGGAACCGGACTGGTGGGTGAACATGATGACCTGGATGCCGTTGTCCGGCATGCACTCGGTCATCTTTTTGTAGGCGGCTACCATACCCTGGCGGAAGCTCTCGTCCTCACCTTTAATTGAGTTCGGCATGTTCGGCTTAAGAAAGTTACTAACTCCAAAACTCGCTCTACATGTATAATTGTAAATTGTATTAAGCGCTTAGTTGTAAAAAGTATTTTGGCCTTTATCGCCAGATTTATCCCAAACACACAATTTTGATAAGTAATTGAGAGAATAGGCAAGATTGAGGTAGTATGCTGCTTTAGCTTCTGCTCTTACTAATCCAGCAATCAATTACGACTCGTACTCACGATTAGCGTCGGAAGAAGTGGTACCATCCAACCACTTTGCGGACAAAGAGTTTCTGTGCAATAGAGAAATACCTTGGCGTGCCAACCCTTTCCATCGTTCTCCACTCCAAGTCGCTCAATTGCATTCTGAACCCGATCCCTAATCTTCTGTTGTTCTATTGAAAGCCTATTGCGACTTTCCTGTGAACCTCCGATGATATTGAGAGCACCCAGGTGAGCATGCATGCCACAGGGTTGAGGTCGGAGGCATAGACGTCGCAGCCGAGACGGGCCGCCTCAAAAGGAATCTGGTCGGAACCACAGAAGGTGTCGGCCATGCGTGGCCGGTGTCCAAACCACATGATGCCCAACTGTTCCACAAGTTCTGGGAAGGAATAGGCTCTTGTCCCCAGATGGGCATTGATCTCCTCCCATATATGCTAAAACAATTCATCACCGCACTCTTCCGGACGGCACGAGGCTTGAACCCACTCCCGGTAGGGCGCATGATGGCCGACAGAGCGGTGTTCGTTGAGAATAAAACGGCTGAGCTTGTCATTCTTCTCTTCCAGCCGGAACTCAAGGGATGCGAAGTCCATGCCCATCAGCATTTCGAAGATTTCAAGGTCATGAGTTGGATCATCAGTGGTTGGCAGCAGGCACCCGAGGATGCAGGCTTTGAGGTGGATCGGGCAGTCGATCTGGAAAGTCCGGAGAACAGCCCCAAACGTTCGACAACCACATATCCTTTCGCGCATCCTTCATTGGTTTCAGCTTTCCCTGTCTGATTTCCAGAAATTCAATAAAATATAGTACTTCATTGACAGTCGATTCTGGAAGCATTTTTACCTTTTCGTATATTCTTTCTGTTGCATTCATATGGCCTCCTTTCTGATTCAATACTGGATGGCACTGGCCGTGTAGGTATTGGGAGATAAATCATGCAAGGGGTCCTCCGAAGGCGGCAGAAGGTGGCCACGGCCCTGCTCGAAAGGTGGCATATCGGGTACGCCCTCGAAAGCAAGGATGATGTCAGGCCACCTGTTGTCTGCTGTTTGCGAAGTGTCACCATATTTTTTTGTTCGGGCCAGTCTGTTTTCAAGAAATTCGATAAAATCCAAAATTTCCTGGACGGCTGGATCAGGAAGAACCTTCACAAGTTCATATATTTTTTGCGCCGTATTCATAGTCGCTCCAAGACCACTTATGTAACAGTTCACTCCCCACAGCGGAAGGGCAAGTGGCTTGGTTTCAAACCCCCCGGCTTCGGCAAAAGCACGCAGCAGCACATCGTCGTTGTCTATGGTTATTGGGCCGTCATATACCGCTCCCTCACGGGGTTCACTGCCATCCAGGGTAAAGCGGATGGCTCCCTTGGGCGCGGCGAAAAGTTCAACGATGCGTACGCCGCCATTGTCGGAAAGCTTATTGCGGAGGACAATTTTGTTGGACCAGGACATTCGGTTGCAATTCGCAGGCATCTTTGACTGTCTTCATTATGATAAAACTCCACCAGGGGGCAATTTATTTTCAATTATCATCAGCCGCGCCAGCATAACCGAACTCAACCCAGACGACAACCTCTATGAGAAAATGATGAATAAGAAAAATGACCTTCACCATTCGCTTTTGGGCGTGACAACGATTCAGAGAGCTGCTTCATTCATCATTACAGACACGGTGGGTTAGGCTGAGGAGGATGAAACTATGAAGTCTGTCAAACACCTCAAGCCGGACGCAATTCATCTCGGATCACCCGCCGCAGTATTTCCTCAATTCCCTGGCCACGCATTGCCTCGCGCAGGGTGGCGTTGATGAGTGTTTGATATCCGCGTCCGCCTGCTTTGCTTTTGAACCACGACACAACGTCAGGGTCCAGCGTGATGCTGATTTTTACCTTCTTCAACGGTGCTGGCTTTAGCCCGACGCGATGCACTGCCATTGCAAAATCGTCCGCCGTCCAAACAGGCGCTTCATCCAAGTCGTCAGATACTGGCAAAGTAGTGTTCTCGTTCATAGCGTTCCGCCTTTCGCATCGAAATGACCCTGATTGTGTCTTCGGTTTCGGTGTGTGCGATGACTACTACCTCAACCCAAAGGAGCCCCATCGTGGAAAACCTCTCCTCGCCATAAGCGAATCGGGTATCTGTCCGCGACAGCGTATGCCCGGCAAACATTCGCTCGGCATCGGAAAAATCAAGTCCGTGCTTGATTCGGTTTGCTTGTCGCTTGGTTTCATCCCAGATGAAGTTCATGGGTCAAATTATATAGATAAATATCTTCTATTTCAAGATAAACATGGAGTATTTAACACCCGCCGATCGAGTTGCCATCCCCATAGATCATCGCCGTATAGCCACGCCGCGCCTGACACCGATAACGCCGCTGGCAAGCATAGCGCAGGGTAAGCGTTCAGCCCCCTCCCCCCGGCCCACTCCTGCTGGGAGGGGGAGTGAACGGTTACGGCGCAGGAAATGTTTTTGTTTGAAAAACAATGCAAATTCCCATGCTACAAATATACATATTTGTTATTTATTACATTATAGTTACACTTTTGTATGTTTTGTATTTTATGATATTTATTATTAGTGTTATATATTAGTATATTATCGTTATTTTTATATATGGCATTAATATTGCTTAACATATTTTCTAATTGCTTTTGATGGTTAATGAACAACAACAAGGAGAAACTTCATGAGAAAAATCGCCATTTATGGAAAAGGCGGAATTGGCAAATCGACCACAACACAAAACACCGTTGCCGGTCTTGCGGAAATGGGCAGAAAGGTCATGGTTGTGGGATGCGATCCCAAGGCGGACTCTACCCGGCTGCTTCTGGGCGGATTGGGCCAGAAAACGGTTTTGGATACATTAAGGGAAGAAGGCGAAGATGTGGAGCTTGATGATGTAAGAAAAATCGGATTCAGCGGTGTCTTGTGCGCCGAGTCCGGCGGACCGGAGCCAGGCGTGGGTTGTGCGGGTCGGGGAATAATCACCTCAATCAATCTCCTGGAACAGCTCGGCGCTTATGCGGATGACGAAAAACTGGATTATGCTTTTTATGATGTTCTGGGAGACGTGGTTTGCGGCGGGTTTGCCATGCCCATTCGCGAGGGCAAGGCCAAGGAGATATATATCGTGGTCTCCGGCGAAATGATGGCCATGTACGCAGCCAACAACATCAGCAAGGGAATCGTAAAATTTGCAGAAGCGGGCGGGGTCCGGCTGGGGGGACTCATCTGCAACAGCCGCAATGTGGACTTTGAAAAGGATATGATCGAAGCTTTTGCAGAAAAGCTCGGAACGCAGATGATTCACTTTGTCCCCAGAGACAACGTCGTGCAGCGTGCTGAAATCAACCGGAAAACCGTTATCGAATATGATGCCGGGCATTCTCAGGCGGAGGAATATCGCACCTTGGCCAAAAAGATTGAAAACAACCAGATGTTTATTGTTCCCAAACCCATGGAAATCGATCAATTGGAAAAAATGCTGATTGAACACGGGCTGGCGACATAACAACAGACGCCAGACAGCAGACGCCAGACGCCAGACGGCAGACGGCAGACGGCTGAAGACTGATGACAGATAGACTGATGGCTGAAGCGAGAGGAAGTATCCTTCGGTCTTCAGCCTGTTGTTAAGAACTTTTATACGGAAAAGGAGTACTTGAAATGTTAATGATTCGATCAATCGTAAGGCCCGAAAAAGCAGACAATGTTCTGGCTGCGCTCATGGAAGCCGGGTTCCCCGGTATTACCAAAATGTCCGTGGTTGGTCGCGGCAAACAGCGCGGCATCAAAATAGGAGAGATCACCTATGACGAAATTCCCAAGGAAATGATCCTGGCGGTCGTCAAAAATCAGGACAAGGACTTTGTGATAAAAACGATTATTCAGGCTGCAAGGACCGGAGACAAAGGCGCTTATGGAGACGGGAAAATTTTTGTGGTTCCGGTGGAGGAAGCTTACACCATCAGCTCAGGAATCAAGGAGACTTCCGCTGGGGAAATGACCGAGGTGAAGATATGAAGGAAATAACAGCCATCATCCGAATGAACAAGATGAATGAAACCAAACGCGCATTATCGGAGGCTGGCATACCCTCCGTCACAGCCAGAGATGCCCTGGGCAGAGGAAAAGGGCTTGTAGATATGCAGCTTTTGAAAGGGGCGGAATTGGGCTATGAAGAGGCTATTTCTCAGCTCGGGCAAGGTGGACGGCTGATTCCCAAGCGGATACTTCTGATTGTTGTCCCGGACAAACTGGTGAACAAAACCGTTAAAACTATTATCCGGGTTAATCAGACCGGAAAATCCGGTGATGGCAAAATTTATGTCATGCCGTGCCTGGATGCCGTTCGTGTCCGGACCGGCGAGTTCGGCGATGAAGTTCTGGATGATGCGTGAAAGATGCCAGAGGAGAAAAAACAATGGAGACTACTGAAGATATCATGGAAGATGAGATATTAGACCTTGAAAAAGTAAAACTGGAACTCATCGCAAAGTATCCGACCAAGGTAGCGCGAAAGCGCGCCAAACAGATAGTGATCAACAAGGTCGGCGAAACCGGCGATGTACCCGAAATCCAGTCGAATGTGCGAACCACCCCAGGCTTGATCGGTCAACGCGGATGCTGTTACGCAGGCTGCAAGGGAGTGATACTTGGGCCTACCCGAGACATTGTCAACATTACGCACGGCCCGATCGGCTGCGGATATTACAGTTGGCTGACCCGAAGAAATCAGACTGATCCGGATGCATCGCCAGGTACATCACCAGGTACATTATTGGGCGGACACAATTTTATGCCATATTGTTTTTCAACGGACATGCAGGAAGAGCAAATCATTTTTGGCGGTGAAAAAAAGCTGAAGCAGGCCATTCAGGAAGCCTATGATATCTTCAAACCCAAGGCCATAGGCGTATTCGCCACCTGCCCGGTGGGACTGATCGGCGATGATGTACACTCGGTCTGCAGGGAAATGAAAGAAAAGCTGGACATCAATGTTTTTGGCTTCAGTTGCGAAGGATACAAAGGAGTCAGCCAGTCAGCAGGGCATCATATCGCAAACAACGGCGTTTTTACCCATTTGGTGGGAACAAACGATACTATCAGGGAAGGCGCTTTCAAGATCAATCTTCTGGGTGAATACAATATTGGCGGAGATTCCTTTGAAATTGAGCGGATTTTTGAAAAATGCGGGATAACCCTGATTTCAACATTCAGCGGCAACTCCACCGTTGACGGCTTCGCCAATTCACACACGGCGGATTTAAACCTGATAATGTGCCATCGCTCGATTAATTACGTCGCTGAGATGATGGAGAAAAAATACGGACTGCCCTGGATCAAGGTCAATTTTATCAGCGCTGAAGCCACAGCCAAATCTCTTAGGAAAATCGCCGCATATTTTGATGATCCAAAGCTTATCGAACAGGTTGAGGCGGTTATTGCCGAAGAAATGCCCGCAGTGGAAAAAGCCAGAAACGCGGTTTTTCCCCGCACCAAAGGCAAACGGGTCATGCTGTTCGTGGGCGGGTCCCGCGCGCACCATTATCAGGATCTCTTTAATGAACTGGGGATGATCACCATTTCTGCCGGATATGAATTCGGTCACAGGGACGATTATGAAGGCCGCAAGGTATTGCCCGATATCCGCGTGGATGCGGACAGTCGAAACATTCAGGAACTGGAAGTTCATCCAGATCCGGATAAATTCAAGCCACGCAAACGGCCGGAAGAAGTTGAAAAGCTGGAAAAAGACGGCTTGGTTTTCAGCGAATACGACGGCATGATGCCAGACATGCCAAACAACACCATGATTATTGATGATATCAGTCAGTATGAGACGGACCAGCTCATCGAAATTTACAAGCCAGACATGTTCTGTGCGGGAATCAAGGAAAAATACGCGATCCAGAAGCACGGTATCCCCATGAAACAGCTCCACAGCTATGACTATGGCGGGCCCTATGCCGGGTTTGCCGGCGCCATCAATTTCTACAACGAGATAGACCGGATGGTAAACAGCAAAATCTGGAGTTACATGAAAGCGCCCTGGCAGAAAAATCCGGAACTAATGGCGACATACACATGGGAATAAGAAGGAATTGGCAGGTCAAAGGAACAATGGATTTATAATAAAACGAATTGGAGATAGAGAATTATGCTGCTCAGACATACGCCAAAAGAAATTACGGAACGCAGTGCGTTAACGATTAATCCGGCCAAAACCTGTCAGCCCATTGGCGCAATGTATGCAGCACTGGGTATTCACGGATGTCTTCCGCACAGTCACGGGTCTCAGGGCTGTTACGCCTACCATCGAAGCGCCCTGACCCGTCATTACAAAGAGCCGGTAATGGCTGCTACCAGCGCATTTACTGAGGGTGCTTCGGTCTTTGGGGGGCAAGCTAATTTGCTTCAGGCCATCGACAATATTTTCTCCGTGTATCACCCGGATATCATTGCCGTGCATACCACCTGCCTTTCGGAAACCATCGGGGATGACATTCCCCAGATCGTTAATAAAGCCAGAGCCGAGGGCAAAATCCCCAACGGCAAATATGTAATTCATGCCAATACACCCAGCTATGTTGGATCTCATGTTACGGGATTCGCCAACATGACCCGAGCCATGGTGGATTATTTCGCCGAATCTTGTAGCCACAAAAACAAGACCATCAACCTGATTCCGGGGTATTCTGAGCCATCAGATATGGAAGAGATTCGGCGCATCGCATCGCTCATGGGTGTTCATACGATCATGTTTCCGGACACTTCAAACGTGCTGAACGGCCCTATGACCGGAAAATTCCGCATGTATCCGGAAGGCGGGGTAACGATTCCCGAACTGAAACTAACGGGTTCCAGCATGGGGACACTGGCGCTGGGAAAGCTGGCTTCTGGTCCCGCAGCCAAAGCTTTGGACACCAAATGCAAGGTACCCTGTGAGATGCTCGATTTGCCGATGGGTCTTCATGGCACGGACATGTTTGTAGATATCCTCAGACGCGTTGCAGGCGTGAATGTGCCGGATGCGCTCACGCTGGAGCGGGGACAGCTTGTGGATGTGATCTCGGACATGCATCAGTATTTTTACGGCAAAAGAGTGGCGCTGGCCGGTGATCCGGATCAACTGCTGGCTATTGCCAAATTTCTGGTATCCATTGACATGATCCCGGTCTATATGGTGAGCGGAACGCCGGCTGGTAAAAAATTCGAGAATTCACTTAGGGAGGTGGTCAAGGATGCACCCTGTGAAGTCAAAATCAAAATCCCAGGGGATATGTTCCTGCTGCATCAATGGATTAAACAGGAACCCGTGGATTTACTGATCGGAAACACTTACCTGAAATATATCGCCAAAGATGAGGACATTCCGCTGGTGCGCTATGGTTTTCCCATTTTCGACCGGATCGGACACAGTTATTTTCCGACAATGGGCTATAAAGGCGGAATCCGTTTTCTGGAAAAAATACTGGATGCGCTCCTGGATCGAAAAGATCGGGATGCAACAGACATCAATATGGAACTGGTGATGTAATGACAAGCATACCCATACTCAAAGAACGGGAAAATCACATTTGGGAAAAAGGCGATACGCCCTACCAAATCACTTGCGACAAACACAGCCTGGCCGGTTCCATCAGCCAGAGAGCCTGCGTGTTCTGTGGATCACGCGTGGTGCTGTATCCAATCGCAGATGCGGTTCATCTGGTTCACGGACCCGTTGGCTGCGCAGCCTACACCTGGGATATCCGGGGTGCGCTGTCTTCGGGGCCGGAGCTTCATAGGCTAAGTTTTTCTACGGATTTACAGGAAAAAGATGTGATTTTTGGGGGTGAGAAAAAGCTTTACGCAGTGTTGACCGAACTCATTGACCGGTATGCCCCCAAAGCTGCTTTTGTATATTCAACCTGTATTGTGGGGATTATCGGCGATGATGTGGAGGCGGTATGCCGGAAAGTAGCCAAGGAAAAAGGTATCCCTGTTCTTCCTGTAAATTCGGAAGGGTTCAAGGGAACCAAAAAAGATGGCTACAAAGCTGCCTGCGAAGCCCTGTTCAAACTGATCGGACAGGGAAAGATCGGGGACATCAGCAAAATTAGCATCAATATTCTGGGCGAATTCAACATCGGCGGAGAAGCCTGGATCATCAGGGACTACTATAAGCGGATGGGTGTTCAGGTGGTTTCGGTGATGACCGGTGATGGACGGGTGGAAGATGTCCAGCGGGCGCATGGTGCGGCCCTGAATGTTGTCCAGTGTTCCGGCTCCATGACGTATCTGGCCAAGATGATGGAGGAGAGCTACAAAATTCCCTATATCCGGGTTTCCTATTTTGGAGTCGAGGATATGTCCAAGGCGCTCTACGATGTGGCCGAGCATTTCAGGGATCAGCCGGATATACTCAACCGCACGCAAATTATAGTCAAAGAAGAAATCAGCCGGATTTATCCTCAGCTTCAGGAATATAAAAAAGCGCTGATCGGGAAAAAAGCAGCCATCTATGTGGGCGGCGCATTCAAAGCATTTTCGCTAATCAAAGCTCTGCGGCTTCTTGGGATGGATGTGGTTCTTGCCGGCTCTCAGACCGGCAACCCGGAGGATTACGCCGAACTTGGAGAGTTATGCGACGACGGCGCTGTTATTGTTGATGACGCCAATCCGTTGGAGCTTTCCAGGTATATCATCGAAAAAGGCGCTGATTTGGTGATAGGCGGCGTCAAGGAGCGCCCGATAGCATACAAGATGGGCGTTGGCTTTTGCGATCACAATCATGAACGCAAAATACCGCTGGCTGGATATGTGGGGATGCTCAATTTCGCCAGGGAAGTGTACGAAAGCGTTACCAGTCCGGTATGGGGGTTTGTTAGAGGAAGTGTGGATTCCGATTCTCTCTCGCCGACCATCATTCAGCGAAAATTCGAAAAAATTGATGCTGGCGCCCAAAACGCCTGCAACCTCTGCACGCCGCTTGGCGCATCCCTTGCGTTTAAGGGAATCAAAGGTGCAGTTCCACTTATTCATGGCTCACAGGGGTGCTCAACCTATATGCGCCGATATCTGATCAGCCATTACAAAGAGCCGGTGGATATCGCCTGCTCCAATTTCGGAGAGCAGACCGCCATATTTGGTGGCGGTGTGAATCTGATGACAGCACTCGATAATCTCCAGAAGCAGTATCATCCGGAGCTTATTGGGGTTGCAACAACTTGTCTGTCAGAGACCATCGGTGATGATGTGCCAATGTTTATCCGGCAATACAGGGAAGCGAACACGGACAAGGAGATGCCGGCTCTGGTGCATGTATCCACGCCAAGCTACAAGGGAACGCATATTGACGGATTTCACGGCGCGGTTAGAGCTACGGTATCGGCTCTTGCGACTGCTCAAAATGAGAAAAGCGATCGGGTGAATCTTTTTCCGGGAATGCTTTCTCCGGCTGACCTTCGCCTTCTTAAAGAAATTTTCAGCGATATGGGGCTGTCCTGCCTGATGCTCCCGGATTATTCCAAAACCTTGGACGGTGAGCCCTGGAAGGAATATCACAAAATTCCTGATGGCGGAACATCTGTCAGCGATATCCGTAAAATGGGAAATGCAAAGGCCAGCATTGAATTTGGCAGGATTCTATCGAAGCAAGATAGCGCTGGGAAGCACCTTCGGGAAAAATTTGATATCCCCCTTTACAGTCCGGGCTTGCCCATTGGTGTCCATGAGACGGACCGGTTGTTTAAAGTGCTGGAAGATATCAGCGGAAAACCAATACCGGAAAAATACCGGGAAGAACGGGGGCGCCTCATTGACGCATACATTGACGGCCATAAATATGTTTCTGGCGCAAGAGCTGTGGTTTACGGCGAGGAAGATCTGGTAGTGGGGCTTTGCGCCTTTTTAAGCGAGATCGGCGTGATTCCGGTGCTGTGCGCATCCGGCGGGAAAAGCGGGCATTTTAAGGAAAAAATTACCGAGGTTGTCGGTGGACTCGGTGGACAAGAAATTTATGTCTTTGACAATGTCGATTTTATTGAAATTGCGGAAGAAACCAATAAATTGAAGCCGGACTTTCTGATCGGAAGCAGCAAGGGATATTCCGTGGCCCGAAAAATTCCTGCTCCGCTGGTGCGGGTCGGCTTTCCGATTCATGACCGGATCGGCGGCGCAAGAATATTACATATCGGCTACCAGGGCGCGCAAAACCTGTTTGACAGCATCGTCAATACCCTGCTGGATCAAAGACAAGACGCATCAGATATCGGATATTCCTATATGTGAAAGGTGATGCCAGAATATCTATTGGCGTAAAAAACCCAATATCTGCGTTGCGCTTCACTCTTCGTCATTGCGACGTACCCAAAAGTACGTCTCACTCCTCAGGATTTGCGCGCCTTGATCTTGAACTTTTTACTTTGCCATCCCAAGTTCTGGCTTTTTATGAGTTCATTTTGCCGTCCCAAGTTCTGATTTTTTCGAGTTCATTTTACTTTGTCATCCCAAGTTCTGACTTTTTACGAGTTCATTAAAGGTACCTAATATGAAAACTGGCATGAACCTGACCCACCATCCCTGCTTTAATGACAAGGTGCGGCATACCTTCGGAAGAGTCCATCTTCCGGTTGCGCCCCGGTGCAACATTCAGTGTAAATTCTGTAACCGCAAATTTGACTGTATCAACGAAAGCCGGCCCGGAGTAACTTCCGGCGTGCTTTCGCCGGCTCAGGCCATGGTTTATCTGGACTCTGTGTTTGAAAAAAAGAAAAATATCTCAGTGGTCGGCCTTGCAGGGCCCGGAGATCCTTTTGCCAATCCGGAAGAAACCATGGAAACCCTCAGGCTGGTCCGAAAAAGCTATCCGGAGATGCTTCTGTGCGTAGCCACAAACGGACTTGGCATCGGCCCGTTTATTGACGAGTTGGCTCAACTCCAGGTCAGTCATGTTACAGTTACCGTAAACGCCATTGATCCGGCCGTGGCTGAAAAAATATATTCCTGGGTGCGCTACGGCAAACGAGTGTTTCATCCGACAGAAGGGGTGAAATTGTTGATGCAAAAGCAAATAGAGGCAATCCGGAGCCTTAAGGAAAAAGGAATCGTGGTCAAGGTCAATTCGATCATCATTCCCGGTGTCAATGACACGCATATACCGGATGTCGCCAAAAAAATGGGTGAAATGAACGTGGATATTTTAAACTGCGTTCCCTATTATCCGAATCAAGGCTCAACCTTCGAGAATATTCCTGAGCCTTCAAAAGAGATGATTGCACATATCCGGAAAGAGGCCGGAAAATTTATTCCACAGATGCACCATTGCACCCGCTGCCGCGCGGACGCTGTGGGACTTCTGGGTGAAGACATGCCGCAAGAACTGTTGAATGCGCTGAAAACCTGCGAAAAAATGCCGGAACCGCAAATTCGGAAGATAAACGATTCCCTCGCTTTTGTAGCAGTGGCCAGCAGAGAAGGCGTATTGGTGAATCAGCATCTGGGTGAGGCGGAGTACCTTCTTATATATGGCAAAAAGAACGGGACCGTATCGCTGGTCGAGTCGCGTAAGACTCCGGTATCCGGCGGTGGTCCGAGTCGATGGGATGAACTGGCCAATAGAATCAGCGATTGCAGTCTGCTTCTGGTCAGCGGCGTTGGCGCAAATCCCCGGCAGGTTCTGACCCGGAAAGGTATCGAAGTAGTTGAAATCGAAGGCTTGATCCATGAAGCTGTGCAGGCGGTTTTTGATGGCAAAAGCCTCAGACATCTAACCAAACGTAAAATGACGGCCTGCGGTGCGGAATGCTCCGGAACAGGTGCCGGATGCGGATGATGTACTGCTAATGGGTATAATCTGCACTTTTCTTGTACTCCCTCTCCCAGCGGGGGAGGGTTGGGGTGGGGGTTCAAAAGTGCAGATTATGACCATCGACAGTGTACCAGTTTTTATAAAATAATGGCAAGGAGAGGAAAATGGACAAGCCCGAACATCATATTTTTGTGTGCGCCAGCTTCAGAGCAGGTGGCGATTCCAAGGGAACCTGCAACAAAAAAGGTTCTCTCAATTATTTACCCTATATTGAAAACGAAATTTTGGATCGGGGATTAAATGCCGCAATCACCAGCACGGGCTGCATGAAAGCCTGTGATTTTGGACCGGTGATGGTTATTTATCCCGAAGGATACTGGTACGGAAACATCGTCAGTGAAGGAATTATTGATGAAATTCTGGATGCCCTTGAAAACGGCAAAGCTGCTGAAGACTATCTGATCACATAAGCAGGCTCCCTGCCAAGAGATATTCTGAGAACGGGCATAATCTTTCGTCGTAGAGCCAGCGTCTTGCCGACTGCAGCAACCGGCAGGATGCCGACTCTACCTGTGTCTTTGAAAAAAGGATTGATATAGTGGGATATTATGGGTCCAAACCGATATGGCTGATTGATACAACCCTTAGAGACGGAGAGCAGTCACCAGGGGTTGCCTTCAACCGAAAAACCAAGGAAACCATTGCATCCATGCTGGCGGAGGCTGGAATAGATGAACTGGAGGTTGGGACACCAGCCATGGGGAAAGCCGAGCAAGAAGACATTCTGACCATTGCCAGCCTGAAACTTCCATGCCGCCTGACTTGCTGGTGCAGGGCCAGGCGCGATGACATTGATGATGCTGCTAAATGTGACACGGGAAGCATTCACATCAGCTTTCCCGTGTCATCCATTCTCATGAAAGCCATGAAAAAAGATGAATACTGGGTACTCTCACAACTCAAGGAGCTTCTTGCTTTTGCCCGCAAGAGATTTCAATTTGTGTCTGTTGGCGCTCAGGATGCAACCCGCGCTGATTTGTCATTTTTGAAAACATTCGCCGAACGCGCATTCTTATTTGGCGCATACCGGATGCGGATCGCGGACACCGTGGGCATTGCAACGCCATTTTCAATCACGGCTATCCTGACGGAACTGCTCGCATCAAGCGGCATGTCGCTTGAATTCCATGGTCACAACGACCTGGGTATGGCGACCGCCAATGCGATTTGCGCGGTGCATGCCGGGGTAGAGGCTTTAAGTGTTACCGTAAATGGTTTGGGCGAGCGGGCAGGAAATGCGGCGCTGGAAGAAGTGGCAATGGCCATTGCACTTTCCGAAGGACAAAAATGTGGAATCCGGTCCGCCAAATTAATGCCATTGTGTACATACATCGCTGATGCGTCTCAGCGTCCCATTCCTGCCAACAAGCCTATTACCGGCTCACTCGTCTTTACCCATGAATCGGGAATTCACTGCAATGGCATGTTCAAAGATTCGCGATCTTACGAACCTTTTTCAGGCAGCCTGCTGGGGCGAATCAGCGAATTTGTGATGGGAAAGCATTCTGGAACAGCGCTGCTTCGACTTGGCCTGAATAAAAAATGAGTACACCATTAGCAGCCAGACCGCTCCGGTCTGGTCCCGCTCCATGCGAACAACCCCAGACCGGGACGGTCTGGCTACAACCCTCAATTTAGAGATTCGCGGCCTGCAGGATATCCGGCACCACGGTTTCCTTGCCAATGGCCATAATGTGAACACCGTGGGCAATGCCTTCTTCCTTGATCCTGCGGATCATTCGGCTTGCGATTTCGATTCCCTTCTGCAAGGCCCCGCCCTTGGGCGCGCCGGCCATTTCCGCAATCAGATTATCCGGCACATAAATGCCGGCTACATTCTGGTTCATGTAGATCGCCATGCGCGCGGACGTAAGTAAAACGATGCCTGCCAGAATCTTCACGTCAAATCTGCTGGCATAGTCCATGAATCGCTTAAAAGTATCCAGGTCGTAAATCGCTTGGGTCTGGAAGAATTCCGCACCTGCCCGGACTTTCTTTTCAAACTTCAGGAGTTGCGGCTCAATGGGATCAGCCTCAGGGGTGACAACAGCTCCGGCGCAGAATTGCGGCGCACCTTTCAGTAGATTTCCCGCCATATCTTTTCCGGACTCCAGGGTTCTGACTGCCTTTAGTATCTGTAGCGATTCCATGTCATGAACCGGCTTGGCTTCCTTGTGATCCCCCATGGAAATATGATCCCCGGTTAGGCATAACACAGTATCAATACCCAGCACACTGGCGCTCAAAAGGTCCGATTGAAGCGCCATGCGGTTACGATCTCTTCCGGTCATCTGCAGGATGGGTACGCCGCCCATTTCCTTGATGATATGACAGCCAGCCAGAGAGGACAGGCGCATCACCGAACTCTGATTGTCCGTCATGTTCAGACCGTGGACTTTGTCTTTCAGCAGCGAAATGTGCTCTTTCATCTCTGCGATATCGGTTCCCTTGGGCGGGCCAACTTCCGCTGTGACAATGAAATCCCCGGATCGAAGTGCATCTTTGAACGAAACAGCCATATATTATTCTCCTTTGTAAACTTCGTGCACCTGTTTTGCCGGGTGACTCTGGATCAGGTGGTTGCGCGGCGGAAAATCCTTCCGGATATTATCGAGTTTGCCCATTTTCTCAAGGCGCCGATAGATCAAGGTCCATGCGCAGTCTTTATCCTTATCCACCTCGCACTTGCCGTGATCGGTACCACCGCATGGGCCGTTTAATATGCCCTTGGCGCAGACCGTGACAGGACAGATGCCGCCGGTTTCCCCCAGAACACAATCCCCGCAAGCCCGGCAGCGCTCTTCCCAGACACCATCCTGCGGCGTCATGCCGATAAATCGCGTATTTACACCGGGAAGAATCTGAAGCGGCTCCGACAGATCAGCCAGAAGCTGTACGCCGGCGCCACAAGCCATCGAAACCACAAGATCATAATCCTGCAGTTTGTTAAGTATCAGCTCCATATATTCGCGGTTGCACTGGCGCTCCACCGTGTCTTCATCAATCTTGATATCCTTGCCATCCTTTTTGAAACTCATGCGAAGCTGGGAAGCCAGAAGCCCGACTTCTTTTTTCCCGCCCGCCATGCAAACGCTCACGCAGGTATCGCAGCCCAGGATAAAGACCTTCTGGCAACTGGCGAGCATGGTTTTGATTTCATCATAAGGTTTTCGTTCCGCTACGATCATTTCAACTCCTTTTTTACTGCAGGTTCCTTGTTAATTCTTTATACATCGGCAGCCATTTCCAGCGCCGGGTCGGCCTTTTTATGCGCTCCGTTAAGCACCGCAAGATGCACGGCCCTGACTCTGCGATAGACTTCCAATGGCTTTCGCTGTTTGCCATCAACGGTGAGAATGTCCTTTTCAATGGAAATCCCGAAAAGTCGCTCGTTCTCTTCCAGATAAGGCAGAATCAGGTTCCAGTCCGCTTCCGTGAATTCCGCAAACTCGCCGCCGTTTAGTTGATCCTCCAATAGCCTGCGGTGGGGGTCGCGCGCAAAGATAGCGCCTCCGGAAGCCAGTGAAAAGAGGTTTGATCCAGGATAGGGCGTAGGCAGTTCCTTCAGGATGCCGTCATCAGAAAACGACATGCCGTTTAGAATCACGAACCCGCCCCCGGCGTGTGGATCTCCGGCCATGAAGGATTCCGCCAGGTAGTCGAGGGCCGTGCCATTGATCACCACACGCGGGCGTCCCACGGCATTGACGAGGGGACGGCCTGCTGCATTTCCCATCACATAGACCGCTCCGCCTTTGGCGCCGTACATGAATGTCTGGCCTACGTCGCCGAACACCACCAGTTTTCCGTCCTTCATGATCTGGCCGAGTTGGTCCTGAGCATTGCCGTGAACATTGATTTCCATGCCGTCGATACCGGAAGCCAGATAGTCTCCAGAACTGCCATAGACATCAATCCGAACCCCCCAGGTGTTTGGCCCGAAACCATTTCCGGTAAAGCGTTGGCCACGGTAACCGTAAACGATGAAGCGTTTCCATCCCTTGAAATAGGCTTCGCAGAGCAGGCGCGCATCACAGTCGTCGCCTTCAGGCTCAAATTCCCTGGTATAAACCACCAGAATTTCCTCGCCTGCCTGGGGCGGCCGCAACAAATCCCGGGTCTTGAAATCAATATAACGATACCGTCCACCTGCCGGTTGATTTAAATCCGGTGATGCGCCGAATATTTCGCGAAGATTGCCGCGAACGATCCACAATATCCATGCACGTTTTTTATCTCCAGTGGCGAAGCGTCGATCATTCAGAAGTGTCAATACTTCAATCGCTGTCGCCTTGTGGGTATCGCTGCCGCCAGCAAACCGAACAATTTCTGTGCAGGCCCAGCGGAAGGTGTTGTAGTCCCAGTCCGGAATACCGCCAGCCAGATATGCAAACATCTCCTCAACCCGGTGCTGACTGAACAGAATTTCGAGGGTGCGGGCGATTTCAGGCTCCTGTGAAGGCACGATGATTGGCGCGGCCGCATCGCAGTTTTTCTGATTTGCGGAAAGAGCCTGCACGTTTCCGAACTTATCGGAACAGGTCAGACGCATAACGCCATGTTCTGGCTTGACGGTAAAGATGAAAGTGCCACCATCGGTATGGCTGCCGCCACGGGCGTTCCAGTACTTGTCGCAAACCGGACAAAATCGCGGATCTTCCTTGGCCAGGCTATCGAGCGTGGCGTCGATGGCCTGTTTTTCCGAACACACCAGGCCGATCTGGATATCCCCGTCCTGAATCGCGAACACCTGAGGCCGCAGCATTGCCGTATCGGTAATTCCGATCAATTGGAATATTTTCTGGTAAGGGTCATTTCTGGCAATGATGAAGAACCATGGACCGTCCGGTGATCCGTGAATATGGGCCGCCTGAATCGCCCGGTAAATATTTTGCTTGTCCGCCGGAAGCTGATCGAAATCCGCTTCTGTGGTAGGCGCCAGGGCTTCTATTATGTATTCCAGTGGATATTCATATACCCGGTTCAGCAGATCCAGCATAAGAACAGATGCTTCCGTATCCGTGTGAAACAGGGGAAAGAAGTTGCGCTGCTTCAGGTATTCGCAGACCGAATGGTAGTTGGCGAAATCCCCGTTGTGAACCAGGGCTTCGTGCATACCGCTGAACGGGTGAGCGCCGCCAGGATGCCAGACGCGGCCCTTGGTCGGATAGCGCTGATGGGCAATCCAGATGTGGGACTTGAACTCTTCCAGTTTATAATAGCTGGCCACCAGTTCGGCATAGCCCACAATCTTGAGGATCATCATGTTCTTGCCGTGGGACATTACAAAAGCTTTCTTGTCGCCCAGCGTGGAATAGAATCGGGTGTTAAGCTTGAATGCGTTCTGACACATGAATTCGTCTTCCGCCCTGCCCGGCTTCAAGTTCTCAAAGTGGTTCTTTACCGTGAAGTCTTGTAGCACATCTTTTTTCACACGGACGAAATAGCGCATCACATCCGGAGGCCGCACGTCCAGACCCGGAATGTCACGGTAATCAGCCACTGTTGGAATTCTTTCCGATCTGGCGATATCCAGCCAGGGAAGGATGAATTGGTCTTCAACCGCTCTTGAGGCAGCCTTGTCATCAGGATCAATCAACGCGACCTGAAGCATGTAGTGGCTGTCCAGGATTTCCTGTGAAACCCCCAGAGCTTCAGGCACAAGACCCACTGCGGCAATGCCGCCGCCCTTGCCGTTGCCGCGGTTGTGCATCTGTCTGGAGGGCTCGAAAATGTGCTTGCCTCCCACGGGAATGGAACAGGCGAAACCCGTAACCCCGCAGCCCCCTTCTTCCTCTACCTTGACTCCGGAAAGCGGGGGATATTCCTCAATCATCCGCCCCCGGGAAGCCAGTATCCTTTCAGCAGCAGAAAGTATTTTGCTGGTTGTACTCATTGACCTTCTCCAATAAGAATGCATGTGTTTAGACTGTTTCAGTTATAATCCAGATGGCGCAGACAGTCGGTTCTGCCGACCAACTCGCGAATGCTGCGCATGCCAAGCTGCTGAAGGACACCGACGATCTGTTTGCGCCAGGACGCATACAGATTGTAAACCCTTTGGGCGCCCCAATCCACCGTGATCAACTCGGCCAGCTCCGGATCGGTGGTGGCGATGCCGCGCGGGCAGCCCCGGCCACTTTCGCAGGAGCTGCATCGGGTGCATTCCAGCGCCACCATGCCGGCAGTCCCCTCCACCACGCCATCCGCACCAAGGGCGATGGCTTTCAGGACATCGTGGGCTGTTCGAATGCCGCCGCTGGCGATTAGCGTCACTTTGTCGCGTACGCCTTCTTCCACCAAAAAGCGATGCACCTTGGGGATGGCGTATTCAATCGGCATGGCAATGTTCTTTTTGGCGATGTCGGGAGCTGCGCCGGTGCCGCCGTAGCTGCCGTCCAGATGAACTATGTGGGCGCCGGCATAATAACTGCCGATGGCAACCATATCCACATCCGCAGGTGTTGACACCTTTACCGATACCAGCGCCTTGGGATTCATGGCTTTAATCCAGTCCACATGCTTCTTGTGATCTTCAACCGAATAGACGCTATGGAAGGGAAAGGGGGAAAAAAGGGTGCTGCCCTTGACAGCCTCACGCATTTTGGCCACCTGTTCGGTTACCTTGTCCCCCAGAAGATGTCCCCCCAGGCCGGGTTTGGCGCCTTGGGCATACTTGAACTCGATGATGCGAACCCGCTGGATGGTTTCTTCCTTGACGCCGAAAAGCCCGGTGGCCACCTGGGTGATCATCTGCTGATCGAAGGGATAGAGAAACTCTGGATATCCCCCTTCACCGGTACACCCGAAAGTACCCCAGAGCATGGCGGCTCTGGCGCGTGACACCATGGTGCTGTCGCTGACCGACCCGAACGACATGCCGCCCTGGTACATCGGGATGGCGATGGTGATTTGATGGCTGTTATCCCCCCGCTTGTTAAGGTCGATGCTGGTGTCAATCTCGTCGGCAGGAATGGTCTGGAGTGGTTTTTCGGGAAATCGAAACCGTAGCTTGTCAAACCCGCCTCCGGAATTGCCAGTTCGGTATTCCAGGTCCACAGCGGGAAGTTCGCCGGTCTCGGCCTGATACCAGGTACTCATAAGCAGATCCGCCGTCCATCGAAAATCGCCAAGCGCCTTTATCTGGGGGTTGATCGCTACGTTCAGTGCATGGTTGGGACATTTCTCAACGCAGAAGCAGTCCTGGCTCTTGCAGACATCCGGGCCGACGCAGAGATAATCCCTGGGCGTTCCCATGCGTGTGCCTGCCTTGAAATGCACTCCATGCGGGCAGACGACCTCGCAGCCGGAACAGCTTTTACACTGTTTTCCGCGCTGAACCCTGTATTTGCCTATGGTATGACGAAATCGTGAAGCTGTTCTTTTGATCTCCGCCTTCACGGTATGAATACTCCTTATAAAAAAATGGTGATGGGCAATAGGTAGCGCCGGCATCTTGCCGGCTCTACGACAAAGATTATGCCCGTTCGCAGTATTTTACTACAGGCCATCAACCGTTTGTCCGCCAAAGATGGCGCCGAAAGTGTCTCTTTCCAGGTCTTCGAAGAACATGGCTCGTCCGACTTCACCCCGCACACGTCGTACGTCGCGGATGCCCATGGCGCCCATCAGTTCAATAAGCTGACTCCACCAACTGCACATCAGGTTTACAAGACGCTTGCAGCCATAGGCGGGATCGACATTATGCAGCTCCACGGGACAGGATTTTCCGGCCACGCAACGTTTGCAAACACGGCACTCAAGTGCGATTAGAAGCGGCAGGTCAATGGCTGCTCCGTCCGCACCGCATAAGATGGCTTTAGGCAAATGTTCCGCCAGGGCAATCCCGCCGCTGACGATCAAGGTAACCTGATCCCGAACGGAAGCGTTCACCAGATGGGTATGAATGTCTCGCAGGGCCTCCTTGACGAACCGTGGATTGTCGCTATCCACAAATTCGTTTCCACGGTAATCGGCAAAGAGATGAATCACCTCTGCGCCGGCGCGCGCCAGGTCTGCTGAGATGGTCCTGGCTTCGGGGCTTATGGGGAGGCGGATGGAGACTACAATCTGCGGATAGCGGCCTTTGATCTGCTGAACGCGCTGCCAGATATCGGCGGCATAGAACAGCTCAACCATTTTCACGCCCTCAAGAATTTCTGCATTCAGGTCGAATCCTTCTGCTGGCAGCAGTGGAACAAGCTGAGCCTTGAAGGGTTTCAGAAACGCGCCATATATTTCCGGAGTCACATACATCAGGCTGCCGATTTGTCGTGCAGCTTCCGCCATGGACAGGCTGATTCCCTCCCCAAGGTTTCCGAACGGAAGCACGTTGAATATCACCGGAAGGGGAATTTCAACCAGAGGAGGCATTTCCAGACGAACCTTGCCAAATGCGTCGAATTCCAGGTGATGCTGTTTTCTTCCCACGTCGATGCCGGTGCTGATGTATTCGCGGCCGTGAATGCCGTCGCGGGTGGGCCGCACAATTTCCGACATGTCTGTCCACATGGCATCAAACCCAGGGCCGCTGAAAGGGCCGCGATAGCCGGCACCGGACACCGGAATCTTGCCGGTTTCAGCCTGGAACCAGGTGTTGTGGATAATATCTGGTTTCCAGTAGGCATCGCCCATCCTGAGAAACTCCGGGTTGATCGTCTTGGAGAGTACCCCACGGGGGCAATTCTGAATGCAACTGAAACAGTTTTTACACTGATGATCAATTGAATCCACCAAGGTTTGAGCATCATAGGCGCGGTTCTTGTACACGTCGTAGAGGCAGCGCTTCTTGACACAAGTCGTGCATTTCAGGCAGTCCTCTTCCCAGTCGATGATTCCCGAACGGCCCACGGGAATAAAGCGCGGTGCGGTGGGTGTCGGTTTGATATGATATTTCTTGGGCATTTGTCTTCCTTAAAAATCAGGTTTCCCTGGGTTGGGTCATCCACGAACCGATTTCCCGCGCCTTTGAGACCGCCATTCGAAGCGCATCTGCAAAGGAGGATTCATCACCTGGAGCAATATTGACCATAAGAATACGGTCTTCCCCCAGTCCAGCTTCAGCCAGCAGCCGGTTGGCGTAACGCACTCGCATTTTGGCCCGCAGATTTCCTTCCAGAAACTGACACTGGCCTTCCGGGCAGCCCACTATCAACGTCAGGGTCACACCCGTTTCCATGGTCCGCAGCAGATTGAGTACATCCGTGCGTCCGGAACAGGGCAACCGCGAAATCCGAAGAACAGCCTGATCTTCGGTAATGATTTTCTCGGCATCTTCTTCGGAAACCGCCGAGGAATTGGCGCAACAATAAATCACAATCTCAGGTTTCATCGATACTCCTTAAAAAGATCAGGTTTCCATACCGCTGAACAGAAAAGCAAAATCACTCCGATTCAAGAAAAAAAGCCGGGTCCCGGGACTGGCTCCCAGATAACTAAAAACCGGATAACAAAAAAATAGTCGTGCAGCCATACACACCGTAAACGGGGCAAAGCATCATCTGCAAAGTATATTTGATTAATTTCGTCGGCGAATGGAATCGGGCAGGATCAGCGTTGGTCCATGAACTGAACAGGTCGAAGGTTCTCAGATACTCCCGGGGGGGCATTACTGCGGTGATGGAAGGTGAAACCTTCAACTGACCAGCCACAACAATCCGGCAAACCCTCAGCATCTCATCGTTGAGATGTCGACTCAATTTCAGAAAAAGTCGGCATTGACTTCTGGTTGGTCATATAAAGAACAAAATCATAAAAAGCAAGTAGTTTTTGGAAAGCATTCAATATCGGTTTTGTTATGTTACCTTCAAGCCCGGGATGTAACCGTCGGGTTACGGGGAGGCGTTTCACGATAAGCGGCCTGGACGCGCCGCTGTCAACGGGTGGTCAAACAGGTTCAGTCTGTATATGGCTGCGCTCCCTTTCTTCCGGGGCCTACCCTTCCAAGACATCCGCGTTGAGGAAGCAGATTCGCTCGAACCCCAGGGCCGTCACCACGAACTTCTTTAGCCGCAAGTCCCGATACCTGTCAGCAAGCCGGCATCCATAATCCATGACCTGAGCCGTTCCCTCCTCCAGGGCATGTTTCACCATGGGCTGGGAGTAAAGCTCCGCCGGAGACTTGGACCGTATCGCCTCACCGCTGAGGCTCAGTTGCTTCAGACTCAGGAATTTGAACTCGATCAGCACGTCGTAAATTTGCAGGTATCGTTTATCCGGCCGGATGATCATGGTCAGGTCCGCGTATCTGCGTGTGAGTTCGGGTTCAGAATCCATGATGTACAGGATGTCGTTGTAAAGAAGTGTCAGAAAGCATGTCTTCAGGGTCAGATCATTGGCCTGGGCATAGTCGCGGTTCTTGAAAACCGAAAAATAAACAGCCTCCACAAAGGCGCATACCGGCTCGATATCACCGTATTGATAGACCCGCTTGGCCAGGTCCAGCCCCCTGTCTCTGGTTACGGGATCGGGCAGCATCATCCGTTGCACCCGCTCCACATACAGGCCCTGTATGACCAGATTGGGAACCTTCAGAACAAGTTCTCCCTTATTAGCAATCCTGCGGTCGCACCAGTTTGAACTCCTGCCCTGCATACACCCGTACCGGATTGCCGCGCACCAATTCGTTATGAGCATCCCATCGCGCCTGGCGGGCCTTGTTCAGTTTTCGCTGTTCGTCACGGGCCACAAGAATCGCAAGCCGCTCCATCGCCATTTTGCGGTTGGCGATCTGGGATCTTTCATTACGCGCAATGGCAACAAGTCCGGTAGGCAGATGAGTTGCTCGAACCGCCGAGTCCGTGGTGTTGACATGCTGTCCTCCCGGACCGGAGGCTCGCATGGTATCAATACGAACATCCCTGTCGTGAAACGATTCGGTTTTTGGAATCGTTATGCGCCGAACGCCTACGAACCAGTTTTTTCGCTTATGTCCGTGCCTGAAGACGGACTTACCGATCCACTGCACTGTTCCCTCGTATCCGGCGATAAAGGCGTCACAACCATCTCCGGTCAGATGGATAAGCGCAGAAAGAAGCGTCCCTTTCTCGCTCCAATCTTCCTTTTCGATCAATTCGGCTTTTAGCCCCGCCAACCAGGCATCTTCGAGGATGGTATCGGCCAGGCGGGCTACGACCCAGGCGCATTCCACCGGTCCGCGCCCTGAGGTGATCTGTAGCAGAATCTCGCTCATCGTTCCCGCACTTTATAGGTCACAAGCGGAGAAAACGTGGCTATGACCCGAACAAGTCCAAAGGAAACCATATCCCCTATCACGCTTTGGATGTCTTTGTATGCCTGGGGAGCCTCTTCGTAGAGAAGCTCTTTGTCTTCGCAGATTACATAACTTCCCAGCTTTGTTCTGATAAGCGAATCGGATCGGTAGCGATCCCGCAATCGCCCTTTGCACTCCGACCGAATCCACTTGCGTCCTGCTCCATGTGCTACTGACCAGAGATTGCGTTCCTGGTCGCCCATCGGCGCTACCAAATAACTGTATGACCCACGCGAACCGGGGATGATTACCGCCCCACAGTCTGAGGGTGCAGCTCCTTTCCTATGAAGAAATTGACAGGGGACCGTACTATCAACAGGATTCACGGAGTTGTGGCAGCAGTCCACAATCTTCTGGTAGCCACTGTGCAGTTGTTCAAGAAAACGGAGGGCTATCAATTCCCGATTTGCTCGCGCCCACAGAACGGCATGCTTATGGCCTGTAAGATAGGCAACTGCCTCATCGCTTTCCATCTTCAGACTGCCCGCTTTGAAGCGATCGGTGTGGCTGCGAAGAAGTGACTCACCCAAGCCCCTGGAACCGGAGTGAACGATAAGAAACAGCGCGTCCTTATCAAGTTGCATTTGTCGGAAAATCTCACCGTCATTGATTTCTTCTATCCGGACAAGCTCGGCAAAATGGTTGCCGTGACCGATGGTTCCCACCGCCTCGATAAAAATCGGCTGAGCGGAACGTTCTTCCAGCCACATCGCAGCATCACCATCCCAAGGTTCCTCCAATCCTTTTAGTTTCTTGAACCATTTCTCAGGCTTGGCTTTTGGATATGTCAGCCCGGTAGCGAACAGGCTTATACCGCAACCAACATCCGATCCAACCAGATGTGGATAGAACTCCCCTTCAGTGAGCATGGACACCCCGATCGGTATTCCTTTTCCCGGAAACAGGTCGGGAAAACCAACCACCTTCTTCATGCCAGAAAAGGATGCAACCCTTTCGAGTTGACGGAGAGATTCCCCTTCGATCCAGGTGCCTGGGGTGGTAAAAATGCTTATATTTTTCGTATTGCTCATCAGCGTTGTCCCGATGGAAAATTGCTTGCCGGCAATTGCCCGCCGGTAGCATCTTAAATTATACTTGAGACTGGATAAATTCTGATTATAACGTGAGTTTTAGAATGCGTTACAGTATTCGTATATTAATATCCTATTTTGGCATACCACATCCGATTGTAAAATATATGTTTTTAAAATACAATTACATATCTGATTTATTTTGACAATCGGTCAGTTATGTCATAAAAATTGTTTTTATGAACTGTGCTGAATTTATCAAAAAGATCAAGGCGGCGGCGAAAATAAGAGGGCTTTCTTGCAGATTGGATGCTTATAGTGGCAAAGGAAGCCATGCCACTCTTTACTTCGGTGAAAGTTTTACCATCGTTAAAGACCGTAAGAAAGAAATCGGCCCTGGTCTTCTGGCTTCAATGCTTGCCGATTTGGATCTAACGAAGGAGGATTTACGATGAGTATTTACCGATATCCCTGTAATGTCATATATGACGAAGCTGGCTTTTATCTTGTTAAGTTTCTTGATCTTCCCGGCGCGGCCACCGACGGAAAGACACGGGAGGAAGCCACTGCCGAAGCCGAGGATTGCCTTGCTGAAGCCATTGCGGGCTATCTCGTGCGTCGTGAGCGCATACCGGAATCCACATATACGCACGGTGATGCTTTTATTTCCCTTGATCCGCTTCTTTCCGCGAAAGCGGCCTTGAACAACGCCATGCTTGATGCAGGACTGTCCAGCACGGAACTTGCCATACGTCTCGGCGTGAACGAGAAGATTGTCAGCAGACTTCTTGACCCCAAACATCAAAGCCACATCCGAGCTGTACTTCACGCAACAGCTCTTCTCGGTCTTGAGGTTGAAGTTCGCTTTGAGCGCGCAGCCTGAAAGAAGAGATATTTCTGATTCTACCTGATTTTGTGGTTTTCATACTACAAGTCGGTGAAAATTGCATTTTTGTGGCGCTGTTATAATAAAAAGGTGTCTTATACTTGCAGATATCGCGCAATTCTATTGCGCGATTCAATTTTTCAACAGACTCCAGAACACTCTCGTTGCTGTATCCATGCGAGGGTTGCACCCGACCACATAATCCGGTAGAATCAGGTACAATCCAGATATCGACATCTTTCGGAGGTGAAATCATAGGTCCGAAGCGGCGGTAGCGGTTATGATGGCGCACATTATTGGGCTATATATTCAGCGATTTCCGAAGCTCTATCAATAGCCAGCGGAGACCAAATAATTTTCATTTTTGGACTCTCTTCAAAACTTTTTCCTTTGCATCTTCATGAGCAACTCCTTGTCCATTTGCGAGTTGATTAAGGGATGTCTGAACGTCTGTCAAAAGCTCAAGTTTCTCCTGAATTGCTTCATATTCATAAAGTATCATTCTTAAATTTCATCGAACAATCTAAAATACTAAAATCGAAAGGATTCCCCCCTTTGAAAAAGGGGGAAGTATCATTTTCATATTTGGGGTGATCGAATTTAAGAAAGATACGATTTCCTGGACAATCTGGCGGGTCAGCCAGGTCTTTCCGGTCTGACGTGGCGCCCAGATAGTAAAATAATGGTCGCTTTCATGATCACTGCCAATCAGCGAATTCAGACATTGGTTAACCAAATCAAGTACATGAAAGTAACACAACTCAAATCATATTTCAACAGGCTTACCCACTGTAGACAGCGAGGAGCCAAATCACATTTACCCCGTGGCTGAACTGTTTTATCCAGTTTCAACAGCCAATTGAAATGTCAATTTTTGCGAACCCGGCCTGTAAAAAACGATTGAACCTTTTTTTTCAAAGTATCAAGGTAAATATAGTAAACAGGGGTGATGTAAAGGGTCAATAATTGAGAAAAGACCAACCCACCGACCACGGCAAGCCCGAGCGGACGCCGAGATTCTGCGCCAGCACCAAACCCGATGGCTATGGGCAGCGTTCCCATGATGGCTGCCATGGTGGTCATCATGATGGGCCTGAAACGTACCAGGCAACCTTCAACGATAGCATCCCGTGGGCTTTTATTTTCCTTGCGCTCCGCCTCCAGCGCAAAATCAATCATCATGATGGCGTTTTTCTTCACAATCCCGATCAGCATTATGATCCCGA
>JBAXVB010000170.1:0-7702 GCA_037129415.1 Deltaproteobacteria bacterium
GCGTGGCTTGACACAGACAGTCAGAAAGTGTCAACTGAGAAATGAAGGATGCCGTAATCTGATTAACGTCGAGACTGAATTAAAGTGTACTCTGGCGAGGAAGCTGCTGAATGTCGAGACATGGAGCGAGACACTCCTGATGGCGGCCACGGACGGATTCTGTATGACTGACACGCAGGGGCGCGTGCTGAAAGCAAATGAGGCATATTGCCGGATGAGCGGCTACAGCATGCCGGAATTGTTGACCAAAAGCATTTTCGATTTTGATGTTATCAAAACAGGCGATGAAATCACCTCCATCATCCAAGAAATCGCGATTCTCGGCCATGACCGTTTCGAGAGCAGGCACCGACGCAAGGATGGAAGCATCTTTGACGTTGACGTCAGTGTGCACTATCAGCCCGCCGCAGGGGGACTGTTTTTGGGATTTATGCGTGACATCACATCTCGTAACTGCTCGGTAGCGGTTCTACAGGAAAGTGAGAACAAATATCGGACGCTTCTGGAGAACATCCCGCAAAAGATATTCGTCAAGGATGCAGCCCACAACTATGTGTCGGTCAACGAACTCTATGCACTTGATCTCGGCATCCGGCCCGAAGATGTGGTTGGGAAGTCAGACTACGATTTCTTTCCGAAAGAGTTGGCCGACAAATACCGCACGGACGATCGGCGGGTTATGCAGATGAACAGCACCGATCATTTCGAGGAAGCATACATCAGTGGCGGCATTGAGTACTTTATCCACACCGTCAAGGCGCCACTTAGAAATGAACTGGGAGAGGTCACTGGCGTGTTGGGAATCTTCATGGACATAACCCTGCGCAAGCAGATGGAATATGAACTGTCCGTGGCTCACAATGATCTGGAGAATAAAGTACTGGTGCGCACGAAGGAACTTGATGATGTGAATGCGGCATTGATGGCGGAAATCAAGGAACGGGAGAAGGTACAAACTATTCTATCAGAAAGCGAGATGCGCTATCGGACCCTGTTTCTGCGGTCCTGCATCGGAATTTTAGTTTTATCTTTAAGCCGCAAGATTACCGAGGTCAACGAATTGTTTGCCAGTATGCATGGTTTCAGTATTCCAGAAATGTTGTCCATGCGTCTGAAGGATTTTGTTACATCCGAAACACATCAACTGGCGTATGAAGTGAGCGGACGGATTATGGCCGGAGAGATATTAACCGCCGAGGTGGAGCATTATCACAAGGACGGTAATGTTCTCGCACTTGAAGTGACGGTAAGCTTGATCTCTTCAGACGGAGGAAATTCCATATTGTGTCTGTACAGAGACATTACAGAACGCAAACAGGCGGAGCTGGACAGGGTCGCCCGCGAAGTAGCGGAAGCCGCCAACCGGACCAAGAGCATATTTGTGGCTAACATGAGTCACGAAATCCGTACGCCTATGAACGCCATACTCGGGTTTGCGCAGGTTTTGGCGTGCGACCCATTGCTTACGCCAAAGCAGGACGAATGTGTCCGGATTATTAGCCGTAATGGAGATTACTTGCTGCGACTGATCAACGACGTTCTGGACATATCCAAAATTGAGGCCGGGGAGCTTACCCTTAACGAAAGTACTTTTTGCCTTCACGATTATCTGGACGAGCTGGAGCTGATGTTCCGCTCCAGCGCTATTGACCATGGATTGCAGTTGTTTGTGGAGCGTGATGTAAACGTGCCGCGTTATGTGACCGCCGACGGAGGTAAGCTGAGACAGATATTGATCAACCTGGTTGGAAACGCCATCAAGTTTACGGAAACGGGCGGGATCACAGTGATGGCTGAGGTGGTTGAGAGCAAGACAGTGGAGGATAAAGATGTTCTGCATCTGATGACCAAAGTTAAAGACACCGGCGCGGGCATTTCCGACGATGACGTGGGCCAGATATTCGACTCGTTTCAGCAGGGAGGGTCAGGCGTGAAAGCCGGTGGTGTTGGACTGGGGCTGGCCATCAGCAGCAGGCTTGCTGAAATAATGGGTGGTAAGATTACTGTCATAAGCCAAGTGGACAAAGGCAGTTGTTTCCGTTTTGATGTGCCGCTGAAGCTGGCTGCGGAAGTTGCCAGGCAGGATAAACTGGAACATTGTCGCGTCGTCGGTCTGGAGCCAGGTACGGGACCGTTTCGAATTCTGGTGGTGGACGACGTGCCGGTCAACATCGCCCTTACGTACTCACTGCTCCAGCCCGTTGGTTTCGAGGTTGCAGAGGCGGCCAATGGCGTTGAAGCCCTGGATGTCTTCGAGCAGTGGTCGCCCCACGCGGTGTTAATGGATATGCGCATGCCGGTCATGGACGGTTACGAGGCCACCCGGCGGATCAAGTCCACGGAGGCAGGCCGCGCCACACCTGTTATCGCCCTTACTTCCAGCGTTTTTGAAGATGCGAAAAAAAAGATGATGGCGGCCGGTGCGGATGGGCATATAGGCAAACCAATCCGGAAGGAAGAACTCCTTGAGGTGCTGCGGAAATGCCTGGGCCTGCGCTATGTCTTTACCGATGAGCCAGATAAAATACATGGCCGTCCGAAACCCGCATACATGATACCAGAGGCGCCAGAAGTCATGGTTGCGCTGCCTAAAGAGCTGATTCATGCCATGTTGCAGGCTGTGGAAGAAGGCGAAATTGACCATCTAAGCGGACTGATCGTTGAGGTGGAAAAACTTGATAGCGTCACGGCCCGTGTGCTGAAATCGTTGGTTGATAGGTTCGACTACGAAAGGCTCGGCCAATGGCTGAAAGAGAGGATGCCTGCCGATGAGTAAGACAACAAAAATCACAAACGTGATGGCGGCTGAACCCAACACCATTTCACGAATGAAAAAAAGGGAGGGAAGCGATGACTGAGTCTGTGGAACGTAAAAAAATCATGGTGGTGGACGACGCCTTCGCCAATTTGCATTTTATGCACGAGATGCTGCGATCCAAAGACTATCATGTGGTGGCGTTTCCGGACGGTGAGAAAGCGTTGAACGCCACCGCCAAGAATCCGCCCGACCTGATTTTCCTGGACATAAAAATGCCAGGGATGGACGGTTTCGAAGTTTGCGACAGATTGAAGGCGGATGCGGCGACGAAGGATATTCCAGTTATTTTTCTCAGCGCTCTGGCTGACACCAAAAACAAGATCAAGGCATTTGCTGCGGGCGGCGTGGATTATGTGACCAAGCCGTTTCAGTTCGAGGAGGTTAACGCCCGCATGGAGACCCATTTGCGTCTGCGCGGGCTGCAGCTTGAACTGCAAGCACTGAACGATTGTAAAAACCTTTTTATGGGAATGGCGGCGCATGATCTTCGCAGTCCGCTTGCCGCGATCATTCTTATGTGCGAATTGCTGATTGGCCAAATCTCGCATTTGCTGACTGAGAAACAGTCCGAATTTCTCGGTTTGATCCTGACTTCCAGTGAATTCATGATCGGCCTTATCAATGATTTGGTTGATGTATTCGCAATCGAATCTGGACACCTCAGCCTCAATAGGCAGATGATCGATATCACTGTTCCTATCATAAAAAGCGTTGAAATCAACAGGATGTTCGCTTCCCAAAAAAATATTCCAATAGCCATGATCTATCCGGAGCAATTGCCTCTGGTTTTCGCCGATGCCGATAGAATCGGACAAGTGATCGACAATCTCCTTTCCAACGCGATAAAGTATTCTCAACCTGGAACCGATATTTCCTTGCGTCTGAGTCATGAGAACGACAAAATCATAGTTTTGGTTGCTGATCAGGGACTTGGCATCCCGGAAAAAGAACAGGACAAGCTTTTCCGTGCTTTCGGTAAAACATCGGTTCAGCCTGCCTCGAAGAAAGAACGCAGCACCGGGCTGGGCCTGCTCATCGTAAAGAAAATCATTGAAGCGCATGATGGGAGAGTATGGTTCAAGTCGGAACCGGGAAAGGGTACCGAGTTCTTTTTTTTCCTTCCCTCATGTCAAAGTTGAGATATAATGCAGGGCGAATGCAAATAGGAGCTACCAAGGTGGAAAAATACAAGATACTGATTGTTGAAGATGACATCGTCTTCGCAGAGGCCACAAAAACAAGACTTCTTGAGATGGGTTATCTTGTTTCTGACACGGTGACTTCAGCGGAAGAGGCCATCAGGAGCGTGAGGGACGACCCCCCTGACCTTGTGCTGATGGACATTGTCCTGAATGGCGAGATGGACGGGATTGATGCGGTGAGTCAAATCAGACAGATATCCAATATCCCCGTCATCTATGTCACTGGTTATGTTAACGACGAATTCCTGTTAAGGGCCAAGCTCACGACCCCTCTTGGATATGTCTGCAAACCATTTGATACGGAGGCGCTGAAGGCGGTAATAGAGGTTGCCCTCTACCGGCACAGCATGGAGACGGTACTCCGGAAGCGGCGGATGAGAATGTGCGACTGGAGGCCCAAAACCAACAGCTCCAGAAGGCTGAAAGCCTGGGCCGCATGGCCGGGGCCATCGCCCACCATTTCAACAATCATCTCCAGACAGTGATGGGGAACCTGGAGATGGCCATGGACGACCTTTCGCGGGGTGAATGTCCTGCAGATATCCTGAACGAAGCCATGAGTGCGACTTGCAAAGCGGCGGAGATCAGTGGTCTGATGTTGACCTATCTTGGCCAAACGTTCGGCAAGCATGAACTTATGGACATATCCGAAGCCTGCCGCAAAAGCCTGCCCCTGCTGCAGGCCACGGCCTCGAAAGACATTGTCTTTATGACCGATTTCCCATCTTGCGGCGGTCCTGCCATCCGTGCAAATGCAGGCCAGATACAGCAGGTTCTGACCAACCTGATCACCAATGCCTGTGAGGCCGCCAGCGAGAATAAAGGAGCCATTGCTCTGACCGTCAAGACAGTTTCCGGTGCGGATATTCTCGACTTAAAGCGCTTCCCCATCAACTGGCAGCCGAAGGAAATCGCCCATACCTGCCTGGAAGTGAAGGATGAAGGACATGGAATTCCGAATGGAGATATCGGGAAAATATTCGATCCGTTTTTCACTACAAAGTCAAATGGCCGGGGCTTGGGGTTGCCCGTGGCGCTGGGGATTGTAGGAACTTATGGCGGAGGGATCACGGTTGAGAGCAAACCGGGCCGGGGAAGTGTTTTTCGGGTCTTTTTGCCGGTGTCAACTGAAGTAGTCCCTTGCCAGCCCGACCTGCCCGCCAATCAGGGAGCGCTACAGGCTGGCGAAACGGAAAAACGATCCAAGATCGAAAGGGGCGCCACCGTGCTGTTGGTTGAGGACGAGGAGCAGGTGCGCAACATGGTCAGAATTATGCTCACCCGGTTGGGATATATGGTGCTTGAAGCAAAAGATGGCGTTGAAGCTGGGGAGATATTCCAACGACATCAGGATGATATCCGCTGCGTTCTCTCCGATTTGACCATGCCGCGAATGGATGGCTGGGATCTGCTGGCTGCTCTGCGCAATATTTCGTCTGATATCCCGGTGATCCTTTCCAGCGGCTACGACGAGTCTCGTGTTATGATAGGCGAACATCCCGAACGTCCCAATGCATTCATTGGTAAACCTTATCGGCTTAAGGCGCTTGGAGAAACGATTCGCAATGTACTGAGCCAACATGATGACCAACGTGAGAGCCCGGTATTGATGTGTTGATTATACTGTTTTGTTTGTCTGCTATTCAGTTTGTCGCACTTTGACTCCGCTGTTCAAGTTTTTGTCTCAATCGTCTTGAAATATGTCGTCTATTGCTTGTTTATACTGCGAACGGGCATAATTTGAACTTTCCATAAAAACCCTCTCCCAGCGGTGGAGGGTTGGGGTGGGCTGATGAAAGTTGCCATATATTTTAGTGAAAAACTGATCCTATTTTTGTTCCGCCCACCCCCACCCCCTAACCCCCTCCCGCAAGGGGAGGGGGGACTTTCACTCCCTTCCGCAAGGGGGTTGGGAGTTTGGACATTTACTCCCCCTCCCCTTGCGGGAGGGGGTCGGGGGGTGGGGGTTCAAAAGTTAAGATTATGCCCGTTCGCAGTATACAAACCGAAACCCAGATATCAGTGTCAGCCAAGGAGGATTGTTATGCAGAAAAATAGCTTAACGCGGAAAACCAAAAGAATTCAGTTTTCATTTGAAGCAGCCGATGCGAAGAAAGTTTCTCTGGTGGGAGAATTTAATAACTGGAATCCAGACGCAGATCCGATGCAAAAAGATGAAAATGGAACATGGACAAAGGTGAAGATGCTTTCACCTGGAAACAAAGAATACAAGTATCAGGTTGATGACGAATGGGTGCAAGATCCTGAAAATTTAAGGGTTTGCTCGAACTGTTTCGGGACCCTGAACAACGTCGCCAGAGTCGTATTGTAGGTAATGATAATCATCAGCGCCATATCCTGACGAATGAATGCGTTCTTATATGGGGGGATTCTCATCATTAACGATAAACACATAACCATGATGGATGAAAACCAGGAAGTACTGTCGCATGAAGAAACACGACGGGTACTCCATGAGTTGCGGGTGCATCAGTCTGAATTGGAGGTGCAGAACGTGGAACTGCGCACGGCGCAGGCACGCCTGGACATCGCACGCGCCCGCTACTTCGACCTCTACGACCTGGCGCCAGTCGGCTATTGCACCCTCAGCGAAAAGGGGCTGGTCATGGAGGCCAACCTCACCGCAGCCACCCTGCTTGGAGCTACGCGGGGCGCGCTTACCGAACGGCCGCCTTTTAGCCGGTTCATCCTTGAAGAGGACCAATGCATCTACTACCATCACACCAAACAGCTCTCTATGGTTGGTGAACAGCAGACGTACGAGCTGCGGATGGTGCGTGAGGATAAAACGTCCTTCTGGGTTCGGTTGGAAATAGTCGCTACGCAAGATGCTGAGGGCGCAAGGGTTCGCCGTGTCGTGTTTAGCGACATTACCGAGCGCAAAAAAAACGATGAAAAAATCCAGGCGCTTTCGCAATCGCTTATACAGGCGCAAGAAAGAGAACGGTATCTGATCTCCTGTGAGCTGCATGACAGTATCGCCCAGAACCTTTCCGCGCTGAAAATTAACAACGATTTGATTTATACCGATGTACCAATGATATTTCCTGATTTACGGAAGAAACTGGCGGTATCTTCCAGTCTGATTGTGCAGACCATTGTGGCCGTCAGGAACCTGGCTTACGACTTGCGTCTCCCCGGCCTGGAAGAAATGGGACTGTTGAAGGCGCTCGAAATATATTGTGAGGAGGCTTCCGAAAAGGGAAATGTAAAATTTGATTTTCAATCGTCCGGCATGTCTGCGATAGACTTGGATAGAGATGTGGAAATCCATATTTACCGTTTGATTCAGGAATGTATGAACAATATTCGCAAACATGCGGACGCCGACCATGCGACCATCCTGGTGCTGGGATCATCCCCGAATATCATCCTCCACATCAGGGATAATGGCAGGGGTTTTGATATGAGGGCCCAGGAGCTTTCATCTGCAGCCACAAAGCGGATGGGCATTCGCGGCATGCAGGAAAGGGTCAGTATGATTCACGGCAGTATGATCATTAATTCTCAACCGATGGAAGGCACCCATATATCTGTAAAAATTCCTTTGCAGAAATGACGGCATTTACCAGAAAAAGGAGAAAAATGGCTTACAGTAATTTCACATTTGATAAAATCAGGAAAGAACTTAACCTCATGACTGAGGATAAAACCGGTCTTT
>JBAXVB010000171.1:0-7665 GCA_037129415.1 Deltaproteobacteria bacterium
ACCCGAATGGGCCTTCCTGGAATTCCCAATGCCGCTGAAACCATCATGGTTCTTAGGGACATAGCACTTTGTGAACTCACCGGCGCCAGGCTGCATATAGCACATGTCAGTACCCTGGAATCGGTCCGAGCCATTCGGGAGGCCAAACGAAACGGCATTCCGGTCACAGCAGAAACAGCCCCTCACTATTTTACCCTTACCGACGATGCAGTTCGGGATTACAGCACCCATGCCAAGATGAACCCGCCGCTACGCACACAAAAAGATGTTGATGCCGTTTGCGAAGGGCTTCGCGATGGCACTCTGGATGTAATAGCCACAGATCATGCCCCACATTCCCCGGTTGAAAAGGATGTTGAGTTCGATCAGGCAGCCAACGGCATTGTCGGGCTTGAAACATCTCTGGCGTTGGGGCTGAGGCTGGTAGAATCTGGTGTATTGTCCCTGAATGGACTCATTGAAAAAATGTCCACCCAACCTGCCAGAATCCTGGGTTTATCGTCCGGGCTGAAAATCGGTGCAGCCGCAGATATTACCGTCATTGATCCGGACAGAATATGGACAGTAGATGCCAGCCGGTTTAAATCCATCAGCCGCAATACTCCCTTTGACGGGTGGGCGCTGAAAGGAAAAGCCGTTCTAACCATTGTGAACGGAACCGTTGTATTTGATGAAAGGCTAAATACCTGAGTCGCAACATTATGCCTTACGCCATTCCCCACATCCTGATTGCAGACGATGAACTCAGCATGCGCGAGCTGCTGGAGTACATGCTCACCAAAGAAGGGTACCGGGTTTCCTGTGCTGAAAACGGCCGCAAAGCCATTGTTATGATCGAAAGCACCCCGTTTGACCTGCTGATATGCGATATCCGTCTCGGAGACATTTCCGGCCTTGAAGTCCTGAAAGCCACAAAAAAAATCAATCCCCAAACCGTTGTAATCATGATTTCAGCTTACACCACAACGGAAACGGCAGTTGAATCCATGAACGCCGGGGCGTTTGATTTTGTTCCCAAGCCCTTTAACAACCAGGAACTCAAGCAGACCATTGCCAATGCCCTTACCTTAAAGACCGTTGAAGATGAAAAGCTCAGCCTGGATTCCGCCCTGAAAAAAACGCTTCATTTTGGAAAAATCATCGGCAATTCTCCTAAAATGCTGCTTGTCTATGAAATGATCCGTCAGGTGGCCAAAACCACCACCAATATTCTGTTGACCGGGGAAAGCGGAACCGGAAAGGAACTGGCGGCCAGGGCAATTCACGACGAAAGCAACCGCAGCGATAAGCCATTTGTTGCGGTCAACTGTGGCGGCATTCCGGAAACCCTGATGGAAAGCGAACTTCTGGGCTATAAAAAAGGCGCATTTACCGGCGCAAACCAGGATAAAAAAGGCTTGTTTGAAGTGGCCAACAAGGGAACGATTTTTCTGGATGAAATCGGTGAACTCAGCATATCCCTTCAGGTTAAATTGCTGCGGGTTGTCCAGGAAAAAGCATTCAAGCCGGTTGGTGCCGGTGAAGACATCAATGTAGATGTTCGCATCATCACCGCTACCAACAAAATTCTTGAAGAAGAAGTGATTGCAGGACGATTTAGAGAGGATTTATTTTACCGCCTGAATGTTATTGGCATCCGCATGCCATCTCTCAGAGAGCGAAAAGAGGACATTCGGCTGCTGGCCCATCATTTTCTGGAGAAATATTCGCGTGAGATGAGCAAGGGGATCACGAAACTGTCTTCTTATGCCATTGATTTGTTGAATAAATATGATTTTCCCGGAAATATCCGTGAACTTGAAAACCTCATTGAACGCAGTGTTGCGCTCTCCAACACCAATATTATCCTGCCCGAAAGTCTGGCCATTTCCCTTCACAAACAGATACACAAGCGCCGCTGGATTGAGGGCGTCAGAAACAAGCGATTCGATCTTGAAGATGTTGAAAACGGAGTCTCTCTGGATAATATCCTTGAAGAAATCGAAAAAGGCTATGTCGAAAAGGCAATGGAACTCACCAGAGGCGATAAATCCAGGGCGGCGGAGCTTCTCAAGATCAACCTGCGATCCCTGCGGTACCGGCTGGACAAACTTTCAATTAAAAAATAATTCCGATGGATTCCGACCTTGCTGAACCGATGACATTTTCTGATCCCCTACTTTCCTTTCCGGAAACCAAATATCAGGTAAATGATAAAACCGATAAACGGAATGGCGGCGACTATCATCCAGAGGACTTTTTTCCTTAAACTTCCGAATTCCTTCTGGGCCGCGTCGATTACCGCCCAGAGTGTCGCAAGCAGAAACGGAACGCTGATGCCAAGAACAATCTTTATTGTGTGAAAATCCATTTTACCCTTTTAGTTGATCTGCTATTTTCAATATCGTTGTCACATAAACCTTGCTGTGGTTGTAATGATATACAACGTCAAAGGCAGCTTCATAACTGATGCCGGGTTTCCATCCAAAATTCTTCAAATAATTGGCGATGCTCATGATGGCATCGCTGGGGTTGAATAAATCAATTCTGCCATCCTGGTTGCCATCCCGACCGTAAGCCAGAATGTTGCTTGGCATAAACTGGGAAATGCCCATGGCGCCGGCATAGGAACCATGGATTGTTGTGGGGTCGATCTTTTCCCTGCCGGTATATTTCAAATACGCTTTTAGCTCCTGATATGCCCATGCGGATTTGGCATTGGCCTTTTCTTCAAAAGCGGACTTGATAGGCCTGCGATCCTCTTGTATGCTGTTCCATACTACCTCCCGAAGTTCAGGATCATTCATTGAAGCCAGTGAAGAAAGGGTGTTCATTATGGAACTCGTTCCCAGATAAGTCCCAAGCCGGGTTTCAACCAGCATGATGGCGGTAATCACTTCTTTGGCGACACCGAGGGTTTCCTCTGCGGCATTCAGATCCGAAAGATGGTCCTGAATATATTTTCTGGCTTTTTGAAGGGAATCCTGTGACAAAAACTGATCGTAATTGACCCTGGCTTCGCTGTGCATAAAAAACAGCGACATGGTACGGGGTTCAAAATGGACATCAGGATTCAGGAAAAGGTTTTTCAGCATGACTGGATCAAACCCCTCTCCGGCCAGTTTTGCCTGAAGAGAGTTGAATGGCGCAGCGCTGTCTTGGGATGCTGCAGGAAGCACTGAGGCCATCCAGAAACAGACGATCACCGCCCCAATGGCCCCATAGGATAAAAGGATACATGCAAAGTGATGGCGAATTTTCAAAATCAAAATTCCTTTATTAAGTCTTTGTGCTTGTGAAACGAGAACATTTATAGCATACCTGAACGAAAATAATCCAGCATCATTATTGCTCGCATATAGTTCTTGATATTGCGATTCAGAATTGTTTATTATAGGGGTTGAGTTTTTGCTGTTCACGCAGACGCATATTGTTTCCTGTACTTAATTTTGTAGTTTTAAATTCCATGACTGGCTATCCGTATTGACCCAAAACCTTCAAGCTGATTTTTCGTTAACCAACATGTTTAATAAATCCAAACAGAGCGACGGTATTTTCAAAAGTGTTTTGATGGCCTATATGGTACTGGTGCTTCATTTGCTTCTGATTGCCGGACTTGGCCTTCTGGTTCTTTTCTTCCGTGGAGTCATGCAGTACATGATCTGGATATTCCTGGGCGGAGCTGCAGCAATCATTGTATCCGGCTATCACTTTTACATCCGGATGAAGCAGGAAGGCAAAAACCTTCGGGAAATGATGTATTCTCCCCTTTTTCATGGCAGAGCTGTCGAAGTCAGCATTCTGGGAGGAATGGCAACATTTAAAATTGGCAAAGACAGCAATCTCCCTAATCTCCCTGCCCTGCCCGACACAACCAACAAAACTTTGAATCTTCTTGAAGATCCGGCCTCAGCCAGAATGCGGGAACTTTCCGAGCTGGTTCGCATGTTGGAAAACGATTTGATTACCCTGGAAGAATTCAACAGCGTCAAGCATCAACTCTTTAATTCATGAAGGATGTCAGATGACGAAACCACTCACCGTCGCACTGCTTTCCGGCGGCATCTCTTCAGAGCGCGAGGTCTCGCTTAAAAGCGGCGATCAGGTTTACGCTGCGCTGAACAAGGATAAATACAGGGTGATCCGGTATGATCCCATGGCTGATCTTAACCGACTGGTTGCCGATGCACCTTCGATTGATGTTGCGCTGGTAATTCTTCACGGTCCTTTTGGCGAAGACGGGACCGTTCAGGGGTTGCTGGATCTTCTGAGCATCCCCTACCAGGGGTCCGGGGTTTTGGGAAGCGCCATTGCAATGGACAAGCTGGTTTCAAAACAGCTTTACGAAAAATCCGGCATTCCGACTCCCACCTATATCGCAATCAACCGGGAAGACCCACAAAAGGCTGAAACATGCCTGGAAAAAGTCGGTCTGCCATTAGTCATCAAACCCGCAAAAGGTGGATCCAGCATTGGAATGACCATCGTGAAAACACAGAATGCACTGGAACCTGCAATTCGGGAAGCCTTCTGTTACGGCGACACCCTGGTGGTCGAGTCATATATTCGAGGGACGGAGCTAACTGTCGGAGTTATCGGCAATCGGGATTTAAAAGCGCTGCCAGTTATTGAAATAATTCCCGACCCCCAGTATGAATTTTTCAACTACCATGCCAAATATTTACCAGGCGCCAGCCGGGAAATCTGTCCGGCCCAAATTGACGAGGTGCTGACGGAAAAAGCCCAGATGTTTGCCAAAATGGCGCATCGGGCGCTTTTCTGTGAAGGATACAGCCGTACGGATATGATGCTGAGCAACAGTGAGCTTTACATCCTTGAAACCAACACGATTCCGGGAATGACCGAGACCAGCCTGCTTCCACTTGCCGCAAAAACCGCCGGAATTCCCTTTTCAAGGCTTCTGGATATCCTGATTGAACTGGGAATTGAAAAAAAAGGAGTCAGGAATGCTGAGATGCCAATATCCCGGCATTCCTGCATCTCGGCATTCCCGTCTTTGTGAGAGGAAGATGTGAATTCATCCCCGAAAAATGACCTGACCATAATTACCACTCATGTGAATGCGGACTTTGATGCCGTGGCTTCCATGCTGGCCGCCCAGAAGCTATATCCAGAAGCCTTGGTGGTCTTTCCAGGCTCTCAGGAAAAAAACCTGCGAAATTTCTTCATTAGTTCCATGGTATATCTCTTTAACATGGAGGATATAAAGCTCATTGACTTTTCCAGCATCAAAAAGCTGGTGCTGGTTGATACCCGCCAACCTGGCCGAATCGGGAAATTTTCAGCAGTCCTTAACCGGCCGGATGTCGAAATTCATATCTATGATCACCATCCGGTAATGCCCACCGATATCAAGGCGCATTACGGAGTCAATCGTTTAACCGGCGCAACCGTAACCATATTAACCGATATTCTCAGGGAAAAAAGGATTGATATATCGCCGGATGAAGCCACCATCCTTTGTCTGGGGATTTATGAAGACACCGGCTCGTTTACTTTTCCCTCAACAACCGAACAGGATTTTACCGCAGCGGCATTTCTGCTGTCCAAGGGTGCCAATCTCAATACCATTGCTTCCATGATCGCGCGTGAAATCAGTCCCGAGCAGATCAGCCTCTTAAACGACATGATCCAGTCGGCGACGCATCATATCATCAACGGAATCGACATTGTTCTGACCAATATCATCAGTGACAATTACATACCGGATTTTGCCGTACTGGTTCATAAATTCATTAAAATGGAGAATCTTAACGCTATTTTCGCTCTGGCAGGCATGGAGAATAAAATTCATGTCGTGGCGCGAAGCCGGATCCCCGAAGTGGATGTCGGGACCATTGTGACGCTTTTGGGGGGCGGGGGGCATAGTTATGCCGCATCTGCAAACTTAAAGGGACAGACCATGGCCCAGGTGGAGCATCGCCTTATGGAAATCCTGTACAACAAGGTTCGAGCCAGACGCAAGGCCAAAGATATCATGTCTTCTCCGCCCATTACCGTTGGCGCTGATGTGTCCTGCAAGGAGGCTGCCAATCTTCTGACCCGCTATAACATCAATGCACTGGTGGTCACGGAAAACCCGGACAGAAAAGATGAACTACTTGGGTTTATTTCCCGCCAGGTAATTGAAAAAGCCCTCTTTCACCAATTAGACGATGTTCCGGTCCGCGACTATATGACCACGGACATGGCCTGGGTCGCGCCGGATGCGGATATGGCGGAGATTCAGCAAAAAATCATCGAAAACAAGCAGCGAGTGCTGCCGGTGGTTCACCAGGATGTCATAACTGGCGTGATCACGCGAACCGATCTTTTAAACATTTTGGCAAGACAAACTCAGAACAATTCTGAAAGCCAGTTTGATCCCAGCAAAGACATTACACATGCCAGAACCCGAAACATCATCAATTTCATGAACGAAAGACTGTCCGGCCGGGTGATGGATCTTTTGAAAACCATTGGCGAAATCGCCAGCCATTTAGGTGTCGGCGCGTATGTGGTCGGCGGTTTCGTTCGGGATATGTTTTTGTATCGGCCAAACGACGACATGGATATCGTAATTGAAGGTGATGGCATTGCCTTTGCCAGGGAATATGCCGCACGCTGCAATGCCCGCGTCCATACCCATGCAAGTTTTGGAACCGCCGTCATTACCCTTTCGGATAAATTCAAGATTGATGTGGCTTCCGCCCGAATGGAATATTACAAATTTCCCACTGCCATGCCCATTGTCGAAATGAGTTCCATTAAACTGGATCTCTTCCGCAGGGACTTTACCATCAACACCTTGTCGGTTCAGTTGAATCCGGAGCGATTCGGCATCCTGATAGACTTTTTTTCAGCGCAGAAAGACATCAAGGAAAAAAGCATTCGGGTTCTTCACAACCTGAGCTTTGTGGAAGATCCGACACGGGCGTTTCGCGCCATAAAGTTTGAACAGCGATTTGGCTTTAGCATCGGAAAGTTGACTAGCGGACTGATTGACAATGCCGTAAAAATGGATTTGTTCTCCCGGCTGATCGGGCGCAGAATTTTCAGCGAGATCAAGCAGATACTTGAAGAAGAAAACCCGGTTCCAGCAATCATGAGACTGGATGATTTTCAGCTTCTAAAAGCCATCCACCCGTCTATTCAACTGTCTTCGGACATGACGTTGCTGCTTAATGCCGTAAAAAAAGTGATCTCCTGGCATGATTTACTTTTTCTCGAAGAACCCTATATGAAGTGGCCTGTTTATTTTCTGACCATTATCCGCAGTACTGATGTAAAGGTTGCAGAGGATATCTGCAAACGACTGGAGCTGGCGCCACGGTATTGCGCCCTGATCTGCAAGGATCGGTTTGCCGCCGAGCAATCGCTGCTCTGGCTTGAGCGGAATACGACCGTCCCAAACAATATATTGTGCGAAAAACTGTCCGAATTTAAAACCGAACTGATTCTGTTTATGATGGCTGCAACTCATCAGGAGAGGGTGAAACGGGCGATTTCCAATTATTGCGTCACACTGCGTTATATCCAGCCCGCCATAACAGGCAAGAACCTTCTGGAAATGGGCGTTGTACCCGGACCCATCTATAAGGAGATTCTTAAATCTCTTCGCAATGAAAAAGTGAACGGCATGCTGAAAACACAGGCTGATGAGGTGGAGTATGTGAAAAAAAGGCT
>JBAXVB010000172.1:0-7626 GCA_037129415.1 Deltaproteobacteria bacterium
CATGCAGCGCCATCCCATTTATAGAGGCCATAAGATGCTCCAAAGTCAACGTAGATCGTTGAACCGGAGGTCACTATGTTTTCAAGGTTGAGCGGTGTTAATTGAGTCCATGCAGCGCCATCCCATTTATAGAGGCCATAAGATGCTCCAAAGTCAACGTAGAGCGTTGAACCGGAGGTTACCATGTTTTCAGGGTTGAGCGGTGTTAATTGAGCCCATCCAGCGCCGTTCCATTCATAGAGACCTGATGTTCCAAAATCAGCGTAGAGAGTTGAACCAGTGGCCACCATGTTCTTAGGTTTGGTTGATGTGAGTTGAGTCCATGCTGTGCCATCCCACTTACAGAGGCCATTAGATGCACCGAAGTCCACATAGATCATTGAACCAGAGGCCACAATGTTTTCTGGGTTGAACGGTGTGAGTTGATTCCATACTGCGCCATCGAATTTATAGAGACCTGATGCTCCAAAACCAGCGTAGAGAGTTGAACTGGAATAAATCATATTCTCAGGATTGGTAGAGCTAATTTGCGACCACGCCGCCGCACCTGAATTGTATATCCAGAGCCCTGAATCGACAAAACTCGCAGCCAATGATTCAGTTCCCGCCTGCGTCACGGTCACATCAACCGGGCTACCGGTTGCACCGGTTGCTGTTACCCGGATTGTGCCCGTACGCGCTGATATTGTGGTGTTGGTGGGATAACTGCAATTGATCGTCCCTGAGTTGCTGCCGCTGGCTCCCGAGGTGATCGAAAGCCAGGTACCGCCCGACGTCACTGCGGCTGTCCACTGCATGGTTCCGGTTCCTGCATTGGAGACACTGAATGTGGTGGCGCCTGCATCTTTAGCCACAGCTCGGCTGGCTGGGGAAATAACCAAATCCCCAAATAACCCAGACTGTCCCCCACGAACAGCGCGGACATACAAACTGCTGTAACTAAAGGTTCATGTAGTCGTCGCCGTAGTAGAAGTTCACGCCCCACGCATGGTTCGTATAGTAAGCGTGGGTAGTAGAAGACCAATAAAAGGACGAAACCGTACCCGTAAAATATCCGGTATCTATCGTCGGCCCTGGGTTGGAGATGCTGTATTTAACGATATTCCCCAATTCCTTGAAGGTAGGCATTCGCCAGTCGCTGTAGCCACCATAGTTGGCATAATTCAGCGCCTTGACGAAGTCCTCGGTATCGGTACCGAGGCCCTCTGTTCCGGCATTGCCGCCATTAGTAGCCGGGTTGCTATCGTACCATGTATAAGTGTTATCCGCATCATGCGGATTATTGTAGTTTTTGACACCATCCTTGTCGGTCTTGGTCTCCCAGACCAGGCCGGTAACATTGTCCTTCACCATAACCCATGACATAGCCGAATCGGATAGTACATTGCCACTGCCATCCAGCTTGGTGAAGGACATCGGATTTATGGTGTAGTTGGCATCCTGGCCATAAAATGGTTGACCAGGTGAAGGACAAGGAATCTCGACACTGTTGTTATAACACTTGCTCTGGCCCGTGTCCGGAACTGGTGTGGCAAAAGCAACTGAAGTAAGCATCAAAATAATGAAACTGAAAGCACTTACCAATGTTTTTTTCATGGTGTTTTCCTTTTTTGATGTCTGCGAGGTTTGGATATTTTGGGAATTGTCCATGTACGGCAGTATCATACTTTGGTTGCTATGATAAACAATATCGTGCATAGGTCTATAAGTTTTGGCATCTTCAGTTCTGATATGTCTAACTATTTGAAAACATAAGATAGCTTTTATTTTTTTGATTTTTAAGTAAAAGTTTCAAATTCAATAGGTTACGATAAAATGCCAACATTTGTGGACCTATGCGTACCTCTGCGGCTTGACATATCCCCGATGTGAAAGCGCCCCTCCAGCTCCTGGCGCAGGGCTTCGACTTCGCTCAGATCCCGGAAAGTCTCCGCTCCGCCGATAATCTGTCCCTGACCATCCCGAAGGACTGCGGTGGAAACACTGACCGGAATGCGGGTGCCTTCCGCATCAATGATGTAACCGGATTGGCCGATAATCGCTTTGCGGTTTTTCAGGGTCCGCCGCAGTGCGCATTCGATTTCGCACATGCTGGAGCGGAACACTTCCGAGCAGAACCGGCCGATGGCTTCGCTGCGTGAAGTTTTGGTAATCTTCTCGGCCGCCCGGTTAAACGAGGTGATGCGCCACTCCCGGTCCACCGTGAAAACACCATCTGAAATGCTTTCAAGGATGGCTTCGGTCGGTGTAAGCGGGCCGGGTGTTTTTGTCTTTTTGTGAACGTTCATCCCGTTGTATGAAGACTCCCCATGCAGAGAAAATCAATTCTACGATATGAATTTCAGCGGGTTAAGTCAACAACAATTTCTTCCATTTGATAAACCCATTTTTTCTTTCAGCAGCCTGGAATCGTTTTGGAAATTTGTCAACCTATCGGACCTTCTGTGGAAATCGATTCAGGACAGCGAAGGAATCGATGCCATTTAGCGCCCGTCCTTCACCGGCTTCTTCCTGGGTTTTGCCATCGCGGATGCGGTAGATGCGCTTGAAGGTCGGGATGATTTTTTCGTCGTGGGTCACAACAATAATGGCGGTTTCATATTGGACCGCCATATCATTGAGGATGCGGATCACGGCCATGGCCCGCTCGCTGTCAAGAGGCGCGGTTGGCTCATCTGCAAGTATCACCGGAGGCCGGTTGACAAGAGCACGGGCAATGGACACACGCTGCTGCTCGCCGCCGGAAAGCTGCGATATCATGGCCTTGGCGCGATGCGCTACGTCCAGCGCTTCAAGCAGCTCCAACGCCCGTTTCCTGGATTCGGCATTGGATCGTCCGGCCAGCATGGGCGGTAATGCGACGTTGTCGGTTACATCCAGAAAAGGAATCAGGTATGGCGCCTGAAACACGAAACCGATCTTGTCGCGGCGCAGCGCGCGCAGATCAGGAATCTTCCAGCCATTGTCATAGATGACTTCGCCTCCAAGCGTCATGCGTCCGGAAGTGGGTTCGATCACAGCTCCAAGGCATTTGAGCAGTGTACTCTTGCCGGAGCCAGAGGGCCCGATCAACCCCACGACCTCGCCGGGAAAGACCTGCATTTCCACTCCCTTGAGGGCATCGACTGCGGTGTCGCCCTTGCCGTAGCGTTTGCATAAGGCCTCAATATGAATACCTTTTTTCCGTATATCAGCCACCTATAGCCTCCGCCGGGTCAACCCTGAGCGCGGTGCGGATAGCCAGCAGGCTTGCAAGAACGCAGATCACCATCAATATCATAAAGCCACGCGCGGCATCTTCCGGCACGAGCAGCACATACTTGGGAAAAAATGGCGCCCAGATAGTCGCTGCGATCTTTCCTACCACAAATCCAATGATGCCCAGAGCCAGGGCCTGCTGCAGAATCATCCAGGCAATCGTGCGATTCCTGGTTCCGATCAGTTTAAGCACCGCAATCTCACGGATCTTGCCCAGGGTCAGGGTAAAAATGATAAAAGCGATGATGGCGGCGCTGACAATAGCCAGAATCACCAGAAACATGCCGATCTGTTTGGCGGAAGTGGCGATCAGCTTTCCAACCAGAATCTCCTCCATCTGATCGCGGGTATATACCTGAAGTCGTTTCCATCGCCGGATTGGTTCAGCCGCTTCTTCCGGAGACAGGCCGGGCTTGATCTGCACCAGCACTGCATTGACGTAAGGATTCTTGCTCTGGGAGGCGATAACCGCATCCAGCAGGCCGGGTACGCCGGGGCGATTGAAAAGCGGGTTGGCGGCAGTGCGGCGACGCTGTTGAACAATGGCGTCGTTATCCTTTAAAAACTGCGCCTCTTGGGCATCCTTAATTGGAATGAACACCATCGGGTCTCCGCTGGAGGACACCATCCGCCTTGTTAGTCCAACCACGGAGTAAAGGTTGCGGCGGATGCGAATCCTGTCTCCGAGTTTGAATCCCGAGGCCATATCGGCGACAGCTTCATAGTGGGTCCGGGTGATCCGGCGTCCGGACACCAGATAGCCTGGTTGCCCAGGCTGTCCCGCTCCTCCGCACACCACGCCAACCACCATGGCCCGAACATCCTGTCCGCCGTGGCGCACCTGCATGGTCAGGTAAGTGACATTGGCCGCGCGAGTAACTCCAGGCATACCCAGAATGCTGCGATAGACATCGTCATAAATACTTGACGACTCGGCATAGGGGCCAAGAGTACCCTGTTGCACCACCCACAGATCGGCGCCGCTATTATCCAACAGCGCCTTGGCGTCATCCACCATGCCCCGATACACCCCTGCCATGGTTAGAGTAACGCCGATCAAGAGTCCCAGCCCCACGCCGGTAAAGACAAATTTACCCCAGGCATGCTGGATATCACGTCCCGCCAGGCTGATCATGGCGATACTCCCGCCAGATGCTCGACAACCTTAACGCGGCTGCGGGCTGTGAGCGCTCGTCGGCTGTAAACCACCACACGTTCGCCCGCCTGGATTCCGTCAAGAATCTGCACAAACCCGTCAAGATCGGTTGCACCCACCTTGACCGGAGCAAAGCGCAGAGTGTTGTTTTGGATCAGCCAGACGCCCATGCGCCCCTCCACACGTTGCAAACTGGCGTTCGGAACAACAGGTGCGACTGGAAGCCCGGACAGCGCCACCGTCACCTCAGCCAATTCTCCGACCGGGGGCAAGGGCTCCGGCAATGCATCTAACACCACCTTGGCCAGGGTTTCTTCGGTTACGGCATCAGCCAGCGGCTCCAGGCGAAACACGCGCCCGCCAAGCTCATGCCCATCCTGTGAACGCAGCGCAATGCGAACCGACAGTCCGGCGATTAATCCGGATACGCGCAGTTGATCAAAGCGCACATTGATCCACAGAGTCGTTGGGTCGATCACCTCCACCACCGGCTGTCCGGCAATCACGGTGGTACCCGGATCAGCACCCCGTGCAGTCACCAGGCCATTCACCGGCGCGATCAGTCGCAGATTGGCGCGCTGCGTGATCAGGCCATCGCGGTCAGCACGCAGACTTGCCGATGTTTGATTCGCAGCCTCCAGACTGGCGCGGGCGGCGGCAAACCCGGCATCAGCCGCGTCACGCTCCTGTTTCTTGGCTCCCGCCATTTCCTCGCTCACCAGGCGTGTCTGCATCAAATGCTCATAGCGTCTTGCCTGCGCATCGGCATAGGTCTTTCGCGCCATGGCTTCCTGAACCTGAGCCTTGACAGTAAGCGCCGCAGCTTCGGCTCGTTTGAGTCCGGCTCCCAGAGAAGCAATGCGGTCATCGAAGTCCACCGGGTCCATTTCCCCCAGCGGTTGACCTGCCCGGACCATGTCGCCCACCTGAACGTCCACCCGCTTGACCCGACCGGCTACAGTCGGGCCGATCTTGTAGGTGTAGCGGGCCTCGACCGTACCGATTCCGAACAGGGCTGGTGTGATGGAACGGGTTTCAACCAGGGTCACGGTCACCGGAATTGGGGTTAGCGGGCCGGAACGCATGGCGACATAAATAAACAGGGCCGCCAGCGGTATAAGCACCGCCAGCAGCGACAGCGTGCGTCGATTCAAGGATGGAAAACGCATCGCATGGTTTCCGTTATTTTCCAGCCATCATCGCCGCGATATCTTCCTGAACCGCGCCAATAGGCTGAATACCAAACTTTTCCACCAGTACGCCGACCACTGTCGGGGAAAGAAAACCCGGCAGGGTAGGCCCCAGGCGAATCCCCTTGATGCCCAGAGACAAAAGCGCCAGCAGCACGGCGACTGCCTTTTGTTCATACCAGGCAATGTCGAAGGATATCGGCAGCTCATTAATATCCTTGAGCCCGAATGCATCCCTTAGCTTCAAGGCGATCACGACCAGGGAATAGGAGTCGTTGCACTGACCAGCATCCAGTAAGCGGGGAATGCCGCCGATATCTCCCAACTTGAGCTTGTTGTAACGGTATTTCGCGCACCCGGCGGTAAGAATTACGGCATCCTTGGGCAGATTTTCAGCAACCTCCGTATAGTAGCTTCTGGTTTTATGGCGTCCATCGCAGCCCGCCATGACGATAAAGCGCTTGATCGCTCCGGATTTAACGGCATCCACCACCTTGTCCGCCAGAGCCAGCACCTGGTTGTGGGCAAACCCTCCGACAATCGCTCCGGTTTCAATTTCGGTGGGTGCCGGACATTTTTTAGCCAGTTCGATGAGGACCGAAAAATCCTTGACCCCGCCCTCGGGCCGATCCGCAATGTGTCCGGCGCCGACAAAACCCACTACGCCCGTTGTAAACAGCCGGCCCAGATAAGTATTTTCCTTTTTCAAGGGAATGATGCAGTTGGTGGTCAGAAGAACCGGCCCGTTAAATGTCTCGAAATCCTGATTCTGGAGCCACCAGGAACTGCCGTAGTTGCCAACAAAATGCGCATATTTCTTGAAAGCCGGATAAGAGTTGGCCGGAAGCATTTCCCCGTGGGTATAGACATCGATGCCGGTTCCCTCAGTCTGTTTGAGCAGTTCCGCCAAGTCCTTCAGGTCATGGCCGCTGATCAAAATTCCCGGATTTTTGCCCACGCCGATATTCACCTTGGTGATTTCAGGATGACCATAAGTCGTGGTGTTGGCTTCATCCAGCAGGGCCATGGCTGCAACAGCCGTCTGGCCGGCTTTCATCACCAGGGCGACCATCTCTTCCACTGACAGTGTTTGGGTGGTGGATGCCAGGCTCTCCATGATGGAATCATTGATTTCTGCCCGGCGAAATCCCAGGATGGCCGCATGGTCGGCATAAGCGGAGATTCCCTTAAGGCCGATGGTTAAAAGCTCCCGCAAGGAACGGACATCCACGTTTTCAGTGCTCAGCACCCCGATGGACCTGGCTTTTTCCGCAAAAGCAGCCGTGTTATCTGCGCTCCATGTGGCGGCATCGGGCAGGGCTGCATCAAAATCCCGGCCATTTTTTTCCCTGTATGCGGCCAGAAATTTTGCTTTGAGCTGGTCCCGGCGATTGAGTCCCTCCTGAATCCTGGCCACAAAGCGCTCATTGTCCCAGTTGGCATTGGTGATGGTGGTAAACAGACCCTGGGCGATAAAATCATCGTTGATGCGATCCGCAGCGCCCAGATCCTTGAGTTTATCGCCATAGATCGAGATTCCTTTTAATACGAAGATCAGAAGATCCTGAAGGTTTGCGGTTTCTTCCGGCTTGCCACACATCCCCCTGACGGTGCAGCCGGTATTCTTGGCGGTTTCCTGACATTGAAAACAAAACATGATGATGCTCCTTTTTTTATAAAATCTGATTGTTGAACTGCCGGTACGGATGGATCGCATGCCTCTTTTTAGCAAGCGAGATGTTACTAATTGCGTTCAGTTAAGTTGATCTCAATGGCCTCCCGAATGGCATTGCGCAAGCCATCCAAAGTGCAGCCGTGAATACGGACAACATCCTCCAGCGTATGGAAGGCTTGGGCCGGGCAGCCCACGCACAGCATCCTGTGCTTGATAAAAGCAGTAGTCGCGCAGGGGTGATGCGCCAGCAACTCCTGGACGGTCATTTCCAAATCAATCTTTATCATGGCCGAAGGATAGCATCATCCATGGCCGGGGTCTTTGCGATAGCGCAAAGATGTGAAAAA
>JBAXVB010000173.1:0-7609 GCA_037129415.1 Deltaproteobacteria bacterium
ACACCCGGATGATTCACCGGATTTACCGGTCTGTCAGTGACACCCGGATGATTCATAGGATTTACCGGTCTGTCAGTGACACCCGGATGATTCATAGGATTTACAGGTCTGTCCGGATTTCCAGGTCGATTCGGACCGCCCTGATCAACCCCCCTGAAATCTTTTCTGGGGTCTGCTCCGGGATTTCCCGTCTGCCCAAACTGCTGACGCAAGCCGGGGTCCCTGTACGCCACGCCTTTTCGGTGACTTGGGTCGTGCCGCCACACACTAAGTTCATTCCGGTGACTCGGGTCGTGCCGCCACTCAGCAGATCCATGTCCGGTATAAAAATTGTTGATTGTTACGCTCCGAGCCTGATGTACATATACTTGATTTCTGGCCCAATTGACGTTTCCCCAGGCATATCCCCAGGCGACTCCTGCGGTCAGTCCAACACCAAAGGAAATAACGCCGGCTCTGGTTACAGCATAACCCGGTGGATGATAATAGTACGGGGGGTAAGCTGGATACCACCATGGGCCATACACCACAGTCGGGTTGTAAATCGGAACATAGATAATCTGGGGACTTGCTGGTTCGATCACGATTGTATCTTCCTCCACAACTACCACCTGCTCTTGCGTTGTTGCGAGGTTGCCCAGAGTATATGCTTTGGCTCGCAGGTCCTGAACCGTGTTCATCACCTGCTCTTTCTGTCCGAGAAAGGCATCTCCAATATCCTGGGTCCACTCCAGTTTATCGTTCATCATGGTCAGGATCGAAGGAAAGTTCACCAATGACTTCACGCTGGGATCCCAGATCTTTTTATCCAGAATATTGGCCATATCATCGGCTCTCAGGTTCGGGTTTGCACTCACCCAACGTGCGGCCTGCACCACTTCCAAGGGGTAGGTGGCAGCCATGAGTACCTGAACAAGAAGTGAATCCGGATATAAAGCGATTGGCGCCAGCATTTGATCCAGCTCTTCCTGTCGGAATATCGGGGGAGCGGTCTCTGCGTCCTGGGCGAATCCGCCAGCAGGAATCATGAGTGACAGAACAAGCAAACACAGACATGCTCTTATCAACACTTTTTTCATTATATGCCTCCTATTTTTTTTGTGCGTAACCGAACACAAATGCCTAAAGACAGCCCCCATGGGCATTACTCAACGCGTAAGATCAATAATCTCCAGTCGATTGTTTGCCTTCGGGTACTTTGATGAAGGGCCTTCGGTGAGCAGAGCGAAATTTCCGGGAAGTTCATGTTTTGGCAGCCATTGGCGGATATATGTGTTCCAGTTATCCGGGTGTTCGGGTTCGTGTACAGGATGCACGCCCTGCGAAAACTGAAGGGCCTGGCACGTTGACTTCAGCGAGCTGACTGCAATGGTCCAGACCGGCAGACGAAATCCGGCGATTCTTCTGGCGGTCTCGCCGCTGTGAGTCGGTGTGAAAACAGCGGCCGGCAGCATATATTCCAGACAGGTTTCCACGCTTAATGCGATAAGATGTGCCGGACGGAGTTTGCCTGCAAGGTTGATTCCCGGATACAGTTCCTTTACCGTGACGGAAGGACGATGTGGCTCCACGGCGGCGGCGATTTTTGCAAGTGTTGTTACGGCATCCACGGGATATTTCCCCATTGCTGATTCTGCCGAAAGCATAACACAGTCTGTTCCGTCAAGAATGGCGTTTGATACGTCCGTGGCCTCAGCCCGGGTGGGGCGTCGATTATCCGTCATGGACTCCAGCATCTGGGTTGCGGTGATGATAGGTTTTGCGTTCATGTTCGCCAGGTGCATCAGCCTTTTTTGTACTACCGCGATCTGCTCGAATGGAACCTCGACACCAAGATCTCCACGGGCGATCATGATTCCGTCAGCAGCAGCCATGATCTCATCAATATGCTCAAGTGCTCCGGAGCGCTCAATCTTGGCGATGATAAAGGGGGAATACCCCAGATCGCTTGCAGCCTTCCTCACCGCTTCGATGTCGGATGCCCGCTCGACAAAAGACTGGCTTACGGCATCCACACCGTTCTCGAGAGCGAACTTCAGGCACTTGTGATCCCAGTCGGTGAAGGCGCTGATGCCAAGATCAATGTCCGGAAGATTCAGGCCCTTTCGGGAGCGCAGCTCGCCACCCACCCTCACTTTGCAGTACACATCGGAGGGTGCGGTACTGATGACCTCAAGCTGGATGTACCCGTCGTTTAAAAACAGCGTGTCTCCCGGTTTCACGGCCTGCGGCAGACGGTTGAAAGAAACCGAAACCCTGCTTATGTCGCCGATGATCTCTTCCGTGGTCAGCGTGAACGGATCGCCGACCTTTAATTCAATGGGTTCATCGGCAATCTTTCCGATGCGCATCTTCGGACCGGAAAGATCCGCCAAGAGCGTCAGGTGGCGCCCTGTCTTAACCGATACCGCTCTAAGATTTTCGATGATGGCTTTGTGTTCCGAAAAATCCCCGTGGGAGAAATTTAGGCGGGCTATGTTCATTCCTGCAATCAACATGCGTTCCATCACTTCGGGAGATTGTGATGCCGGACCGATAGTACAGACAATTTTGGTTTTGTGTGTGGGAAGTTGCATTACATGTCCTTGAAAATTGGAAGTTGGAAAGCTGAGAAGAGCGGCTCTTCCGCTTTTCAGATTTTCCACTATTTTGGCTATTAATCCCTCATTGAAGCGATTTGGTGACGATATTCTGCGCTGCTTCCAGGATAGCATCCAGATGCGCCTGGCTCTTGAAACTTTCGGCATAGAGTTTGTAGATATTTTCCGTTCCAGAGGGCCTGGCCGCAAACCATCCTTGCTTCGTAACAACCTTGAGGCCGTCAATGGGGGCACCATTCCCTGGGGCACGCGTCAGTTTGGCTATAATTGGCTCGCCAGCCAGTTCCGTTGCTGTCACGACTTCAGGGGTTAATTTCTTGAGCGCGGCTTTCTGCGATGGCGTAGCCGGGGCATCAATGCGCATATAATGGGGAGTTCCATGTCTTTGGGTGATATCCTGATAATATTCTCCAGGATCTTTTCCAGTTCGGGCGATGATTTCCGCGCTCAGCAGGCCAAGGATCAATCCGTCTTTATCGGTCGTCCATACCCTGCCGTCTTTTTGAAGAAAGCTGGCGCCGGCGCTCTCTTCTCCGCCGAAACAGCAGGAGCCGTCAAATAATCCAGGCGAAAACCATTTGAAGCCGACCGGAACTTCGAACAACCGGCATCCCAGCTCATGCGCCACCCGGTCTATGAGGCTGCTGCTGACAAGGGTCTTGCCGACCATGGATGTTGCGGACCAATGTGGGCGATGCGTAAGCAGGTAATGAATGGCCACTGCCAGATAGTGGTTGGGATTCATCAATCCAGCAGATCGGGTGACGATCCCGTGTCGATCTGCGTCCGGATCGTTTGCAAAGGCGATCTGATACTGATCCTTGAGCCCGACAAGGCTTGCCATTGCGTATGGGCTGGAGCAGTCCATACGTATCTTGCCGTCGTGATCGACGCTCATAAACGAAAATGTCGAATCCACCTTTGCATTCACGATGGTGATGTCAACGTTGTACAAGGCGCGGATTGGCTCCCAGTAAGGTACGGCAGCACCGCCGAGCGGGTCAACGGCAATCTTTATACCTGCGGTGCGGATTGCATCCATGTCAATGACGTTTTTAAGGTCTTTCACGTAGGGCAGGATAAGGTCTTGCGGATGCGTGGTGTCTGCCTTCATGGCCGCAGCGAACTGCATGCGTTTGACGCCGGCATTGTCCTTTAGTATCAGTTCGTTGGCCCGGTTCTGAATCCATTTTGTAACATCGGTGTCGGCCGGGCCGCCGTTTGGCGGGTTGTACTTGAAGCCTCCATCCTCCGGTGGATTGTGCGATGGCGTAACGACGACGCCGTCGGCAAGATGATTCTTGCGCTCGCGGTTATAAACGAGGATTGCTCGTGAGATGACTGGTGTTGGTGTTACGCCGTCATTTTCCTGAAGGATGGTTACGATGCCGTTTGCCGCCAGAACCTCGATAGCGGTTTGCTGAGCAGGTCCGGACAGCGCGTGAGTGTCCTTTCCAATGTAGAGCGGACCATCAATGTCCCGATTTTTCCGGTAGTCGCAGATGGCCTGTGTTATGGCCAGGATGTGCGCTTCGGTAAACGTGCCGTGGATCGGCGAGCCGCGATGTCCGCTGGTGCCGAAGCTGACCAGTTGATCGGGATCATTCAGGTTTGGCCTGCGATTATAATACTCCAGCTCGATTTGGGTCGGGTCAATCCACATCTCCGGCGGAGCCGGTTTGCCTGCAAGGGGGGAAATCGCCATTCATATTCTCCTTTTTTGTCTTCGAGCACTTCCATAAAGGCTTGACTTAAGGTGAATAATACCATAATTCATTTGATATTTGCAAACATGAAACAAGTGTAATGATCGAAATAATGATCAATGCCAAGGCATCCTTATGTCTCCAAAAGCAGTTGACACATTTCACCCTTTTTGGACTTTTGACAATTTACCCATAAGAAACAGACAGGAGCTGAGAAAATGACAACATATCAAAGCAAAGTTCACAACAGCACCTGGATGGCTTGGGTTCTGCTATCTGCCGGGCTGATTGTCACAATCTATGCCTCCACTAATGTAGCGATAAACATTGATGCCGACGGAAATTTCATCTTCGCCCTTGGCAATCGGAAATGGCTTCCAAAATATGATGATCAATCATGCTGAGATTCTCAAAATCAAATATTTTTAAACCACGAAACACACGAAAAGATAGCTAAAGGATGTTCCGATGCGTAAATTTCATTCCTACGGCCCTGTAAATGCGCGCAGCCACTTTTTCGCGCCCCGCACGGTTTTGGTTGATCAGTGTCTGAATTCGCTGATTGGCAGTGACAATGAAGACGGCCATTATTTTACATTATGGGCGCCACGGCAGACCGGCAAAACCTGGTTGATGCATGAGGTTCAGAGGCGGATTCAGTTGATGTATCCAGAACAGTTTATTGTCGGCATGATGTCGATGCAGGGGCTGTCTTTCACTACAGATAAACCGGTTATCGAATTTCTAAAAAAAGTTCCAAAGCTGTTTCTGGATACTTTTTCGCTGGATATCAAGCCTCCAGAAACTTATGAGGAATGGACATATCTTTTTCATCGAACAAAAGGTGTATTTCAAAAACCTCTGATTCTGTTTATTGATGAATTCGACAGCCTGCCTGCTGTGGTTATTGATCAGTTGGTGTCGCTGTTTCGGGACATGTATTTGAACCGAAGCCAATATTGTGTTCACGGCCTTACCCTGATTGGTGTCCGTGCAGTATTGGGTCTGAACAGCCAGAGAGGATCACCATTCAACGTACAAAGAAGCCTCCATGTTCCCAATTTTACCTTGGATGAAGTCACGGACCTGTTTGATCAGTATCAGCAGGAAAGCGGTCAGATCGTTGAACCGGAGGTTGTTAGGAGTGTGTATGAATCCACAAAAGGTCAACCAGGTCTTGTGGGATGGTTTGGGGAGCTTTTGTCTGAAAAGTACAATCCAGGTCAGAATGCATCCATTGACGCATCAATATGGAAAACGGTTTTACGCAAGGCATTGTTTGTGGAATGGAACAATACCGTATTGAATCTGATTAAAAAGGTTCGATCCGGATATGTACCATACATACTGAAACTGTTTTCCAGACCGGATGTGCCTTTTTCTCTGGATGCAGGCTGGTGTGGGTATCTGTATCTTAATGGTGTTATAATGCCTGAAACATCCGTTGACAAAAATAGCAATCAAGTTGAAGTCTGCCGTTTTTCCTGCCCGTTTATCCAGAAGCGCCTGTATAACGCGCTGACAGATGACCTGATTGGAGACCTGCCGATGCTGGCGGTTGATCCCATGGATGATCTGGCGGATGTATTTGAGGGAAAAACCCTGAATCTGCCGTCTCTTCTTGACCGGTACAAGGCTTATCTGGTTCGAATGAAAGCCAAAGGAATGAATCCCTTCAAGGATCAGCCCCGAAGAACTGATCTGCATTACACCGAAGCAGTCGGGCATTTTCATCTCTATGCTTGGATGAAACAGGCAGTTGAAGATGTCTGTGTTATCAGTCCCGAGTTTCCAACCGGAAATGGCAAGGTTGATCTTCACTTGAAATGCAGGGATAAATTCGGAATCATTGAGATAAAAAGCTTTAGAAGTCATGCCAGAACACAGACCGGTATTTTGCAGGCCGCATCTTACGCGCGCAGCCTGAATCTGACATCAGTAACAATAGCCCTATTTGTTCCTCTGGATGACGTGTCTGTTCTGGCATCACTGTCCAAAGAAATCCAATGCGACGGGGTGGTCGTAACGGTAGTGGCCATCGGGTGGACGTAAGGTGATTTCTGGGTGGTGGGTGAGATTAGCTTAATTTAAACAATTCAAGCACTCATTTTTGAGGATTGGTGCCATTAAACGCCAAAAGTAAGTCAATCTCAGACACCACCCAAAATCCGATATAATCAGAATTTTTATAGCTTAACTTTATAGAAAATCTGTCTTGACTTTGGGGGGTAACCTTAGTCCATCCATGTGAATTATTTTTTTATTTCCTATGAGTTACCTTAGTCAAAATGTTATCAATTGGAAACCAATCCATACTCTTTAACAAGAAAGTATGCATTTCCATTGATGGAAAGAGTTGGGCTGTATTTCAAATCCACCCACCAATGAGTCTTTCCATCGGGCAACAGAACGTCAGGGATATGAATTGACAAATCACTGTAAAGAGTTGATGCGGCGCACGAAAAAGACGGATGATTTATAATGCCAAAAGTTGTCAGTTTGAAAGGTGTAAACGACGGAAATGTCGCTGTCTCATAAACAAAATTGGCCCAATACGATAGGGTTCCTGATATTGGATCAGTATATGAAAGATATGGAATATTGAGTATTAAACTTTGATCTAAAGTTGCCGTACAACCTGTCCTGATATCAGTTAACCGTCCAATCGCGTTGCCGTCGTACTCTGTAAACCAGAGATTTCCATCCGGCCCGGTGGTGATTCCCTGAGGGCCGCTATTGGCGGTAAGACCGGTAGAGAACACAGTAAAAACTCCGGATGGGGTAATCCTTCCAATCGCTCCGCCATCGTAATCCGTGAACCAGAGATTTCCGTCCGGCCCGGAGGTAATCCCCCAAGGGCCACTATTGGCGGTAAGGCCGGCCGAGAACTCCGTAATAACTCCTGACGGTGTAATCCTTCCAACCGCGCCCGCATCATAGTCCGTAAACCAGAGGTTTCCATCCGGCCCGGAGGTGATAGCCATGGGGCCACTGTATGCACCAAGGCCAGTCGAAAACCTGGTAATAACTCCGGATGGTGTAATACGTCCAATTGCATTTGTACCGTAATCCGTAAACCAGAGATTCCCGTCCGGCCCGGCTGTGATTCCCCAAGGGCAACTATTGGCGGTAAGACCGATCGAGAAGAAGGTAATAACTCCGGATGGGGTAATCCTTCCAATGGCAATGGCGCCGTAATCCGTGAACCATAGATTTCCATCCGGTCCGGCTGTGATCTCTACAGGGCTACTGTACTTGGCAAGTCCTGCAGAAAACACGGTGATAACGCCAGATGGGGTAATA
>JBAXVB010000174.1:0-7608 GCA_037129415.1 Deltaproteobacteria bacterium
TGGTTGTCGTGGTCGGTGCCGTTGTTGTCGTCGTCGATGACGTTGTTGTCGTGGTTGGTGCTGTTGTTGTCGTCGATGACGTGGTTGTCGTGGTCGGTGCCGTTGTTGTCGTCGTCGATGACGTTGTTGTCGTGGTCGGTGCTGTGGTTGTAGTCGATGACGTGGTTGTCGTGGTTGGGGCCGTGGTTGTCGTGGTTGTCGTGGTTGTCGTGGTCGTAGTCGTAGTCGTGGTCGTAGTCGTAGTTGATATCATCATCATAGGCGACAGGGTTGATGTCGTAGTGGTTGTGGGTTGTATTGATGTTGTCGTTGTGGGCATCAGGGTCGATGTCGTAGTGCCATTTTGACCTGATGTTGTGGTTTGAGTTGATGGCATCGTCCTGGGCATCAGGGTCGATGTCGTAGCGCCGTTTTGAGCGGATGTGGTGATAACGGTTTGTGTCGATGTTGTTTGCTGGCCTGACGTGGAAAGCTGCTGGCCTCCCGGCAATTGAACTTGAATTTGCTGCATGAAATCTTTTCGTTCTTCTGGCGCAATGAATCGGGGCGGAAGCGGTGGATTGTTCCCGGATACCTGACTGATCATGTTTGGGGTCAATATGACCGGCTTTCCCATGATTGCCAGGTTGTAAAACTCAATCGCATTTTCAAGACAGAACACATAAACCTCAGTAGGAGATTTAACCCAGACAATGAAATCTGTGCCGCGGGTTCCAACAACAGCCGTCTGAGTCTGCACCCTGAAACGCTGATCTTTAAAATCCTGTAAGGCTTTTGCGATAAATCGGGCCTTACCGGCAATCAATGAAAACAAACTCACGCGTTGTTTCTCTTCCGGACGATACAGGTATTCAGTGATCTCAAGAGATGTATTGGCGGTAAGCCTGATACGGCTGGTATCTGTAAAAACAATTTCGGCAATGCCATCGGCTTCTGTATGCCATTTATCCTGATGAAATACAGGATCGTCAATTTTTGCCAACTGTTTCTGTCCATTTCTTTCAACCTGAACGATGCCTGTAAGCGCTTCGATTTTCCCAACAGGCTCCGCCGCCCACAGTTCGGGTATCGCCCACATCAGGAGAGAAATGAGCAGATACATTATCAGTTCAGTATACTTTTTTAGAAAGTGTATGTCAGATAGCATGAAACCAATGCCTTTTTAAACTCGTATGGATCATATTTTAATTGATTGATGATATTGGAGTCATTCCATATCGGTTGAGCCATAAGATTTAAATACAAGCCAGAACAAAGCTGTCCAAAAACCATAAAGATAGCGCTTTTTTGTTCATCTGTTCTGCTACCACTCATACTGATTTGTGGGTTGTACTGAAAAAACTTCAAGTTGTAGCGTCCTGAAATATCCATAAACCAGTTTTCTATCCACAAAGGGTATTGAATACCTGCCAGAATTTCATGGCCTGTTACGTTCGCGCTACCTTCTGCGCCTATCTCGTCAAAATCGGCCGCATACTGCATTCTGAAATGGGATTTTCTTTCCGGGAACATTTTTATTTCCATCAGGGCTAACCGATAATGCTTGTCACTGGGAGAATGGTCTTCATAGATTTTCCATTCCACAGCCCCTGAAAAATTCGTCTGCCAGTTGTCGGAGTGTTCGATAAAAAATCTTGGCAGAAGAGAATGAACACCTACCCTGGACTTCCCATCTACCCAGTAATGACTGTAAGCATATTCCAATCCTGCATGAAAAGGCAATTTATCCCACTGAAACTGGAGCGATGGTCTTGAACCCACGATGTTGAGGTCGGTATTGTTTATGTAATTTGTTTGATAATGATTATATGCTCCCCAAAAAGACCAGTAATCTTTCTTTAAAAATCTGTATCTGCCGGTCAATGAAAATATGGATAAGCCGTCTTCTTTATTACGCACTCCACCAGGTATGGGTTTTAATCCAAGGCTGTCCAACGGGTCCAGAAAGACATTGTCGTCATATTGAAAACCGAGAGTTGCTGTAAGTTGCCAGGGTTTGTCAGATTTTTCAGATTCATTGATGCTGTTAATCAGTTGCTGGACCGCCACAGTTTTGTCTGGTGTCAAATCCATTTCCAGCACATGAAGAAGCAGCCGTGTGGCTTCAGACCTTTGATTTAATTGCAGCAGCGCCACTGCCTGCAGCGTTGCAGCATCAGCTTTCAGTTCCGGTTTTTTTATTGCTGCACGTTCGAAGCACTCTGATGCTTTATCAAACTGCTTTTGTTTCAGATAGATATTACCCATTTCAAGCTCTGTGCGTCCAGGATCCAAAGTGTAAGCTTGTTCAAGCATTTTTAAAGCGTTTTGTTCATCATTTCTTTGAAGATATGCAGATGAGAGATCGAAAAATGCTTTTTGGAATGCAATTGAATCTTCGTTGATCAGAGCAAAAAAAATGGCTTGTGCTTCATCCAGTTTGGACAGCTTGAAGTATGAAATTCCCAGCAAGTATTGATAATCAAGATTGCCTGGGTTGACGGCGACTGCCTGCTGAATATATGCCAGCGCTTTGGGATAATCATTGTTTCTAATGGCGTTCTGGGCGTTTGCGTAGGCCATAGATCCATCCTCATCGGCAGGTTCCGCCGATGAGGATGCAAGTACGATCAATGGTTGTAAAGAAACAGAATTTGAGTCGAACCTGGAAACAGGAGCGCCTGACGACGGGGTTAACGCCTGAAGATCATTGACGCAACAAAAAAGAAGAACACATATCAGAAAACAAGATTGCTTGGTCAGTCTTATTTTCATAAAAAACCTCTTGTATGATGGCGTAAAGTGATGATTTTTATTTTTTATACCTGCGTCTTCAGTAATTGTCAATATCTATGAAAACAATAAAATGACTGCATTTGAATTCTTGCCGGAACACAGGCGCTGAAACAGCTTCTTTATTCGCCGGTGTATAATTGAAAATGGCGTATCAACCACCTAATTTTGTTCATTTACACGCTCTCCAATGCCACTAAATCCGGTAGAATCAGTCTTATTCTGAGATATTGTGGGACTTTTTCCGCTCAAAGGCTGTATCAATCATTTCATTTAGTTTTCGCAAATGATCACTCATCTGACCTGCCCGCTGATATCTTTTTTCTACATCTTTCTCCAATGCCTTGTTCACAATCAACCCCAGAGCTCCGGGAATTCTGGGGTTGATGGTTTTGGGATTGGCATGCGGTTCATTCATGATGTGGTGCATCAGCGCAGGCAGGCTGTCTCCGACAAATGGGAGTTCGCCGGTCAGCAATTGAAACATCATGGAGCCCAGAGAAAAAATGTCGGAGCGGCCATCCACTTTTTTTCCGGAAAACTGCTCCGGAGACATGTAGGAAGGAGTCCCTTTCACCACACCGGTCTGGGTTTGCGATGCCGCGGCGATTCTGGCGATTCCAAAATCTGTTATCTTGATCGTATCGTTCTTTAACAGCATGACGTTGGCGGGTTTGATATCCCGGTGAATAATGCCTTTTTGATGGGCATAATCCAGAGCGGCTGAGATATCTGCTGCATAAAGAATAAGCTTTCGAATGGAAAGCAGGCTGTCTTTTGACACGAATGCTTCAAAACTGGTTCCTTCCAGATATTCCATGGCAATATATGCAAGTTCCTGTTCTTCTCCTGCATCATAAATGGTTACAATATGGGGATGGGAGAGTGTTCCGGCGCTTTCCGCCTCACGGAAAAACTGCTCTTTCATTCGAATAGCCTGTTCCGCATTCAGACCTTCGGTCAAGCGGAATGTTTTGATAGCGGTTGTCCGGTTGATGCGGGGATCCTGTCCAAGATAGACCACTCCCATGGCGCCTTTTCCCAGTTGGCGGATGATTTCATACCGTCCCAGCGTCGGACGAACTCCGCTTCCGGTCATCAAAAATCCATCATTGGATGGACCTGATCCCAGAAATGAATCTCCGAATACCATGGTTTCGCTGACCTGCATCAGTTTCTTTTTTCGTTCGCTCACATCTCTGAATTTTTTATCATGAGTTTCGATATATTCAAAAACAGAAACCGCCTTGTTGAACTGACGCTTTCGTTCATAATCCAGGGCCAGATTATACAGCACATCCTGCATCTCGGAATCGACCGGCACACGTCTGAATTTATCAAAAGCCATGTCGAGCATCCCCTGGCTCTGAAAAGACAATCCCAGCATCCGGTTGTTTTCTGCGGATTCACCTTCCGCCTTTTCCTTGCCGGTTTCCGTGATAAAATATTTGATGGTCAGCACCCCGGTATAGCAGACGATCAACTGAAGAAGGGGATATGCTGTTCTCAGCCATATTCCCCTGGAGACAAAAAACCAGGTCTGAAACCCAATAATCAGGATCAGAATCGACCAGAAAATGATTCCGGATCGAATAGACTGGGTTCGGGAAAAAATAAGTGAAACGATCAGTCCGATGACAAAAATCTGGCTCAGCATGGCGACTGTGCCCCATATAGGCTCCAGAATGCTTTGACGGTTCAGAACAGACCACAGGGAATGCGCCGTAAATTCGCTGATAGGCATCATGGCATCGACAGGTGTGCTGAGAGGGTTCATGACACCTGTCGCTGTGACATGAATCAAAACTAATTTGTTATGAAACAGGGACATGGGAATCTTGCCATTCAGTACATCAAAAAACGAATAGGATTTGAAGGATCGGTGTTCGCCTTTAAAGCTGACCAGCATTTCTGAATAAAGGGTCATCGGAATCTCCAGTTTGCCTATACTGAGGGTTGAGCCGATATCCGCGCGTATGTCACTGATGGGAACATTTAGAAAAAATGCCGCAAGTCTGACGGTAAAGGACGGGAAAAACAGTCCGCCATATTCATACAACAACCGTTCACGCCGGGCTTTGCCATCTTGATCAAAAGTCAGATTGATGTGACCGATCCCAATTGAACCACTCAGCAGCGCTGGAATCGGCAATATAATTTCAGTTGCACGGGGATAATTCAGCGAATCCGGATTCTGAATATTACGAATGGAGTTTGCCGTTAAAAGTGGATTCTGTTCCACCTGTAAACTGCCTGCCGCCTGAGCAGATTCCTTGAAATACATCGACAGCACAACCCGGTTTGACTCCTGAATCGATTCAGCCAGATCCCTGTCATGATCCAGGCTTGTCTGGGCTGTGGACATGGCCTGAAGAAACGCCATGCTCGTTTCGTTGGACGAATCAAGTAAGGTTTGACGGAATTTTATTTCCAGTTTCTTAATGATATCCAGTCCTGCAATTGTTTCAGGATCACTTAAAATGATATTCAGACCGATCAGGCGGGGCTGGCCGGATTGAATGGCGCGGATACCTTTAGCCAGAAGCGATCTGGGCCATGGCCATCTGCCCAATTTCTCGATGGAATCATCATCGATTTCCACCAGAACAATATCACTCGGGCTGTTCGGATCACTTCTAAGGCGCATGAACATATCATATACCTTGAGATCCAGCGTATCAATGAACTCAACACCAATCAGCGCAAATCCTGCAAAAAAAAGCGCTGCAACAATCCCCAGAAGATGTATTGGATATCGTCTGACAAGATTCATGATAAATCACCATCCTATGTCCGACAGGCTGAGTTCGATGGAACAGGGTGCCGGTTTGGAAAGATGCCAGTAAAGTACAGGCAGTGGTGGAGAATAAATCACGACAGACTGGGCGGCTTTTTCAGTGTTAACACGGACCGGTTCATCGGATAAAGGGACAGTGGCAGATTCACTACCTCCCATCGCCATTGCCGGAATCATAATCCCAATCAAACACACCCATTGTAAGGCCATCGTTTTCCTAAATCGCATCATGGTTGTTTTCCTTTTATTTATGAAAATTACATACAGACTTCCGGAGTGTCGGTTACAAACCCTTTTTTCCGTAAGCAACCTCGGTCGGATGATCTTTGTAGCGCTGCTGTATGGATCTGAACATTGACCGGCAAGCATTATTGAGAAAGATTTCCACAAGCTCAGGATCGAATTGGGCGCATGCTTCTTTTTTAATGGTGGAACAAACTTCTTTTTCAGTCCAAGCTTCTTTATAGGATCGCCTGGAACTGAGGGCATCATAGACATCTGCAATGGCCACTATTCGGGCAAAAATCGGTATATCTTCCTTTTTTTTCCCTTTTTTTAAGATGCTTTCTATTTTTTGAATAACAAGTTCATCGGCGGCATCAGGACTATCTTCAAGCATTTTCTGTATATCCAAATCTACATGAGTGGCGATATTCACATCTCCGGGATAGCCTCTTCCATCCCATCGCTCATGGTGGTTCAGAGCCACTTCGCGAGCCATGTCATCAAAGTCCGACTGGTGGTTTGAAAATAACTGCGCACCCCAGATGGTGTGCATACTCATAACCAGAAATTCACATTTTTTCAATCGCCCCGGCTTTTGCAGTATTCGGTCACATATTGCAACCTTTCCAACATCGTGAAGCATGGCTGCGCAACGGAGAATATCACGGTTTCTGTCAATTTCTTTTTTGGACACGGAATGTCTTTTTGCCCATCGCTCATAAAGTTCAACCGAATAAGCTCCAACGCGGTTGACATGAGGTCCTGTTTCATTGGGATCACGCATTTCAGCCATTCGGATCATTCTTAGCAACATAGCGCGAGTCATCTGGGCGCGTTCCAAAGCAACAGCGGCAATGCTGGCAAAGAGCGTCATCATCTTCTCGTCCTGATCGGAAAATGCAATGACATTTCTTGCCTCATCCTGAGCATTGATAATCTGTAACACTCCCAGAACATCTCCGCTCCCTACCTTGAGAGGAATGGTCAGCATGGATCGGGTGCGATAATCAACCTTCTGATCGAATTCTTTGCCGAATCTGTAAGAATCTTCGGATTCAATTTTATAAACATCCAGAATATTTAATGATCTGCAATCGGTTGCCACATAACCGGCAATGGTTTTGGTATTAACAGGAACAGTAAATGTGGAATATATCAGCTTCTCTCCATTTCCCAGACGCTGCTGTAAAGTGTCATTTTGAGTATAAGTAAAATTAAGATGATCTTCATCGCGGATATAGATAGACCCGGCATCTGCATTGACAAACCGACGGGCTTCGGTTAGAAGGTGTTCCATCAGAATATCCAGATCCTGAACCTGGTTCAATTTAATTCCCAGTTCCATCAGCGCATTCAATTTTTCTGTTTCGCTTAACATGTCAGGCTCAAGAACAAAACAAAGATCGCGTTAAAATTCAATGTTTTGAAAAATATTGTCGAAATTTATTCAGAATTTGTTATTTCCGAAATCGAAAAATAAATTTATTCAGCAACAACTTTACGCAGTTGTACGATATCTGACTGCCCCTTCATTATTTTCCAGATACCATCCTGCATCAGTGATGTCATTCCCTCATTTATTGCAAGCTTCCTTATTTCAGCTATTGAGGCGTTTCTGGCTATCAAGTTTTTCATTTCCGGAGTTGCAACAAGAAGCTCATGGATGCCGGTTCTGCCCTTATACCCTGATTTGCCGCACCGTTCGCAGCCCCCTTCTTTTGCTCTGTAAAGCGTTATATCACCCATGTCTTTCACCATTTCAGCAAATCGCTCCGTGGGATGCCCGTATATATGCTTGAGCTGCTCCATTTCCT
>JBAXVB010000175.1:0-7603 GCA_037129415.1 Deltaproteobacteria bacterium
GGCGTGGCTTGACACAGACAGTCAGAAAGTGTCAACTGAGAAATGAAGGATGCCACGGTTCCCCCTCCATAGCTGAAAAAGGGCATCGGCATGCCCATGGTCGGCAGCATTCCAATTGAGACGCACATGCTGATAACATTCATCGCCATGCACATTGCTGCAAGAAGAAAGGTGAGGTTAGCCTCAAAACGGCTTCGTGCCTTCATGCCCGCTCTGACGGCGAAATAGAAGAAAGATAGGCAGGCCGTCAGCATGATCACCATCCCCGCCAGCCCGTATTGTTCCGCAGTGAAAGAAAATACGAAATCCGTATTGGCGGCGGGAAGTAATACCGATGGGTTCGACTTCCCCTGTAACGCTGAACCGAAAAGTCCACCTTGTTGAATGGCGCTAAAGGATTGGACCAGGTGAAAACCAATTCCTTGAGCATCCTCATAGGGGTTGAGAAACATCATAATCCTATTAAACCTGTAGGGTACGCTCATCGCCTTTATCAGTAACAGCATCCAGAGCAAAAAAAGAACACCAGCCGTCTTGCGGTATTCGAAAAATAGGAGCGTAATGACACTCAAGACGAACAGCATAATTGACATGGGCATGTCCGGTTGCGCTATCAGCAAGATATTCATCAGCAGGTATATGGCAAGGATTATGCTCAGGCTTTTTTTTGTCGGTTGAGAATTCTCTTTTGCAAAAAAAGCCGATATGAACACAACAAAGAATACACTCGCCCACAGGCCGCTGTGAATGAGAAACGATCCGATGTATTGTCCATTCGCTATCTTCACCCATCGCGAGGCGCCATTGACCGAGTATCCGATGAAATGCAATAGGGGAGCCCCGCAGAGTGCTACGGCAGCCGCAAGATATATCCACTTCTGCTTTGCCAGCCTGGCCATGTCAAGGCGTTGCATCAAGACAAACAGGGAAAGCCCTGTCAATACATTAAACAGTTGCCGGTAAAACAACCATGAGTCGTTTTTATTATAAATTCTGGCAAGTGTCCGCTCATTCAGTATTGACGGACTATAGCTGAGGCTGATCAATAGCGCCCATAATGACATAAAAACAAGCAATCCGATGAAAATCCGGCTCTCCCTGTCGTGAAGCCAATCCTTAATGTCTTTTATTGTCATAATCCCTTGCACCTCCTCACGTTGTCAAGTTACAGGCACAGACCAACCCGGGGAAGGCGCCTGCCTTTGTCCAAAGTCCAATTTACCTTTCCCTGCAACAAGCTTTTAAATTTATTTACTGTTTCCATATCTCTCGCAACCATCGTTTTTTCTCCTTCCTCTACATTCCACATTCATCACTCCCCCGATCTTCCCAATTTTGGCTGCTGATTATTCCGATGTCACTTCAAGATATACCAAATCCCCTTCGATGCGCACCTTCAGAACTTCACGGGGTACAAACAAACTTTTGGTCATCGGGGGTTCATAAGCAGACGCCAGCACGACCCGCTTGACCTTTTTAACCGGGACGCCTCGTTTTTTCAGAATCTGCTCCAGTCGCTGAGCTTTTTCCCCTTCCCAGGACAGGATGTCATCCTCGCTCAGCAGATCCTTTAGTTCGTTATCCATTGCGATAGATTGAGAGACAGCCACCGACGGCGCCATGTAATCCCGGTAATAAAGCCCGCCGCTGATCAGAATGATCAGAAAAATGGATGCGGCTAAGGCATTGGCGGTCCGGTACGACCACCATTTACGGGAGGGTGCGGCCTGTAAAAGCTCATTTTCAGGCAGGGTTTTGAGTGTATCGGCCAGCCAGTCGCTGCACTGCCGGCACCGGTTCAGATGATGGACAAAATTCAGTCTTTCTTCGGGTGTTACAATGTTTGCCGCCAGGCCGGCCATGTTTTCCGCGGAAAGATGCGTACCGGTGAGCTGGCTATCCTGCGAGGATTCACCCTCCGACATCTTGAGCGGATATTCTTCATCTGGCTTTAATATGATTTGCATCCATCTGCCCATGGGAATGTCCTTTTATGACGAAAAATGGTATTCTGCTCTACAGACTGCCGATGCCGGCGGACAGTAATTTTTCCCGGCAATAAAGCACCAGTTTCTTCAGCCGTTTCTGTACCATATTTTCTGTAATGCCGGCGACCGGTGCAATTCTGGCAAGCGAAAGATCATCTGCGAATCTCAGCCTGAACAGAAGCTGATCAAGCTCATCCCGGGTGGCGATGACCTCACGAATTATTTTCCCGGCAGTAATGCGTCTGAACCGGTCGAGATTTTCCAGCAAACATTCCAGCGGGTTTGCCTTTGGGTCTGGCAGGTCACAGGCCGGCCCGTCGATATTGTCTATTGAAAACCGTACCGGATTTCGGCGGCATGGCGCAGCTTGAACCGGTCCAAACCTGGTTTCATAATCCTGAAAAGAGCCGCTGTATTCGTGACGGATGCAGAGAATATCGAATCCCTCTGAAAATGAATAATTCTTCCAGCAGATGAGGATATAAACCTTTTCAGCCGTTTCTCCCATTCGGGAAACGACCTTGGGAATGCGCTTTCGGCCATATCTGCCACGGCTGAAATCCGTGGCAAGCGCATTAATCAGCGTTGTCAGATAAGTCTGGAACTTTGCCATATTTCTGGCCTGAAACAACCGGAGTCTCCGGCAGTCATCCGCCATAAGATGTTCAATGATATAGTTCGAGCATTCAACAGCTTCGGTTTCGTCCGGAGAACAGCGTCTGCATATACGATCTATAGCGTCAATCGCTTCTTTGGACGCCAAAAAACCTGCTGGGTCAACGGGAGGGGCAGTGGTCATAATGACGATTATCATCCTCTGGGAAGTTGCAAGACTTCTGAGACGGAAATCGCTGCCATGCGAAATCCGGTCACGGAACGAAACATCGTTTTGAATAGACACTAACCACTTACATGTCAAGCGAAACAAACACCAATTTTGATGGCTTCGTAAAAAGTCCAACAATGACTCGCTGTCCTCAATATGTATTGACGGACACTTGGAAGAATCAGAACGATTTTTATGATTTGAATGGATTTGGGGGAGCGGAATAATTAATAGCCGTTGACGGTTGACGGTGAACGGCCTTTATCTGAATGGACTAAATTCTTCCAGTAGCCCGATTCAGGAGGCGGATAATGGCGGTTATATAGGGCGGTTTGTCCACGCCGCCGGATTCAGAATCATATCCGGCATCTCTTTGGATTCCTGTTTTATTCCGGGAAAGACAGACTCTATAATTTGCATTACCTGGTCAACCGCTACCCGCTTTTCGGTGATGTACAGCAATCGGATAAAGTGATCGTGTGCTTTTGCGGGCTTTTGAGAGTTACTCTCCCATCGGGATATGGTGGCATTGTCAATGCCCATAATCTCTGACAGACGCTTTCCGGTAAGACCCATGTTCTTTCTGAGAAACCGGATTTCGCTTCCGGCCAGGGGGGAGTCTTTCTGAATCAGGGTTTCTCCAATTAGCGCATTCAGTTCCGGCACTCTGGGAACACTGATAACCCGTTCGCCGCAATCGCAACGGAATATATCAATCCCCTTCAGCACAACGTTTTCCAGTCCGGATTCCCGGTATCGGTGATCATCCGCTGTTTTTGTCATCCGCCCCTTGCATTTCCGACATTTCATTCTGACCTCCATCAAAAGACCGTGATACACATCACAGCGTTTGCATTGACATCTATCGCCGCCACAAATGTCAAGTCATCATCATCCAGGCTTTTCCCTGTAATCCGACATTTCCAGGAATCATATTCCGGATCGTACTCAACGTCCTGAACATCACCCCACATCAGAACCATCAACAAATCATCGACCTGAATGTTTCGGTACGCCATTCGCTTCAGGCAATGATCGGAATACTGAATACACCCAACCTTTGAAAAATGTCGGAGAAATTCAGCAGCTTCTTTTTTATCCATGGTAACACTCGAAAAGTCAATGATTATTGATGTAACGTCAAATAATGACCAGATTGATGAATCATAGATGCCGCAAGGGATTATCATATAAAAACCAGCAGCAGGCATCAGGGGACAAAGGTCCCCAATATGTATTGAAGGACACTTTGAAATGATTATCCCTTTTTTCTATTGAGGGGAATCATTGGGTGATGGATACGATGATCTCAACCTGATTTTTTCCCGCGACCGGGGGCTTCGCCCCCTGGACCCCCAAAAGATAAAAACCTAAAAAAGATAAAAAAGTAAAAAAGCAAAAGCTAAGGCATCCTCAGAAGGCGAAAGCCAACGCCGTGGCCCCGGCCGGAAGGGTCGTCGCCGTACCGGTTGGCGCAACGCACGTTGTCCGGTCCGCTGCCCCAACTCCCGCCCCGGATCACCCGGTCGGGTCCGCCACTATTATATATAGGATTTTTTTTGTCGGATTTACCGTATATATCCGCTATATATACGTCTTCACACCATTCATACACATTTCCGCTCATGTCATATATACCCAACCCGTTGCTCTTCTTGGTTTTCACCGGATGGGTACTGCTTCCGCTATTGCCGCCATGCCAAGCCACACTGTCCAGATCACCGCCGCCTGAATACTTCTCCGCCTTCCCGCCACTGCGCGCCGCATATTCCCATTCCGCCTCACTCGGCAGCCGAAACTTCGCACTTCCCTTGCTGTTCAGCTTCCGGATATATTCCTTCGTATCATCCCAGGATACCTTCTCTACTGGATAGTTATCCCCTTTTTGAAAACTGGACGGGTTACTCCCCATCACCCGCTGCCACTGGCCCTGCGTCACCTCCGTCTGACCCATCCAGAACCCATCCAAGCATACCTCATGCACAGGATTCTCATCTTCAGAACAGTTGCTGGTCCAGTACCCACACCCCATCTGGTAACAGTCACCCGGCACCCACACAAATACCATCCCCGTTACCGGGTCTGTCCAGATATCTCCGGCTTTGGGACCGGTCGCTGGCTTTGGTTTCGACACCGGACCCGGACCACCGGCCACCAATGTTCCGCCCCCGCCGATGACCGGTTGTGGTTTATCCACCACCGCCTGGCCACTGGCCAGAAACACAAAATCACCTTTATCCAGCCGAGGGTCTCGAATCCTGCCATACTGGGGATGCTGGGATGGGTTGTAGTAGGGGACTTTGGTCTTCAGATACAGACCCAATTCCTCTCCGGTGATATAGCCGTCCGGAATCGGTTCTTTGTCCCGACCCTCCAGCAGATCCAGAAACGCCTGCTTGAATACGCTTTGATCCGGCACCGGCTCATTTGCCCTGCCGGCTGTGATGAATTGCCGCACAGGATTACGCACACTGTCTGTGATGGACTGGGGGGTTATCCGCTCCCGCAGATCAAGCACTGTTCCGGAAAAACAACTGTCGAACATGAACAACACATGTTTGGAGCGGATCATTTTGGCCTGGGTGATCAGAGTCTGCATATCCACACTGGACCTCCTGAATCCCATCGGGTCCTTATCCGGGTCCGGAGCATCTATCATGACCAGATATCCCAGGTCTTCGTCATTGGCCATTTTCTGGGTGTACCCATGCCCGGCATAATAGAAAAGCAGCCGGTTTTCCTCTGATTTGCCATGCACCAGCACAAATTCATTCAGCGCAGTCATGAACCCATCAAGTGTCAGATCGGTTTTCAGAGTGACGACGAACCCCTGTTTTTCGAGGGCAATGGCCACATCCTTCACATCCCGGAGCGCGCCGCGAAGGGGATCGAAACCACCTTTATAGGCGCCATTTCCCACCACCAGCGCATAAGAATCCTTATACAAAGGCGTGGTTTGTCCGGTGGATGATGTAAGGGGTACATTTCTGCGCATCGATCGGTCATCTGCGGCGGCAAGATTAAACAACGCGAAAATGCAGAGAAGTGTGAAGGCCATTCGGATATGTTTCATATCCAGTCTCCTATGGGTAAGTTTTTAACGTGAAAAGAAATCCCAATCGATCCCCCTTTTTCAAAGGGGGAAGTACCAACAAGGGAAAGGAGAAATTTTAATTGTTATTCCGGTGTCACTTCAAGATATACCAGGTTCCCTTCGATGCGCACCTTAAGAACTTCACGGGGTACAAACAAACTTTTGGTCATCGGGGGTTCATAAGCAGACGCCAGCACGACCCGCTTGACCTTTTTAACCGGGACGCCTCGTTTTTTCAGAATCTGCTCCAGTCGCTGAGCTTTTTCCCCTTCCCAGGACAGGATGTCATCCTCGCTCAGCAGATCCTTTAGTTCGTTATCCATTGCGATAGATTGAGAGACAGCCACCGACGGCGCCATGTAATCCCGGTAATAAAGCCCGCCGCTGATCAGAATGATCAGAAAAATGGATGCGGCTAAGGCATTGGCGGTCCGGTACGACCACCATTTACGGGAGGGTGCGGCCTGTAAAAGCTCATTTTCAGGCAGGGTTTTGAGTGTATCGGCCAGCCAGTCGCTGCACTGCCGGCACCGGTTCAGATGATGGACAAAATTCAGTCTTTCTTCGGGTGTTACAATGTTTGCCGCCAGGCCGGCCATGTTTTCCGCGGAAAGATGCGTACCGGTGAGCTGGCTATCCTGCGAGGATTCACCCTCCGACATCTTGAGCGGATATTCTTCATCTGGCTTTAATATGATTTGCATCCATCTGCCCATGGGAATGTCCTTTTATGACGAAAAATGGTATTCTGCTCTACAGACTGCCGATGCCGGCGGACAGTAATTTTTCCCGGCAATAAAGCACCAGTTTCTTCAGCCGTTTCTGTACCATATTTTCTGTAATGCCGGCGACCGGTGCAATTCTGGCAAGCGAAAGATCATCTGCGAATCTCAGCCTGAACAGAAGCTGATCAAGCTCATCCCGGGTGGCGATGACCTCACGAATTATTTTCCCGGCAGTAATGCGTCTGAACCGGTCGAGATTTTCCAGCAAACATTCCAGCGGGTTTGCCTTTGGGTCTGGCAGGTCACAGGCCGGCCCGTCGATATTGTCTATTGAAAACCGTACCGGATTTCGGCGGCATGGCGCAGCTTGAACCGGTCCAAACCTGGTTTCATAATCCTGAAAAGAGCCGCTGTATTCGTGACGGATGCAGAGAATATCGAATCCCTCTGAAAATGAATAATTCTTCCAGCAGATGAGGATATAAACCTTTTCAGCCGTTTCTCCCATTCGGGAAACGACCTTGGGAATGCGCTTTCGGCCATATCTGCCACGGCTGAAATCCGTGGCAAGCGCATTAATCAGCGTTGTCAGATAAGTCTGGAACTTTGCCATATTTCTGGCCTGAAACAACCGGAGTCTCCGGCAGTCATCCGCCATAAGATGTTCAATGATATAGTTCGAGCATTCAACAGCTTCGGTTTCGTCCGGAGAACAGCGTCTGCATATACGATCTATAGCGTCAATCGCTTCTTTGGACGCCAAAAAACCTGCTGGGTCAACGGGAGGGGCAGTGGTCATAATGACGATTATCATCCTCTGGGAAGTTGCAAGACTTCTGAGACGGAAATCGCTGCCATGCGAAATCCGGTCACGGAACGAAACATCGTTTTGAATAGACACTAACCACTTACATGTCACTTATTGTTCGCCCAATCAGCGATGCAGTTCCAGGAATTTCGACAGAGGATT
>JBAXVB010000176.1:0-7596 GCA_037129415.1 Deltaproteobacteria bacterium
AGTATTCAAGCCTCCTTTGACATCTTGCAAACAGGGGAATTCTGCTACCAGTTAAGATCGGTTGGAAATTCAATCAGTGGTTCGGACAGGAAGCAGTCTGTTACCAATTTTGTGAATGATTCCGCCGTTTCAAGCTCAATAGCCTGAAACCCGTGGGCCAAAATGGAATTGTTTCGTGCAAATAACAGTTTTTCGAACTTTTCATGGTTTTCCTGAAACAGAATACCCTGGCTGTGACCGACTTCGTGCAGTACCCGAAATGTGGCATACAGGGGGATCTGGAGAAAGTCCGGCTTTCCCGGATGAGAATATTGCTGCGCATAATCATCTTGAAGGCCAGCCGGAATGACTTTAAGGGGAACCTGTCCGGTTTCGCATTTGAACTTTTCCTGAAATGCGATCTGACCCGCCATTTCCAGCGCACGATACAACCTGGCCGTAGCATCATCATGTTTTCCCTGACGAATCCGTCGGCTGGCATTGGATACCAGATCCAGCAGCATCAGAGAATGCGCCATTTTAAAGTTTCGGGTTACAGATTGCATCTTACTGAGGACGGCATGATTTTCACGGGTCTTTTCAATAAAAGGTAACAGGGTTTCTGTGGCTCCCATCCTGCAGCAAGGGTCTAAAAGCTTAAGCCCCTGAGATAGTTTCTGTACTGCATCGCCATGTCGGAATGCATCCCATGCCTGATATGCCTGAAGAACCAGGGTCAGTCCGGAGCAAATCTCCCGATCGGTGGAACTCAGGCTTAATGCAATAGTCTGCATCACGGCAACCGCCGCATCATATTGATAAGTGGATACAAACAGGGCCACCCGTTTTTTTTCCTCAACGGCGAAAATCCGCCAGGGGCTGACACCCTGATGGACAATCTCTTCGCCAGTGACAACTACGCCCAGGCCGTTTTTAGTCCGTGATCTTCCTCCGATATAGGAAAAAGCACTACCGTTACCAATAGTGGCCAAAGCCAGCGCGGCTGTCATGGTTTTGGTTCCGCCAGTGTAATCCACCAGAACCTGATCTGGTGGAATTCCCCATTCCGTCATTCGGGCTGCGCAGGCCCTGGCTCTGGCATAACAGAGTACAAGATCATCGGTGTCGTCTGTAATAATCTTATAATCCGTAAAAGACACATCCGCCTGTCTGGTCTTCTCCTTGATGGCGCCGATCAGGTCCACACTTTGATGCGAAACAAAAAAACAGACATAAGCCGGCCGGTGGGTCAAAAGTGTGGTGATGATGGGTTCGGGAGTGCCGCCGACTGAGATGATCATGCCTTTCATTGTGGTTTGTTTCCTTGTTATTTGATGTTGACGATAAGATATCTGTTTCCCGTTGCCTCAACTTCAACATCAGCATTGACAGATTTTTTTTGTTCAAACAGTTTTTTATGTAATGCTTCCGGAACGAGCTCTTTTCCTTTGACAATGGCTTTTTTCCCTTCAAACACCGCTGTCAGTGTATTGTTGCCCGGCGACCACGTCAGCGAGGCAGTTGGCCAATGTTGCCCGATTGCAATGACTGTGGGAGCTTGGACACAAACCTTATCGGGAACGTCAGCAGAAAAAATAGCGCCGGTTGTAGTGACTTCATCCGGCCAGGTGATGGGTTCATCTCTGTATTTTTCGTACTCGGATTCTGGCATTTCTATCATCTCCGCCCACCCGAAAGGAGTGAGGTTGATGGATGGTTGGCCACTTTTGTTCTCTGAAGCCAGCCAGAATGTGGTGGCATGATCCAGCCTTTTTTTCAAATTCATGATCCAAATGCTACGATGGCCCTTGATTGTGACGCTCTCCGCCCCCGAATGCCTTCCCAGCCGAAGCGGGATTGCATCCGAATCACCCGAATTGTGTAAGGAGCATCCTGCATTCGACAGCTCCAAATTTTCGCGCGTTTTCTCGGAACCATAAAACATCCTTGCGCCATCCTTGATCTCTTTCATCTTAATGGGTTTTTTGATTCCTGAACCAATGGCGTCTTCAACCGAGATTGTGCCCCAGAACAGCGATCCCGGCATGATGGTTTCCATAATCTGATAGATGCTGGATTCATCACTCGGCTTCTTTTTTTTATCAACAGCATAGATCACTTTTCGGCGAATAATGCCCGCCGGCATAAAATCGGATACCTTGACCAGCCGGAATGGGTCTTCATTAATCTCCCGATAGTTTAACAGCTTGTTTTCAAGCTTTACCGAAGCGTTCCTGTCATTTTGTTCTCTTTGATCAAGTTTGACGGGTGTGTTCTGCTGCCTGAGATTCAGCAGCGCTGTTCTCAGTGAACCTTTGACCGATGATCCAGGCAGAAAGGGTGTTTCAGCGCCGGACAGAAACGCCGTCCGATCAATGGCGAATTTGTTCAGTTCCTTTTGGTTCCTTTTGAGCTCAACTGGCGTAATCGACAATATTTTTTTGTAATGATCCAGAAATCCGCTGCACAGATCCACCCGGCTGCCTTTGGCCGGTTTGTTTCTGAAAAATTTATATAGCTCCAAAATGGATGCGATATCACCTCTTTCACAGATGGTTTTGAGTTTCTCTTTTTCAATCGGCGGCAGGCTTGCGATAAATTGAAACGGATCGAACACCACCAACTGCTTCTGCGCCTCATCCACCACAAAACTCATGGGTTCATAGACTTCACCACATCCGATATGAACGGGCGAAAGGATTTTAATCAAACAATGGAATATCTCTTTCATGTGTAGCCTCCAGTCGGAAGGGGATCAATGGCGCATAACCCTGGCATACAGCGCCGGGCTGAACTTTCGATGTCCCGGTCACTGCTCTTCCCATGTATGGCAGGGTTATCCCCTTAGGGTCAGATGGTTGAAAAACAGCGCCGTCATCTGCCATGATAACCGGGTTTTTAAACGGATTCCGGGATGCTGCCAGGTAATCTCCATGCCGACCAAACCGGACAAAAGGGTTAAACCAGGCTTTACTAAATGAGCCGGCATCCGGGACACACGGACCCAGCAAATAACACGCATTGGCGCCAGAGACTTCCGGAAGGCTGATTTCATCACACTCGGCCAGCTCGAAACGGCCCAGTCCGGTCGAGGCATCCCTGCCAAAGCCCCATGCCCCGATCCGTTTCATGGCAAGACTGATACGGTCAAGGTCGGTTGCCTCTTCATCGGCAAGGACAAACACCGCCAGCTCAGTTTCCGGCAGATAGTGGCTACTGGTTTTCATATATGGCGCAAACATGCCGGTTCCTGTTGTCTGGGTCAGACGGTTGATGCTGTTATGTGGCTGAGAAAACTTGACTTCAAAATCGATATTTTCCTGTCTCAGCATTTGTCGGCGGCTTTCTTCCGTCAGTAACTTCAGACATTTTGCTTTAAGATGCTTATCCGTCCACAATTGGACAGTGTTGATATCCAGATCAAGACTGTTTTGCAATACAAGCCACCTGGCTTTTTTGAGCGTCTTGTGTTTGTCGATTCTTTCCGCCTTGTCTTGACACGGCTTTGGAAAGAACCAGTTGAAGGGCAGTTCTGGCCGTTTAAGTGCGTACAAGGTTGTCTGACCATCAACTATTCTGGGAATGGCCGATGAAAACACCGCAAACGGGCGACTGGCATACAATTCCAGCCAATGTGCGAAACCGCCATTTAGGAGAGTGTCATCATAAGCCGCCTGCCAGCAGAAATGCCCAAATAAGGTGTCGCCTTTCATCGGCGTGCCAAATCCGGTGACCGGTTTGATAATTATTTCATAAAGCTTCACGGCTGCCTCCTGTTCTATGCAGGAAAGGGTTTGGTTTCATCATATTTCTTTCGAAGTGTTTCATCGGCAAATAAAAAATGAATCCGGCCATATCCCCGGCTGCCGCTTCCTCCCAAGGCATCCAGTTCCAGCAGCTTCATGCCTTCCATCAAGAGATTCAACAGATTTTCATCTCCGGCATCCAACTGTTTCAAGGTGATGGTAAACTGAAACTCCGCCCCTGCCGGAACCCGTTCGGTAAATCGGGGATGTTCGCCTACGCCTTTGATGCGATCAATACGAACCTCTGACTTTACTTCGGTAAGCGGCCAGTTGGCCTTACGCGCTCTGACTGCCCAGTCCGAATCCAGCGGACAGTCTGAAAATGATGCACGGGTGGGACCTATGCCTGAATTCTCTTCGGAATCCGCCCCGCTGACGCCAAAAAGCCGGAGAATTTGTTTGCATTCCTTTTTCTGCGGCCCATCCGAAAGATGGTTCATGTCTTTGGTGGACAGCGGCGCGCCTTTGGTGTTCAGCATCAGGCCAGACCGAAGTTCCAGAAGAGAGCGAATCTTACCCTTCAGGGATGATCCCGGAATATATGGTTCCTGGGTGTGGGGATGCTTGATTATCGGGTTATCAACACCGCCAATGTGCATTTCCGTATCACCAGCGCCAATCTGGAGACCGCTTTTCAAAATAATCCGGCCTGTGATTTCGGTAATCTTTTCAAGTTTCATTTTTTCAGTACCCTCCTTTCATTTTTTCGGTTCGTACTGTGTGTAAAAACCTATAACAGCTTCAAAAAAAGATGAGAAAACCCTTAAATCATTGATCGTTTGCGTCTGCGAAACAGACTCCTTGATAAAAGTCAAAAAACTGTCAGATATTAATCCCCTTCCACGCGCATACGCGGCTTTGGCAGTCAGCATGTGTACCATGGGCAAAACAGTCGTCCATTCTGAATTCCTTTCCCTGGCGACATTTTCCAGCAGAACGGTTCCAAATTCTGGTCTCCTTTCCATAGAGGCATTTTCCAGACGAATCACTTCATCATAGAATTTTCGCAATTGGGTTCGCTTATTCAGTTTCTGGCGGCTTTCTTCATTTTCCTTTGCCAGTTTTTGAGCCAGTTCATCCGCTGTTTTTGAAAATAGCAGCGGATCGATTTCTCCTTTTTCCCGATTTTTCCAAAAAACGACGTTCATGTCGCCCTCCTTATCGTTTGTTATATAAAAGTTCCCACAGCGGGATTTTAAATGCAGCTCCCAAATCAATGAGCCATTCTCCCATCATGGCATGTATAACTTTTGCCATTTCTGATGAGGATGCAGCATTCTTTTGGCCTGATGATAAATTCCGCCCTACATTTCTGCCGATGGTATAGGCCAGCATAGCCCGCCATCGGGTGCAATCCATGTCCTCTATATGAATGATCTGATTTTCGACAACCCGTTTTTCCATGCCCGCATCTTTCAAAAGCTGATTCATCCGATACAGCATTGCAGAATTGATCCAGCCCTCCTGAAGCCACTGCTCCAGTTGTTGCCTGATTTTGAACAGTTCATCCATTTTGGACCATTTGACAGTTTCACCAAACAGCGTCAAACGGTTTTTCCCCTCCGGGTACTTGGCTGCGCTCAGGCTTTCCTCCGCCTGCTCCACCATATAGGCAACCGGTGTATTGGGTTTATGAACCGTAATGCCGGCAGAGAAATGAACTTCCGGGTTGTGACAGACATATTGGGCAAAGCTTTTGTTCAGAACCTTTGACAGTTCAATGATGCGGTTCCAGGGGCCGATCAAAAACAGATCATCTCCGCCGGCGAACACGGTATAAACATTTTCAAATTCGAAACTCGATCTCAAAAGATCCGGCAGATAAACGGCAAAAAATGCATTGAGCTGACGGCTAAGCGTACTCAGACGGCTTATGGTAATGCGCTCCGAACTTAGACCGCAAGACATGAGCTTACCCAGATTATCCACATCGGCCTTCAACACCCCAAGAGCGGCAATACCCTGAAATCCTTCTTTATCCAATTTGGAATTCAGCGCCATGCAGGCAATATGTTCAAAGGTTCGGGGGACCCCCGCCTGAATCTGGTTAATCAGTTCCTCATAATGCCGGTCTGTTTTTTTTCCGTGTAAATACCGATCTTCCTTTGAATCATCCGCCGTATAGACTGGCACATATCCATTTAGAAACCGCGTGGTGATATCGCTGGTGGGTTCATTTTCGCGGCGAAGGGAAATATCAAAAAATTTATAAACCTGGCCTTTAGCCGCTTCGTCCGGCAGTCCGCCATCTAAAAAAGCCACCTGATAGGTGTCAAAGATGGGCCGAAGCAGTTTTTTTTCAGCACCCTTGATCTTGATATCAATGGATGTGATCGCCACTCGGCTTTTTCGAACCAGGTTCATACCCAGAAATATATGATCCCGGCAAATGTCGCAAGCAAACTCCTTGTCATCCAGCATATCAGAGGATTCTGGCGCTGATGGCCTGCGTCCGCAGAAAGGGCAGATGGGTGAGGGAAGATCGTTTCGAAATGTATCCAGATAGCCTTCTACTGTACCGCCGAATCGATTCAGGTCGATTTTCTGATGTTTTTTCTCCGCCATGATGTCTGCAAGCCGTGTCCGCAAATCACTGTAGTTTCCACTTTCAAAATCCGTGGGGTAAGCTTCTATACAACCTATTCCCATGGTGGTTTCGCCGTATGATGTCTTCATCAACCAATCGTTGACGTATCTTTCTACATAACAAACAGCATCCCGAGAAGATTCCGTGTTGGGCGCAATGATCTCAAATTTTCCGGCGGCATTAAACACAACACAGACAGACGGAATACCGATTCGCCTGCAAAGCATATCTGCTGCAAGCTCGGAAAAAAGGGATACGGCAAACGATCTGCCCCTAAGGATTTTGGCCCGATGGCTACCAGTCTCGCCACTTCCGGTGAAAATAAAATTCTGGATGCCGTAAAAATCGCCGCTAATAACCAGAATTTTTTTAACATCATCTTTCCGAATCTTGGCCACGGTCATAGTGTTTGTCTCGTGATGATAGCCATAAAGCGCGGCGGCGATCGCCGAGGTGGTTTTCAGATGGTCATACAGTGAGATGTCTGGAACCACCTTGCCGGCTCGTGCTGATGGCACTGCTCCGCAGCAGAGCATGACCAGACTTTCAAAGTGCTCAAACCAAAGCTCAATGCTTTCATTTTTATGTTTCAGGCGACCTATCCCTTCAATAAACTGAGTGAACAGGGAGTCATACTCGGATTCGGCGGAATCGCCTGCCGGATAATCGGCTTTTTTTATGGGGAATAAACTTTCCGGCCCCTGAACCTTCAGAGGATAACAATATTCATGGGACTCACTTCCTTTGCTCGTGTCTGTTACTTCTTTTGAAAGCCGTTCAAAAATCGAAACTAATCGGGTTTTCTGATAATCCCGGGGACGGACTCCGGCATTGTGATTGTCATAATTGACCCGGTCCATGCCGCTGCTGATTCGGTCGGCATCGGTGATGATCCATTGCATGGGGGTTTCTGGCTTGTGGTGTCCAGCAGCCAGGCTGATCATGGAATCTCCATCCCCCCACCCCGGCTGATTGAATTCCTTTGGCAGCAAATCGCTAAACTTTTCAATAAAGGCGCATGTGTAAACAGCATGGGTGTGGGAATAGCGCCCGTTCCATACGGGTAGATACACATTGCTGTGGTTGTCCAGATAATCCTGTGAGACCTGCAAAATGTTCTTATTCACCAGTTTGCCGATGTCGTGGATAAATCCGCCAACGGCCATTTTCAGCATCGTTGGGTCCATGGATTGACTCCTTTCTTGTAAATGTTACTGAAATCGT
>JBAXVB010000177.1:0-7591 GCA_037129415.1 Deltaproteobacteria bacterium
TTTTCGATGCCGACAACACCTCTTTGCGGGAATATGAGTTTTGGTTCCAGAGCAATGACCATCCCTTCCTGAAGAAACATCTTCTGGCCGGCGGCCAGAAACGGGTATTCATCCAGATCCAGTCCCACGCCATGTCCCACAAAACGGATGCGCTGATCGCCCACGCCCATGAAATTCTCTGAGTATCCAGCCTCTCCGGCAAGTTCAATAGCCATTTCATAAACCCTGCCAGCGGCTATTCCAGGCTTGGCTTCACGGATGATTGCCGCCTGAATGGACAACATGGCTCCGTGGGCTTTAATCAGATCGTCGGGAAGCTCGCCAATCGAAAAGATTCGGGTATGATCCGAAAGATATCCCTTGTAAGCGAACACATAGTCAACAAGAATTGGCTCGTGGGCCCGGATTAGGCCAAATCCAGCTCCCTGCGCCACTGCTATGCTGACTCCGGTTCCGCCGGTGGGAGAAGCCAGATAGCTGGGCACGGCTCCGGACGCACCGCACATCAGATGGCCGTAAAACAGTTCGCTTCCCCAAAGCCGCATTCTCACAATGCCCTGATGTCCCAGTTTCCTTGCATGAGCCTCGACCTTTCCGGCCAGTTCGATTTCCGTCATTCCTTCTTTGATAATGCTTTTGACATATTCGGCTACTTGATCGGATTTCAGGGCGGATTCCCGGATCATTTGAATTTCATAATCAGATTTAATCGCGCGAATCTGGCGAATGATGTGTGAAATATCAATCATTCGGGTTTGATCAAAAAGGCTCTGGAAGTTCAAATATGTCTGGGCCGGGATCACATCCAGTTCCAGACCCAGATTTTTTGGAGTCGTAATGCCCATGTTTTTTAATAATTCTGGTACCTGCCTGGGGCTACTGAAGGAGACGATGTTTTCAATAGCTGACTCCGAGCGGGCCCGCTCCAGGCTTTTGCGAACCATAAGCAGCGGATCTCCAATGGCGGGAATATATAACTGCGATTGCTGAATGGTTCCGGAAAAATAAAACAGGTCAGAATTCTGAACGATGATTGCGCCATCAATTCCATTTGATAAAAGCAAGGACTGGAGTTGATCAATTCGATGCTGAATCTCAGTTTTCGGAGTAGTGTCTGCTGCGGTATGTGGGGCCATGGTGTTCCTTTCGAGCCGGTTGTCTGTGTAATTGAATGAAAGCCGATGGTTGACTTTTTATCAGAAAATAGTACCCTGTGAAATTCAATTTGATCATAATAATTACATAAAAAATATTATAAAGGATAATCCCACATGAAAAAAGCAAAAAATGTCGAAGAATATATTGCCGTTCACCGATCCGCCATCGCCCAGAATCCCGAATGCGGTACATCTCACTATAATCTGGCGGTGGCGCTGCTTGGGCAGCGAAATTTTGAAGAGGCGGAAGAGGAACTGAGAAGCGCCATTGAATGCAGTCCTGGCCTTGCTGAAGCATATGTTCAACTTGGCGGCATCTATTTAAATCGAGGAGATATGGACGGGTGTCTTGCATATAACAGGGAGGCTGTAAAAGTCAGACCCGGTTTTTCAGAAGGATACGGCAATATCGGCTTTGTGGAACTGCAGAGGGGAAACATTGATGAGGCCATAACCGCCCTGGAAAGGGCGACACATTTTAATTTCAGGTACGTTCAGGCGTTCGCAACGCTTGCCAATGCCTATCTCATGAAGGGAATGATCGATAAGTGCATTGAAACCAATTTGAAGGTACTGAAGCTGGAACCTGATTTCGCCATTGCCCATAACAATCTGGCCATCGCCTACCTTGAAAACGGGGACACTGCGCAGGCCATCGCGCATTGTGACAAGGCCATTGCGCTTGGATATGAAGTGGCGCCAGAGATTCGCAGCGAAATCGACCTGCTTCGTCAGAAAGTGTTCTGATGCATTCAGGGGTGAAGATCGTGTCTTCTGAACGGGTGCCAGTCGTTTCTACGTCAGTATTCTTCAGGTATTTTCTTTCCTCCGTGTCTGAAGTCGTTGAAGAAAATGGCAACCTCTGGCGCTGCGCATTCCCATTGTCCTTGAATACGCAGAAAACTGGGGAAGATGATCCGGCCGAGCTGGTGCTGACCTATGGAGACTATTTCAAAACAGTTCGTCTGTTTCTTGAAAACCGGGAATTCAGTGTCGTCACATCCGCAATTCTCGAAACCACGCAACAGCCATGCATGGCTCAAGACATAAAGACGATTGACATATTTCTGGTAAAACACGGCCAGTTTTATCACCCCTCACGGGTCGAAGTGCTTTTGATGGGACGGGTGTTTACTTTCGTTGTAAATGCTGCGCTTTCATTTTCCGGAAAAAGCTGCATCAAGCGGGAATTCGACTTGCTGAACCGTTTGAGTCTGACATCGTCCGGTGCTTATCTGCCGAGGGTTTACGGTTATGGAGAGGTGATCCTGACGGAAGGGCGGGAGTTGAAGTTGTTTCTTGGACAGTGGTTTGATAATTTCCACGAATTTCACATTTCCGTTGACCCGATGGATCAGCAGTATAAAATACGGGTATGGCATTCCTGTACAACACCTGGATTTCTGACACCTGATCAGACCCTGGAGATGTACAGGCAAATCGCCATGATCTTAACTAACTGTTATGATGTGGAATCATTCGAGCAGGTCTTTCCATGGCATCATGCTGCAGGGGATTTCGTTGTCAGCTTCTCAGACGATTCACTGCGAATAAGGCTCATCACGGTGCGTCAGTATGGAGCGCTGCTTGAAACCCCGGATAAAGATGAAAACACGATTCTGGAAGCCATGCTCTTTTTCCTGGTCAATCTATCCATCCGCACCCGTCTTGATAGAATAGACGGGGTAGGAGAGGTTGTATGGGCCGGACTACCGGCTGTTGAGGGGACGATCCGGGGGTTTATGGACGGGCTTTCAGCAAAAGTTCCGCGCCGTGATTTGCAATTCAGGGAATTCTTTGCCTCTGTTTCTCTTTTGGAGTTGAGAGAAATCTGCGAAGCTGTTGCAGATTCATACCACCCGCTTGCTCCTGAACTTTCACTTGTTCGAGAGCATTTGGCTGTTCATGCTTGCGAAGTGTTTGCATCGCTTATGGCATTTTCAGCATGAAAACAGCCATTGACCCATAGTTGTTACCTTTTTCATTGACAAATATCAGGATTGATTTTATATCTCTTCCTTGATCAAAAATTCAGGGTGACATACCTTTTCAATATCTGCCAATCAACATGCATTTTGAAAGGAGGTGGCCTTTAACATTTGATTTGGGTAACATTTGGTTTTGGTAACACCCCGGTTCGGGCGACACCTGGTTGGGCGATACTTGCTTGGACGATACTTGGATCGGGTGATTTTAGTTTTTGGTATCGGTAAGGGATCTTTTAATATTAATCATACTGGAGGTAAACGATGGCAAAACATGCAACCCCATTGTTGGATCAGCTTGAATCCGGCCCATGGCCGAGTTGGGTGTCCGACATTAAGCAGGAAGCTGAAACAAGAGCCAAAAATGTAAAAGGAATTGACTATCAGATTCCTGTAGATGTTTGCGAAGATCTTTTGGGCTTGATGGAACTTACGTATGTACAGAAAAGAACTCACTGGAAACACGGTGGCATCGTTGGCGTTTTCGGTTATGGCGGCGGCGTTATCGGAAGATACTGCGATCAGCCGCAGCAATTCCCAGGAGTCGCCCATTTTCACACGGTTCGCGTTAGCCAACCGGGCGGCAAATACTATTCCACGAAATATCTGAAAGACATTTGTACTCTGTGGGAACTTCGCGGCAGCGGTTTGACCAATATGCACGGATCAACCGGTGACATCATTTTTATCGGCACCACGACCCCGCAGCTTGAAGAGATTTTTTTCGAACTGACCCACAACCTGAATCAGGACCTTGGCGGCTCCGGCTCCAACCTGCGGACCCCGTCGGACTGTATCGGCTCCTCCCGCTGTGAATATGCCTGCTACGATACTCAGGCTCTTTGCTACGCCATGACCATGGATTATCAGGACGAGCTGCACCGTCCCGCTTTTCCGTATAAATTTAAATTTAAATTTGACGGTTGTCCTAACTGCTGCGTGGCATCCATCGCCCGTTCAGACATGTCCTTTATCGGAACATGGAAAGATGATATCCGTATCGACCAGAAAGCTGTTCAGGCCTATATCGGTGGCGAATTGAAACCCAATGCAGGCGCGCATTCCGGCCGTGACTGGGGAAAATTCGACATTGCCAAGGAAGTGCTGAATCTCTGCCCGACCAAATGCATGTGGATGGACGGCGCAAAACTGGTTATCGACAACAGGGAATGCACGCGCTGCATGCATTGCATCAACGCCATGCCAAGAGCTCTTCGCATTGGTAAGGAAACTGGTTTGTCTATTCTGGTTGGTGCCAAGGCTCCGATTCTGGATGGTGCTCAGATGGGCTCTCTGTTGGTTCCATTCATCAAGGTGGAAGAACCCTATGATGAAATCAAGGCAGTTATTGAAGGCGTCTGGGATTGGTGGATGGAAGAAGGAAAGAACCGTGAACGTTTGGGCGAGCTGATCAAACGTCAGGGTTTCCAGAAACTGCTTGAAGTCACCAATATCAAAGCCATGCCGCAGCATGTCCAGGAACCGCGTCACAATCCTTATATTTTCTGGAGAGAAGACGAAGTCGAGGGCGGTTTTGAGCGGGAAATCACTGAATTCAGAAAATACCATCAGAGATAGGGGGTAACAGCAATGGCATTTATTTCATCAGGTTACAATCCTGACAAGCCGATGGAAAATAGAATAACGGATATTGGTCCACGGCATTTTGATGAGTTCTTACCGCCAGTTATCAAGGCCAACAAGGGTCAATGGCTGTATCATGAAATTCTGGAACCTGGCGTTCTGGTACATGTTTCCGAGACCGGCGACGAAGTCTATACGGTCAGGGTCGGCGGTGCACGTCTTTTAAGTTGTACCCACATTCGCGAAATCTGCGAAATTGCAGACAAACACTGCGACGGTTATGTCCGGTTTACCACTCGTAACAACATTGAGTTCATGGTGGATAACAAGAACAAGGTTGCAGCTCTGAAGGCGGATTTGGAAAGCCGTAAATTTAACGGCGGATCATTCAAGTTTCCGGTCGGTGGAACCGGTGCAAGTATTACCAACATTGTTCATACCCAGGGATGGATTCACTGCCACACCCCTGCAACCGACGCTTCCGGTCCAGTCAAGGCAACGATGGACGTTCTGTTTGACGACTTCAAAACCATGAGAATGCCGGCGCATCTTCGGGTTTCTTTGGCCTGCTGCCTGAACATGTGCGGCGCGGTTCATTGTTCTGATATCGCCATTCTGGGTTTTCACCGCAAGCCGCCTATGTTGGACCACGAATATCTGGACAAAATGTGCGAAATTCCGCTGGCGATTGCTGCCTGTCCGACTGCCGCCATTCGTCCGTCAAAGGTCGAGCTGCCTGATGGCAAGACCGTCAACAGCGTTGCTGTAAAAAATGAACGCTGTATGTACTGCGGCAATTGCTACACCATGTGCCCGGCTATGCCGCTGGCCGATGCTGATGGCGATGGTATCGTATTGATGGTTGGCGGCAAAGTCTCCAACCGCATCAGCCGCCCGACGTTTTCAAAGGTCGTTGTCGCTTTTATTCCCAACGAAGTTCCAAGATGGCCAACCACGACGTCAACGATCAAAAGGATTGTTGATGTGTATGCATCCAACGCCAATAAATATGAGCGTCTTGGCGAATGGGCGGAGCGGATTGGATGGGAAAGATTCTTTGAAAAATGCGAACTGCCGTTTACACATCATCTCATTGATGACTTCCGTGATCCGGCTTATTACACCTGGCGTCATACGACACAGTTCAAGTTCTAATTAAGCTTTGGCTGTCTGAGGGCTCGCCCTCAGACAGAACAGACTTCACTTTTCATAAAAGAGGCGCGTAAATGGATAAAGAAGCTGGAAAAACGGCCATTGTGGAATATTTGACGAAAAAAGCAAAGTCAAAATCCAAATTTTATCTGAAGGATTTCTACGAAGTGATTCCCGAGGAAAAACCGCGTGATGTTAAAAATTTGGTCAATGAAATGGTAAGAGATGGTACTCTGGAGTACTGGTCAAGCGGAAGCACCACGATGATCGGTCTTAAAGGTACAGGAAAGCAGGCTGCTGCTGAAGACGAAGCATAAATTCCGCTCGCTACTGAAAACTATCCATCAGTGAAATCTCCAGGAATGATCATCTCTGCCTTAAAGGGCGGATCGGGCAAAACAATCCTGTCTATCGGTGTTATTGGGGCATGGAAACAGCAAGGCAAAACCGTAATACCCTTCAAAAAAGGTCCGGATTACATTGATGCAGGCTGGCTTGCCCTTGCGGCTGGCCAGCCCTGCTATAATCTGGACTCCTTTCTTCTCGATCAGAATCAGCTTCTCAAATCCTTCGTCCGTCATGCAATTCCATCAGGTATTTCCGTTGTAGAAGGCAATCGTGGCCTCTATGATGGTATCGACTTGAAAGGATCAACCAGCACGGCGGAACTCTCCAAGCTGCTGGGGCTGCCGGTAGTTCTCTGTCTGGACTGTACCAAATCCACCCGCACCATGGCAGCGGTTTTGCTGGGGTGCCTGCACTTTGATGCTGATGTCTCCATTCAAGGCGTGGTCTTGAATAGGGTAGCCGGCAGCCGTCATGAAAAGATATTAAGAATCAGCATTGAGCATCATTGTGGAATACCGGTTATCGGTGCGATCCCGGCGATGGATAGCCAATTTCCGGAACGCCACATGGGGCTGGTTCCGACGCAGGAACATGACTGGGCTGCAGAGTCTGTGAATGCCGTATCCCGTGTGGTGAAATCGTGTCTGGATATGAGCAAACTTGAGGAGATCGCCCACCAGGCGCTTCCCATAAATGCGCCGATATATTCCTCAATTGAAAGAACGGAGCTAGTGAGCATCGAAAAGCCGCGAATCGGAATCATCAGGGATTCGGCTTTCCAGTTTTACTATCCTGAAAATCTTGAGGCGCTGATCCTGGAAGGGGCTGAACTGGTATTTCTTAGCCCGCTGACGCAACAGCATCTCCCGGATCTGGATGCCTTGTATATCGGTGGTGGTTTTCCGGAAACTCATGCGCGCATTCTGGCCGAAAATACCTGCTTTAGATCAGAACTGAAAAATCTGGCGGAAGAAGGTCTTCCCATTTATGCTGAATGTGGCGGACTGATGTACCTGGGAAAAGAAATTGTTCTTGAGGATGCCGCCTATCCCATGGTTGGCGTATTGCCGGTTGTTTTCGGTTTGAGCCCAAAACCAAAAGGCCATGGCTATACGATAGTGACGGTTGACGGAAAAAATCCGTTTTATCCCGAGGGCATGGAAATCAGGGGACACGAATTCCATTATTCATGGGTGGCTTCGTTTGAGGAGACAGCGGATTGCCGTCTCGTATTTTCCATGAAAAGGGGAGCCGGCTTTTTAAACCACCGGGATGGTGTCTGCTACAAAAACATCTTGGCCACCTACACCCATATTCATGCATCCGGAACTCCGGAGTGGGCCAGAACACTGGTTCGAAACGCAG
>JBAXVB010000178.1:0-7561 GCA_037129415.1 Deltaproteobacteria bacterium
CAGGGAGCTCCCGTTGGTCGCACCCTGACCTACATCAATTTTGTCCAAAGTCCAACAGTATGAATGGCCTAATTTTAGTCAGATTGGAGAAAATCAATATCATTGTCATTTATCGCGAAAATGGGTAGCTTGCTGGCAATGTGAAAAAGATTCTATAATAATAGAGGTGTACTATGCAGGCAGTCGTGAAAGCGCCCCATACTGAGATTATGATCAGGGGCGATATCTCTGGAAAATTATTATCAACCTTGATGGAAGAGTACGGCAGTGCGGTTAATATCGTTGAGAATGATGATGACTTGGTGAATGTTTTCGAAACCGAGTGGTACAAATCGGTGAAAGCGAAAACACTTCCTGGCGACTTTCTCAGGATATATCGAGAGAACAATGGATTGACCCAGGCTGAGTTGGGAAAAAAACTGGGCGGAATTCCAAGACAACACATCTCTAATATGGAAAGAGGCCAAATATCTATTAGTATCAGTATTGCCAGAAAACTATCGGAAATCTTGAATGTTTCTGTAGAAAGGTTTATCTGAGCGGATACTTTTATCGAATGCCGATAGCTGGAGATGTATCAGGCGGCACGGACAGGGCTGGTCCAGCTTGAAACTTGTCCGGAAAAGCAAATGAAATACGCAGACTTCATCGATTTTTATGCGAATTTGAGTGAAGAGGAAATTGATCAATATCGCACATCCTGTCTTGGCGAGAAAGGAGAAATTATGGGTCTGTCCAATATGCTCAGAGAAGAAGTAAAGACGGCAGGAAGGAAGAACTCTCGGATTGACAAAAACAGCCGCTAATCACTGGAGGTATGTTCTTATGTTGACATCACAGCAGGTCAAGGAAATTATTTTAAAGGAGCTTCCGGCAATACTGGAAGAAGATCCGGAAATACACCGGTATTTTTTGCAGATTTCACGCCGGCATTTTGCGGACAAAACCCAGACAGAAGACCGTTTTGACCGTGTCATGGAGGAGCTGCGGCGCGACCGCGAAGAGCAAAGTCGAAAATGGGATGAACAGAACAAAAAAGGGGATGAGCAAAACCGAAAATGGGATGAACAAAACAAAAAATGGGATGAGCAAAACAAAAAATGGGATGAGCAAACCCAGGAATGGAAAGCCAATCAGCAGGTCATCAATGAAATGCTGGCTGATAATCGGATGTTGTCCAAGAAGCACGACAACACCATCGAAGAACTGCGGCGCGACCGCGAAGAACAAAGCCGAAAATGGGATGAGCAAAACAAAAAATGGGAAGCCAATCAGCAGGTCATCAATGAAATGCTGGCGGAGATCCGGATGTTGTCCAAGAAGCACGACAGCACCATCGGGGCGTTGGGCTCGCGATGGGGTTTGCATACCGAACAGGCTTTTCGCAATGCACTGAAAGGTATTCTGGAAAAATTTGCCGGAGTGGAAGTCTTGAACATCACAGAATATGATAATACGGGGGTAGTATTTGGCCATCCGGATCAGATCGAACTGGATATTATCATCAAAAACGGGCTATTGATCATTGTAGAGATTAAATCATCAATGAGTAAACCCGATATGTGCATTTTCGAGAGAAAGGTCCGTTTCTATGAAGAGCTTCATCATCGCAAGGCTTCCGAGATGATCGTAATTTCTCCGATGGTGGCCCCAAACGCGATACCGGTAGCGGAAAAGTTGGGAATCCGGATATACAGTTATGCAGATGAGGTTAAGTTTTAGCTGTACATTAGATTTGTCTGCATCCCCGGAGCAGTTGGATCGGTGGTCTGAACGGGTGCTGAAAGCTGAATCCATTCAGGGGGTATTGGCGGAATAAGGGGCGTGAATGCAAGCAACACAACCAACATCATCAGAAAGAAAATAAAGGACATTGCCATGAGAAAAAAAGAGTTGACTGGGATTTTGGGATGTTTTGTGTTGCTGTTTTTTGCTGTGGTTGCATGGGCTGCGCCGGTGCCTGACACCGGCCAGAGCAAATGCTATAACAACGCCGTTGAGATACCTTGCCCTTCACCAGGTCAGCCATTTTACGGCCAGGATGCCAACTACACCATTAATCCCATGTCGTACACCAAGCTTGATGGCAGCGGCAATGCGCTGTCGAGTTCGGCTGCGTCCTGGGCAATGGTGCGGGACAATGTCACCGGCCTTATCTGGGAAAACAAGACTGATGATGGTACAATCCATGACAAGGATAACAAATACGCCTGGTACGACAGCAACCCTGCTACCAATGGCGGCTATGCGGGAACTCCTGGCGATGGCACGGACACCGAGGATTTTATCCGTGCCCTGAACAGCGCCCATTTTGGTGGTTATTCCGACTGGCGGCTTCCCACCAACAAGGAGCTGATTACTATCGTCAACTATAGTATTCCTTACACAGGACCGATGATAGATACCGGATATTTCCCTAATATGGCCTTGACGTATTGGTCCAGTACTACCTACGCACGCGATACCAGCGCCGCGTGGGGCGTGGGTTTCGGCTACGGCGGTGTTTACTACGACTATAAGGGCTACACTGATTATGTTCGCGCCGTGCGAGGTGGACAGTCTGGGGTATTAGGTGATTCGGCTATTGGATCATTTGATGCTGTGGACAGCGGATTGTCGAACGATGTTTCGACTGCTACCGGTGGCTATACGGATAATGGAGATGGCACAGTAACAGACACATTCACAGGCCTGACGTGGCAGAAAGCCAGTTCTTTCGGCAAGACCTGGGAGCAGGCATTGGCCTATTGTGAAAGCCTGAGTCTTGGCGGCTATACAGACTGGCGGCTGCCTACCATCAAGGAACTACGAAGCCTGGCAGATTATAGCCGGAATAGTCCTGCGATCAATACCGTGTACTTTCCAGATACGACCGGGTCGTGTTACTGGTCCTCCAGTACTACCGATGTGTACGGTACCGGCGCGTTGCTCGTGGATTTCGGCATCGGCGTCGGCTGCAGATTCAGTAAGGATGACGATAGCAGCTATGTCCGCGCTGTTCGTGGGGGACAGTCTGGGCCATTGGGTGATTTGGTCATTGCCCAACAACCCATGTCCGGCCCGCCTGGCACCACTTTCGTTGAATGGGGCACAGGTTTTACACCCAACAGCACTGCTACGTTACATTTCAAAAAGCCGGATGGCACGGAATACCCCACTTTGCAGCAGCCCATGGATGCCATAGGGCACTTCGAGATCAATTACACCGCCCCCATGGATAAACCGCCTGGCACCTACACCTGGTGGGCAATTGATGGAGTGACGGGCGCAAAGAGCAATGTGGTTTCATACACGATTACGTCACTTACAGGCGGTTATTTGGTTATTTCGGCCATTTCATCCCCCCAGCAGGAGAATGCGCCATTTCCGGTGACGATCACAGCCAAGGATGCGTCTGGGAATACCATGACGGGGGCGAACGGGTCAGTATTGCTTTCGTCCAGTGCTGGATATGGAACTGTGTCGCCAACATCGGTTCAGATGACAAATGGTCAATGGAATGGCAATGTATCTGTAAATGAAGAGGGATGTTCGGTTACGATAAAAGCTTCTTCAGGAAGTCTTTCTGGCGTTAGTAACTCGTTCAATATCAGTGGCTCCGGTGGGGTTGGCAGCCTGGGAGGCGCAATTAAAGACAGTTACGATAAAAAGGTGACCGATAGTGTAAAAATTCAGATTTCTGGATGCCAAGATTATGAGAAAACGTTTACAGGAGGTTCATATCAGTTTGATGGCATCACCAGTGGGACATACAACCTGACTGCCACTCAAATTTCATCGGGTGTTACGTTTGAGGCAGACAATATGTTTATCCGTGGAGGTGTTTGCATGACCTCGGATATTAAATTCGTTTTTAAAACAGGTAGCTCCAAAATTCCGGTGTTGCTGGTTGCAGGTGTGATGGGTTCTCAAAAGAAGTCAGACAAGATTGTCTGTCCCAGACTTCCGGCTGAACAGGGTCGAGATGAAAATGGGTCATTACTGTGTCTGGTAAATAATCGTGCCGATGATGTGGGGTGGACTAAGCTCTCCAATGCCTTAATATCAGCAGGTTATGAGCCAGGATATACATTGTTTGAGGTTCCTTATGACTGGCGGATGGATATCAATGTTATAGCGGAAAAATATTTGATGAAAGCAATTGATAAAGCAATAGACAAATCCAAACAGTCAAAGGTTCACATAATTGCACATAGTATGGGTGGGCTGGTGGCACGGGCCTATATCCAGGGTGATAAATATAAAGATCGAAATGATATTGACCGTTTTGCTATGGTAGGTACGCCCAATCTGGGATCATCCACTGCATATTATCTGTGGGAGGGTGGAGACCCAAAGCTGGCGGATGACATCGTGTCCAATGGAGTATGGTTAATAGGGAATTTTTACTATACGGTTACTGACGCTAATTATAACATACTGCATCATGAAAGCGTAGGCGATAAGGAATATAATAAAATTTTTAATTATTACCATGGCGTTGGCGAAGACAATCAAAAAATGGATGGATTGGAGCAGCTTCTGCCAACATACCCTTTTCTTCTTGTTAATAATCCATTACACCTGACAACCGAACCAATTCTACTATCCAAAAATCCAAACTCATTTCTGATCAATTTGAATGCAGATGCAAACGGAATTGCCAAAATGGGGGTACAGGATGCTGATAAAAAGGTAAAAACCATTGTTTTTGCGGGTAAATCTGAATCGACCATTGAATCTGTATTTACCGGATTTGCTGGACAACCTGGCAGTCCATTATATTTGGATGGCAACCCGGTTCCATCGCATGATGAAGATAGCGCGAAAATGAGCAATGATGGCGATGGCACGGTACGGCGGATTAGTGCACTTTGGCCTGCAGACCAAGGATGGGCATCCAAAGGCCCAGTTCGGGATGGTAAGCATTCGGGACTCATTAAAGTTTACGCAACTGAACTGGTTAAGTTTGTGCAGGGAGAAATGATCCCGGAAAATGCTGTGGCAGTTTCTGAAAAACTGTCAGCAGCGACAGATACTGTGGTCAGTTCTTTGGCTGTTTCCATCAATGGCCGTGCCCAGATGTATCTGGTGGATGCCGCAGGTCGGGGCACCGGTATCAATCATCTTACCGCGCAGCGAGAAAACAATATTCCCGGTGGAGATGTCATTTTTCAGGAAGAAGGGGGCAGCATTAGTGTAGATAACCCATCGAATGGCGTTTATACTCTGTATATCACCGGACCCTATGCCGAAGATTACCAGCTTGATCTTTCGTTCACTGATCAGGAAAAAAACGTTCAGTATTCCTTCCAGGGATTTAATCATGCCAATACCGCTCAAATCCATATCAGTGTGGATTCTACTTCTGATGAACGGATTTGGGTTCAGGGAATTCCAGATCAACCTATCGGACTGCTGGCAAATCCCCAGGGAACAGGCTCGCAGACCACGCGCCTGAGTTGGACGACTTCCAGCGATTCATCTGTTACCGGCTATCGCGTCTATTCCAAACAAAAAACAACCCCGCATTTCATATTGGACGGCACAACCACGACCCCATCCTTTTCAACTACATATCCTTGGTCCGGCGCTTCATCAGTACCTGTCAGGGTATTTGCAGTATCGGCTGTAAAGTCAGATGGCACTGAAAGCTTTTTCTCAAACACCACCCGAAACGATGACCAGGATCATGATGGTCTGTCAGATGAACAGGAAGCCACATTCGGTTCCGATAAAACCAAGGCTGATACCGACGGAGATGGTCTGTCGGATAGCGAGGAATACAATTCTGGCACCAGCCCAACCAAGAAAGATACCGACGGTGACGGTTATTCGGATTACGACGAAGTGCGGGGAGGCAGTGATCCTTTGGATAAGGAGTCTCTCCCTCCGAAACTATCTGTAACACCGGCCAGTCGCAGTGTCGAATCGATATCCGGAACCACGACTTTCAGTGTTGCCAACACGGAAGATGGTGTCATGAACTGGACGGTTCAGGTAACATCCGGGGAGAGCTGGCTGCAAATTCAATCTGGTGCAAGCGGGAGCAATGCGGGTGCCATCACCTGCGCCGTCACAGCCAATACCGGCGCATCTGCACGTACTGGCATAATCCGGGTGACGGCAACGGGAGCAACCGACAGCCCCAAGGATGTGACGGTGATCCAGGCACCAACGTCGGCAGAATTATTAGCCGCGAGTTTTGCCAGTTTAGGACTCTGGGTTTACAAATCAGATAGCGCAGCGTGGTCGCAAGTCAGCTCGGCAAATCCTGAGAATATCATTTATTCCGGTTCAACGCTCTACGCTGGTTTTGGAACATCTTATGGCCTCTATAAGTGGGATGGTGCTGCATGGGCTCAACTCACACCGTCCAACCCTGAAAACATTGTGGTCTCTGGTTCAATGCTCTACAGTGATTTTGGAACATTGGGTCTCTGGAAATGGGATAGCTCTGCATGGGCGCAACTCACACCGTCCAACCCTGAAAAAATGGTGGTCTCCGGTTCAACGCTCTATGCGGGTTTTGGAGCATTAGGCCTCTATAGATGGGATGGCGGCGCATGGGTTCAACTCACACCGTCCAACCCTGAAAGCATGGTGGTCTCCGGTTCAACGCTCTACGGTGATTTTGGAACATTGGGTCTCTGGAAATGGGATAGCTCTGCATGGACACAACTCACACCGTCCAACCCTGAAAATATGGTGACCTCCGGTTCAACGCTTTATGCGGGTTTTGGAGCATTAGGCCTCTATAGATGGGATGGCGGCGCATGGGCTCAACTCACACCGTCCAACCCTGAAAACATGGTGGTCTCCGGTTCAACGCTCTACGGTGATTTTGGAACATTGGGTCTCTGGAAATGGGATAGCTCTACATGGGTGCAACTCACACCGTCCAACCCTGAAAACATGGTGACCTCCGGTTCAACGCTCTATGCGGGTTTTGGAACGCTTGGCCTCTATAAATGGAATGGAAGCAGTTGGTCTCAACTCACTGGGTCAGATCCTGCGAAAATGGCAATATCAAATTAGCTGACTTATTACCCAGGCTTGCCCTCGTGTTTCACCTTCTATGCGTCATCGTAATGGGGGGGCAAGTTTTTCTACGTGAATTCCTGACGGTATAAGAGGATATTACTCACATGAATTTTATCAGGACCACGTTTTATGAGCTGTGCAGCCGGTTTTTGTCCACCTGGCTGATGTTTACGTTGGAACGATCCTACCATCCGTTGTATTTATTCTCAGTACTGCGTCTTTAATGGTTTTTTTCATCAATATCAAGGTGCTGCATGGGTGAAGGAAACGAATCAATCACTGGAGGTATGTTCTTATGTTGACGTCACAACAGATCAAGGAAATTATTTTAAAGGAGCTTCCGGCAATACTGGAAGAAGATCCGGAAATACACCGGTATTTTTTGCAGATTTCACGCCGGCATTTTGCGGACAAAACCCAGACAGAAGACCGTTTTGACCGTGTCATGGAGGAGCTGCGGCGCGACCGCGAAGAACAAACCCGAAAAGGGGATGAGCAAAATAAAAAATGGGAAGCCAATCAGCAGGTCATCAATGAA
>JBAXVB010000179.1:0-7556 GCA_037129415.1 Deltaproteobacteria bacterium
TAAAAATCAGGATTATCCTCATATCAGGGAATACATACTCGAATACCATGTCTCAATCTTAGGAGAAATGATTACATTGACGGTCGGAACAGCACCAGTACCGAATATAATCCAAAGAAGAGAATCTGCCGGTTAAGTTGAGCTTCATCAACAGGAAAGGAAAACCATGGGCTTTCAGAAATCAGTAAATCAAATGGATTTGCAGGAATTTAGACCGGGAATCAGAAGTACGGCTGATCTTGGCGATCAACTGGTCATGGCGTGTATGGAGATAGACCCGGAAAAAGAAGATACCGGACATCAGCATCCCTTTGAGCAATGTGGCGTTGTGGTTGAAGGAAATATTGAGATGTTCATTGGTGATGTGCGCCGGATTTTAGAAGCGATGGACACATATTTTATTCCAGCCGGCGTACTCCATGGCTGGAAAACCTTTGATGTTCCTGTAAGGATTTTGGATGTTTCAGCGAAATAAAGGACTTAAAAATGGGAAATTATGTTAATTCGCATTTGATCATGGGTGAAACCGTGGTTTATTCCGCTAAACTGCACTGGATCATTTATATGACTGCGAAGGCAATCCTGACGCTTTGGATTGCACCTTTCATCCAGCGAGCTACCAGTGAATTCGCAATCACAACAAAAAGAGTGATAATCAAGGAAGGTTTGATAGCCAGGCGTACTCTGGAAATGAATTTAAGTAAGATTGAAACAGTCAATGTTGATCAAAGCATTACTGGAAGAATCCTGAATTATGGGAGCATCACCATTATTGGAACTGGTGGCACACATGAGGTGTTTCATAATATCGCCCACCCGATGCAGTTTCGTAAAGCATTTCAAGAGATTGATATTGCATAGGATTGAAAGTATGAAAACCCGCCACCAGAAGCGAACGGTATAGGATTAATGACAGAATACCACGCAATATATTACGCACATGAACTCTCCAGACGGCATTCTCTAAATGACTCAGAGAAACTTGCAACGGCTTTGGCTGATGCACAAGTTGACTTGAATCCGCACCAGTTAGATGCAGCTTTATTTGCCTTTCGTTCTCCACTCTCCAAAGGCTCCATTCTTGCCGATGAAGTTGGCCTGGGAAAAACCATTGAAGCCGGTTTGGTCATTGCTCAAAAATGGTCAGAAAGAAAACGCCGAATTCTGATAATCACACCTGCCAACTTGCGAAAACAATGGGCAATGGAGATGTCAGAAAAATTCTATCTGCCTGTATGTATTCTTGAATCAAAAAATTACAAGCAGCTTCAGAAAGAAGGTAATAAAAAGCCATTTAATCAAAATGGTCTGATTATATGTTCCTACCAGTTTGCCGCTAAAAATTATGAGACAATAATGACCCATACCTGGGACTTGGCGGTTATTGATGAAGCTCATCGTTTGCGGAATGTGTACAAATCAGATAATAAAATTGCAAAAGCAATTAAAACAGCGTTGCTAAACACGCCGAAGATTCTTTTAACAGCAACACCATTGCAAAACTCACTGATGGAACTGTACGGGCTGGTTAGCGTTATTGATGATTATGCTTTTGGCGATGAAAAAAGTTTCAAAGTTAAATATGCCCGCGTTACCAGCTCGGACACCTTCGATGAATTGAAAGCCCGCCTATCGCCCTTATGTCATAGAACACTCAGACGACAGGTCCTTGAATATGTCCGCTACACAAACCGCATTTCCTTAACGGAAGATTTCTTTCCTACAGACAATGAAATCGCTTTGTACGATATGGTTACAGAGTATTTACAGCGGAATGCACTTTATGCTCTGCCGAACTCTCAAAGACAGCTCATAACGCTTATTCTCCGAAAATTACTGGCATCTTCAACTTTTGCCATTGCCGGCGCTCTTGATTCCCTGACAAACAGACTGAAAAAGATTTTGAAAGAAGCAAAGTTTGAAGGTGATCTGGAAGAAATTGAAAACGACTTTGATGAAATTGATACAAAATCCGAAGAATGGGAAGAGGAAGTAAGCAGGGAAGAGCTGACACATACAGACAAAGCCGCCATTCAAGCAGAAATTAAAGAACTGGAAATGTTTCGTGATTTGGCGATCAGCATCACAGAAAACGCCAAAGGTAATGCTCTGTTAAGCGCCTTGTCTCATGGGTTCAAGAAGGCTGTCGAGTTGGGCGCTGCTGAAAAAACCATCATTTTTACTGAATCACGGAAAACACAGAATTACCTTATTGATCTTCTTTCAGAAAATGGGTACAGGGACAAGATTGTTTTGTTTAACGGCACTAATACAGACCCTTTATCCAAAGAGATTTATACTGAATGGGTTGATAAACATAAGAATACTGATCGTGTGACTGGTTCAAGAACCGCCGATATGCGGGCGGCTCTGGTTGATTGCTTTCGAGAATCAGCAAAAATCATGATCGCCACTGAAGCAGGGGCAGAGGGAATCAATCTGCAATTCTGCTCAATGGTAGTCAATTACGACTTACCCTGGAATCCTCAGCGTATCGAACAGCGTATTGGACGATGTCATCGCTATGGGCAGAAGCATGACGTAGTGGTTATTAACTTTATCAACCGTAAAAATGCCGCAGACCAGCGGGTGTATGAACTTTTAGACCAAAAATTTAAACTGTTTTCAGGAGTATTTGGGGCAAGCGATGAAGTGTTGGGAGTGATAGAATCCGGAGTAGATTTTGAGAAGCGAATTGCCGCCATTTATCAGAACTGCCGGTCAACCGCTGAAATAGAATCCGAATTTGTTCGCCTTCAACAAGAAATGGAAGAGCAGATCAGCACGACCATGGGCGATACACGCAAGAAGCTACTCGAAAACTTTGATGCAGATGTTCATGACCGCTTGCGGGTTAATCTAACAGAAAGCCAAGGATACCTGAACAAGTACGACACAATGCTCTGGAAATTGACACGATTTACCTTGAACGGAAAAGCTGATTTTGATGATGAAAATCTACGGTTTAAGCTGTATAAGTCGATAGATTTTAATGCTCCTATTTCAGCTATATATGCTCTGACAAGGGAAACAGTTGACGCTCACCGCTACCGCATCTGCCACCCTTTGGCGCAAAAGCTGATTGAAGAATGCAAAAACAGCAAGCCAGGCGGAGCACATATCCGGTTTGATTATACTGCTTGGCCTCAAAAAGCGGCAGCGCTTAAACCACTTTTGGGTAAATCTGGTATCTTGACGCTTTTTCAGCTTGCCATTAACGGCGCGGATGAACAGGATCACTTGATATTCGGAGCAATGACGGATTCAGGCGGGATTGTCTCCGAAGAAACAGCTCGAAGATTTTTTGATTTGCCAGTTAAAGATATTAGCACAAAAGAAACAAAGAGTACAAAGGCTTTAAAGGAACAAGTCTCAAAGCGCAAACAGGCTATCCTTGCTGAACTGGCAACAAAACAGGCAAATTGGTTTGAAGAAGAGATTGAAAAATTGAACTTCTGGGCTGATGATAAACGCAAGGGTCTTAAATCAGAGCTTAAAGAATTTGACGATCAAATTGCTGTTTTGAAAAAAGAAGCTCGTCTTGCGGGGAATCTTCCTGACAAACTGGCAATTCAGAAAAAGCTGAGGGACATTGACAAAAAACGCGATGCCGCCTGGAAAGAGTACGACAATGAAGCAAAGCAGATTGAGAAACAAAAAGATGAGCTTCTGGATAGCGTGGAAGAACGGCTCAAGCAAACGATAGAAGAGAAAACAATATTCACCATCAACTGGTCTGTGGTTTGAAATTAAGGAAAGAAGACAATGGCAAAAGAGCAACCAGAAAAACTCACTGGAACATCCCTTGACATATCCGCTGAGAACCGAACACGCCTTAAAGCACTGTTTCCCGCAGTCTTCACAGAAACCAGAAATGACAAAGGCGATCTGGTCGAATCCATAGACTTTGAAAAGCTAAAAGCTGAACTCGGCACCTTTTCCGACCTATTTGAATCCCGGCGAGAACGTTATGGTATGGACTGGCCTGGGAAAAAAGAAGCCCTGCGGCTGATCCAAACACCAAGCGCAGCAACACTTAGACCCTGTCGCGAAGAGTCGGTGAACTTTGACACTACCGGAAATCTTTTTATCGAAGGCGATAATCTGGAAGTCTTGAAGCTTTTGCAGAATAGCTATTACGGCAAGGTTAAGATGATCGTGATCGACCCGCCATACAATACTGGCAAAGAGTTTATCTATCCAGACAACTTCAGCGAGAGTCTACAAACATACCTTGAATACGCCGGATTAATTGATGGAGATGGCAAAAAGTTTTCAACCAATACCGCCAATGAAGGCCGATTTCATACCAAATGGCTGAACATGATGTATCCGAGGCTGTACCTGGCGAGGAATCTGCTTAGGGATGACGGGGTGATATTTATCCATATTGATGATAATGAGGTGAGTAATTTAAGAAAGTTATGCGATGAGATTTTTGGTGAAGATAATTTTTTGGCGCAGATTATTTGGCAAAAAATACATAGCACAAAAAATGACGCAAAATACTACTCTGATACACATGAATATATATTATGCTATTCCAAGAATATTGATCTCGCGGAAATTAAGTTATTGCCGCGGACGGAGTCGATGGACTCAAGATTTACTAATCCGGACAATGACCCACATGGTGCTTGGGCATCTGGTGACTTGGTTGCTAATGAAGAAAGGTCGGAAGGATATTATGACGTAGTAGGCCCTACTGGAAAGGTATTCAATGTCCCAAAAGGTAAACATTGGGTTTACGCAGAAGCAAATTTTAAAAGAATGATAGCTGAAAATCGTATTTGGTTTGGCAAAAACAATGATGCCTTCCCAAGGCTGAAAAGATACCTTTCTGAGGTTCAACAGGGGCGCAAGGCAGACACCTTATGGCTCTCTTCTGAAGTTGGACACAATCAAGAGTCAAAAAGAGAAATAATAAAACTTTTTGATGGGTTCGCTTATTTTGATACGCCCAAACCTGTTCGTTTAATTGGCCGGTGCTTATTGCTTGCAGTCGAAAAGGACGATATAGTTTTAGACTTTTTTGCAGGCTCTGCTACCACTGCCCACGCCATGCTTGACCTGAACAAACAGGACAACGGCAACCGCAAGTTTATCCTCATTCAGCTTCCTGAACCGTGCAGCGAAGATAGCGAAGCCTTCAAAGCCGGGTATAAAAACATTGCCGACATCGGTAAAGAGCGCATCAGACGCGTCATCAAAAAAATTGAAAAAGAGCAGATAACTCAAGACAAGAAACATACGGAAGCATTGCCCGGAATGGTAAAAGAACAGTCCTCAATTGATCTTGGCTTCAAAGTCCTCAAACTCAACAAATCCAACTTCAAGCCATGGCAGAAACTCGACCCGTCCGCTCCGGTAGAAAAAATAGAAAAACAGCTTGAACTGCACATCGACCACATCAATCCCGAAGCCACACCAGAAGATTTACTTTACGAAATCCTTCTGAAGACAGGCTTTCCACCGACAGAAAAGATCGAAACAAAGATAATCGCTGGCATTAATGTTTTTTCCGTATCAGATGGAGGCTTGCTTTTTTGCCTTGAAAAACCAGTCACAAAAGAACTGATAGATGCTGTTGCCGAAGCCGAACCCATGCAGTTTATATGCCTTGATTCCGCTTTTCACGGTAACGACCAACTCAAAGCCAATAGCGTGCAGACCTTTGCAGCCCGCAATATGCAGAGAGAAAAACATAATAAGATTATCTTCAAAACGGTATAAGGAGGCCTTCGGATGAAATTAAAATTCGATGAAACCCTCAATTACCAACTTGAGGCTATAAAAAGCGTGACTGACCTTTTTGAAGGCTTGCCCATGCAGAGTACGGGCTTTCAAATTGACTTTGGTAAATCAGAAAATAATGCTGTATGGAATGAACTGGGTATTGGCAACAATCCTATTCTCACACCGGAGCAGACGATTAAAAACCTCCAAACTGTACAGAGCCACAACAATGTACCGAAATCCAGAATCCTTGTAGAAGAAGGCAATCCTTATACCTTCCCCAACTTCTCGGTAGAGATGGAAACAGGAACGGGAAAAACCTATGTGTACTTGCGTACCATTTTTGAACTGAACAAGCTCTACGGTTTTAAGAAGTTCATTATCGTTGTGCCTTCTGTAGCCATCCGCGAAGGGGTAACCAGCTCAATCAAGTTAATGCGCGACCATTTTAAAGGGCTATACAACAATGTTGCTTTTGATGACTTTGTCTATCAATCAAAGGATTTAAGCAGAGTTCGCCAATTTGCGGTGAATAATGAAATCCAGATCATGGTTATCAATATTCAGGCTTTCCAAAAAGATGCAGGCGAAAATGTTGACTATGCCACCCTTACTGACGAAAAAAAGAAAAAGCTCAATATCATCCATCAGGAACAGGATAAAATGTCGGGACGTCGCCCGATTGAGTATGTTCAATCGACAAACCCGATTCTGATTATTGACGAACCGCAAAGTGTTGATAATACAGAGAAGTCACAAAAGGCTATCCGCAATCTGACTCCGCTATTCTGCCTGCGGTATTCAGCAACACATATCAATCCGTATAACCTGCTTTATCAACTTGATCCGATCAATGCCTATGATTTACACCTCGTAAAACAGATTGAAGTTGTCGATGCTTCAAGCGGCGCAGATCATAACCAGACCCTGGTGCGGCTGGACTCCATTTTCTATCCGAAAAACGCAAAAACCCCTCAGGCTAAGGTAACCATTTTTGAAAATACGCCAGCCGGAACCAGAGAAAAACAATTTAAAATCAAACATGGAACCGACCTTTCCAGCCAAACAAGCCGTCAGGACTATGACGGTTATCTGGTGACAAATATCAATGCCGAACCTGGTAACGAATATGTGGAGTTTCAAAACGGTATTGTCATTGAAGTTTTGCAAGAATCAGGCGGCATGGGAGATGAGCGCATTAAAAGCCAGATTGAACAGACCGTCGAAGCTCATTTTGCAAAAGAGAAAAAACTGCAATCTAAAGGAATCAAAGTTCTTTCCCTGTTTTTCATTGACCATGTAAAAAGCTACCGCTCGTATGATAACGAAGGAAACCCGCAGAAAGAAAAAATAGCTCAATGGTTTGAGGAAGCTTATACATCAACCAGCAAAAAACCAATGTATCAGGGGCTTATTCCCTTTGGTGCAGAAGAAGTGCATGACGGATATTTTTCAGCCGACAAGAAAAAAGGCAAGATTGTAGAGCTTCTTGATACCTCCGGCAGCACAGCAAAAGATGATGAGATTTATGAACTCATCATGAAAGACAAAGAACGATTGCTTTCCGCTGATGTACCATTGCGCTTTATATTCAGCCATTCTGCATTAAAAGAGGGTTGGGATAATCCTAATGTTTTCCAAATATGCACTTTGCGTGAAATGGGTACCGACCGTGAACGCCGCCAAACCATAGGGCGTGGCTTGCGTCTTCCAGTCAATCAGGATGGTGATCGTATCTCTGATGACCAGATAAATCGTCTTACAGTGGCATCCTTCATTTGAGCCAAAAAGTAGTTTACACTTTTCGCAAGCATGAATTT
>JBAXVB010000018.1:0-30492 GCA_037129415.1 Deltaproteobacteria bacterium
ATGTTTTGCGCTTATTTTTTCATATTCAGCGCTGCAGATTGCAAAATCAAATCGTTATGCTGATCATGGAGAAAAGATCGTAAGATAAATGAAAATTAGCCGACACAAGAGCGTTTCTCACACGAAGGCGGTGTGGGCGACCGGCCGGTCGCCCCTACTTGATTCGTGTCATTCGTGGCTTAATAATATTTTCACGGTAAAGATTGTGACTGGTTTTGGTAAGTTCGCCATGAGAGATGTTGATTAACTTGAGGTCACTGATCTGGAAGAAGGCGAAACCAGTGTCAAAAAACCATATAGAGCGCCAAAAAACTGGCAGCCCCCGTTATCTATGGACTGTTTTTGTCAATCCAGCGTGCGGAGAGAGAGAGAGAGTAATTATGGGCATACAATCAAAAATGACAATCGAAGATTATATGAAAAACGCCTCTGGGAGATTCAAGGTGGTCAGGCAGGATTTAAAACCTCAGAAGACAGCTTCGGCACCGTCTGGTTCTGAGTTTAACGGGATTCTCTCAACGTTTAAAAAGCCGTCGAATCAATCTGAACCCAAAACCATGAAGGGACTTTCAGTCGCGGACTACCGGTCGCATCCGGTCGCATCTCTTTATAATCGGACGGCAAAACAATTGCCGGCAAACGCCAAAACGCCGGATTCGGATAAATCCACAAGCAAGAAAGCTTCTGAATATCTTATAGGCGCTGAAAGCCCGAATACACAGATACCCATCATCTCCCCGGACGCTACTGGAGCTGATGACCATACGCAGGATACGTCACTGTTCAGCAGCAATGCTCAGAAGACGATTATCACGCCTTCCGGCATAAACGTACCACAAATCAGATACAGCGTAATCAGTCCAAAAATTGAAAAAGCCATTCAGGATGCGGCAGCCCAATATCAACTTTCGCCTAAATTGATCAAAGGGGTTATCAAGGCTGAATCCAATTATGACGCGAATGCGGTTTCTCCGGCTGGAGCACAGGGTCTCATGCAGTTGATGCCTGGAACAGCCAAAGACATGGGGGTTACAAATCCGTTCGATATCAAGCAAAATATTGACGGCGGGGTTCGATATTTAAAAAAAATGATGGAGATGTTTGGCGGAAATGTCAAACAAGCTCTTTCCGCCTATAATGCTGGCCCTGGAACAGTTAAACGATATAAAGGTGATGTACCCTACAGTGAAACCCGCCAATATGTGGACAAGGTCATTGACAACACAAAGACCGCCGTATAGAAAGGGGCTGTCATCAAAGGTTTTTACTTATCCCGGATGAAGATATTTGGGCTATGGCTCTCATTTTTTTTCAGTCGGCCATAGCGAGCTTTCTTTTAAGATACTCCCGCTGAATAACATAAATCAAATCTGTCAATGCCTTTTCTTCGGTTTTGTCCATATCGAGAAAATGTATCGCATAACAAAAACTGCACTGTGATTGATTTTCTTCAAAGCGAACAACCATGGCCTCTCGAATGCCCACCCGATGTTCAAGATATTGCGATTGAAAGCTCAGCTCAATCTCGGTTAATGAATCGCCAACGCGCACGGGGAGTACTGGCTCAGTCATGTTCTTACTACTGATCAAAGCCCCAAAAGAACCGCCAAGACTCAAATTGAGCACTTGTGTATTTAATTTGACTCCACATTGCTTAAAACTCATGTGAGTTCCTGATGGCATGTCCACACGAAAATCTTTTCGAAGTTGCCTGCGTTCAATGATATCCGGAAATGTGACCCATATACTTTTTTGATCAATCTGAGCAATATCGGCACAAAATAAATACGATATCTTATCTGCTCCGGTATATTCGAATTGGAGTTTGCCGGAAGAGTTTTTAACCAGATCGTGAAAACCATCCGGACAATCAATTAACAAAAACAGCTTCTTGTCTTTTTTTCGAATATCATCGATGATAGTTAACTGTTCATAATCCTTTTCAATCAACTTCATTCGAATCAGGGTTTTTCCGTTTTTCACCTGCTCTAAAATGGCATGTATATGTTTGCCAATAATGTTATTGCCGAGTTCCATCAATACCCCTTCCATTGCACCGGAAATAAGTTAATATGCTATGCATTGCGCATGTTTTTGTCATTTACAGAAGGCAAAACAATTACCATTCTTCCTAAAATTAACTGTCTTTAAATAGTTTATCATAAATTCGATATTTTTCAATCTTTCTGTAAACCGTTGCCGTATTGATCCCCAGGATTATTGCAGCTTTTTTCCGGTTTCCCCTGGTTTCCTGTAGCACCCGAAGAATGTGCTTTTTTTCCAGGTCTTCGAGTGTCGCCAGCCCACTGCCTTCGTCCGCTGAACTACCAATAGCCGAATCAAGACCACAAACCGATGAAATCGTCAGAATTCGGGATTTTTCCAGAAGAACAGCCGAAGCCATTATGTTTTCCAGCTCGCGTATATTCCCAGGAAAAGAATACGCGATAAGGCATTGTTCCAGTTCAGGAGAAAGGGATTCAATGGGATCAGTTTTGCTGTTTCCATATTTTTGAAGAAAATACCGGACAAGGGGGAGAATATCTTTCTTTCGCTCTCTAAGCGGCGGAATCTTAATGGTGTACATGCTCAGCCGATAGAAGAGATCTGCCCTGAAACGTTCATTTTTTACCTCATCAAGAATATCCCGATTGGTTGCAGCCAGAATTCGGACATCAATGCGCCTGCTGCTGGTGCTACCCAGACGATAATACTCTTTTTCCTGTATGACTCTAAGCAACTTTCCCTGTAGAGATGGCGCCAGATCAGCAATCTCATCCAGAAACAGCGTACCGCCCTGGGCCGCTTCAAAGAATCCCTTTTTATCGCTTACTGCATGGGTATAAGCGCCCTTGATATGGCCAAAAAACTCATCTTCAAAAAGTGTCTGTGTAAATGCCGCCATATTAACCGCAATAAATGGTTCCGATGCGCGACTGCTCAGCTTGTGTATCATCCGGGCCGTCATCTCCTTACCCGTTCCCGATTCGCCAGTAATGATCACGCTGTAATCTGTTGGTGCAACAGCTTCGACCTGGCAAAAAACCAGGGCCATAGACTCGTCTTCCGCCACAATTTCACTAAATGCCCCGGGATTGGCCAGATTTGAAAAAGACTGTTGAGCTGCGAATATCTCAACTTTTTTCCGAAGCTGATACCGTTCCAGCGCTCGTCGAATTATCGCAACCAGGTTTTCACCATTAACCGGTTTAACCAGGTAATCGTAAGCTCCAAGCCTTATGGCCTGAATCGCAGTGGAAACTTCGTCTGTTGCAGTAACGACCAGACAGACCGTTTCCGGAAACTCTTTTTTGATCATCTCCAGAAGTTCCATGCCATTAATATGGGGCATAACCAAATCCAGAAGGATGATTTTGTAGGCGTGTCTGCGGACCCTGTCCATTACCAGCCTGCTATCTGAGATAGTATCCGGTTCTGGCAGATCGGCGCTGACCAGTGTGGCTTTAATGCTTAGTAGAAGCCCCGGATCATCATCAACAATTAGAATGGGAACTTTCTCTGATGCAGATTCCATTATACCTCATTGTCAACGCCAATTATGGAAAGGATTGAAAACGTTACGTCCATCACCTGCTATTTATTTATTTAATCAATATTTTGTCAACCCTTTTTACAAAATCTTCCAGATTAAACGGTTTATACAGGATATCAATGAATCCGAATTCAGAAATATCCCCTATCAATGGGTGGCCTTCATGGCCGGTAATTATCATGATTTTCATATCCGACAATACCGGATCATTTTTTAACACCCGACAGACCTCAATCCCATTCATTTCTGGCATGAACAAATCCATAATCAGAAGATCTGGCAGGGAAGACCCCAGACGGATACAGGCTTCGATGCCATTGGAAGCTTCCTCCACAATGTAGGAACACCGCTGAACCAGAACTTCGCGTAACATCTTGCGGATCATCGCATCATCATCCACAACCATGATGCGAAACAGCTTTCGCTTTAATGCAGATGGCAAAAGGACATGAAATGTGGCGCCTTTTCCCTGATTGCTCTCAAAAGTTATGGTTCCGTTATGCGCCTTGATGAGGTTATAGGATACGGATAGTCCGAGTCCGGTTCCACCTTTTTCCTGTTTATCAGTGACAAAGGGGTCAAAGAGTTTGTCTGCAATGGCCGGATTAACCCCTTTTCCGTTGTCCGATACCGATATTCGGATACTGCCATCCCGGGGTTGAAGCCGTGTAGAAATCCGGATATTTCCGCTATCGTGTTCAATGGCCTGCGCCGCATTGATGACCAGGTTCAGGATGACCTGTTCAATACTCTGAAGATTTCCCAATATGGTGGGCAGATCTTTTTCCATATCCAGATCGATTTCGACATTCAACTTTCGCAAGGTGGACTGTGAAAGCCTTATGGCATTTTCAACTGCAAGATTGATCTGAATCGGAATTTTCTCCGACTGTACAGAGAATCTTGAAAAACTCTTCAGCCCGCTCACAATCGTGGCCACTCGTTTTGCAGCCACATCCATATCGGAAATGAGCTGCATCAGATGATTGTTGATAAAATCGGTACGCAGTCCCCCGTACTTTCGCTGGGGATACAGAACAGCCTGATCATTTAGAATTGGAAGGACATCCTTCCATATTTTTTCCAGAAGAGGAATATTGTACATGATAAGGTTGATCGGATTATTGATTTCATGGGCTACCCCGGCTATCAGCACTCCCAGAGCCTCCATTTTCTGGGACTGATACAATTGACTCAACAACTGACTTCGGTCCGTAATATCCTGAACGGTTTCAATGGCGCCAATGATTTTGCCGCCAGGTTCACGAATCGCCGCGGCCACAAAGTAGAGGTTGCGTTTTTCTCCATGAATGATCAGCTCATCCGAGGCTTCGAAAGCATCGGATATATTGGCGCTTTTGATAAGATTCTTTTTGTCATACCAATGTCTCATGGCGCTTTCATCCATGTCCAAAACCAGATCCGCCAGTAGCGGCCGATACTGTCCACGGTAAAATATCCTGGAATCAACTGGGTGATTCAGTACCTTTTCCCTGGATATTCCTGTCATGATTTCGCAGGCATGGTTCCATATCACTACATGATGATCTGCGTTAATCACAAATGTGGAAATCGGGTTTCCATCCATTAGGGATGAGAAACAATCGTTTTCAAAATTATGGTGATTGTCCTGATTTTCTATCTTGGCGACAGTGGCCAGTTTTGAATTTTCCTGAGAATGAGACATGACCAATAATCCTTATAAAAAAGTTGAAAAAAACCTGTTTTTAATTCTATAATGTACAGGTCGTCAAATCAACCCCCTACAGAGACTCTATCTCAAATCACCCTTTTTGAGATGCAGAGACCAGGGATTTTTCTAACCGCTTATTGTTTGTTTTAAGCAGTTTTTTAGTTTTTATTCTCAAGTTTTTCTTCGGACTGCCGATACACTTACCAGACAACCTTCGGATGTTTATGCCTAAGCAATGGTGTCATGGGTGCTGATATGTGATAACTAATTGATACGATTTACAATTATATTATTTCAAACAGGTAAAAGGTAAACATGAAAAAAAGAAGTCTCAATTTCAAACTTATGGCGGGCGGCACGTTGTGCGTGTTGATGCCGCTTCTGGCATTTGCTATTTTTTCGGACATCCGGTTATCCAAAGATATGAAGGCGATGAATGAACAAAGCACATTAAATATCGCCAAAAGCCTGTCCGATTTAACCCAGATGTTGCTGCAGGAGGAAATCAAGCTCGCCAAGGATCTGGCCGTGGGAAACACCACCATTGATGTAGCCGCCAAGGTGTCTGAAACCGGTATTGCTGGTTCGGATGCAGACATTGAGCGGCTAGAACGAAAACTGGTCAATGCCATGAAGGAAATTGGGGAAAATTATGAAAGCATCATTGTATGCAATTCCGAAGGTATTGTTTACGCGGACAGCGTGGGTGGAGGCAATAAAGGGACATCTGTAAAGGATCGCCAATATTTTCAGGATGCCAAAGCCAGCAAAATCAATGTGTCAATCGCTGTGAAATCCAAAACAACCGGAAAACCGATCGTACCCATCTGTGTTCCGGTTCTCTCTCCTTCAGGACAGTTCGCAAGCGCCATAGTCATTAACCTCAAAATTGATATTCTGTCAGAGAAATTTCTATCCTTCAAGGTTGGAACGACCGGATATCCCTTCATGGTGGATCGAAATGGCCTTGTCATTGTCCATCCCAACCCCAAACATATTCTTGAACTCAATATGACCAATTTAAAGGGCATGAAGTTGATTACGGATAAAATGCTTGGACACCAGACAGGCGTTGAGGCATATACCTTTGAAGGCATTGAAAAAATAGCCGCTTTTACCCCGGTCGGTTTGACAGGATGGAGCATTGGCGTTACACAGCCCACGGTTGAATTCATGGGTTCTGTCATTGCCCTGCGAAAGGCCATGATACTGGTATCCATCGTTTTTCTTGGGATCGCCCTAACAGTTATCTGGTTTTTCAGCCACAGCATTTCAAGGCCTATTCACCAGATCATTCAAGGACTCAATGAAGGCGCGGACCAGGTTGCATCTTCAGCCGGCGAGGTGTCTTCGGCCAGTCTGACGCTGGCGGAAGGCTCATCGGAACAGGCGGCATCCATCGAAGAGACATCTGCTTCCCTGGAAGAGATGTCTTCCATGACCAAGCAAAATGCCAATAATTCAGGCCAGGCCCACATCCTGATGAAGGAGGCTGCAGCCAGCGTTCAGACAGCATCTGCGTCCATGTCCGAGCTTACGGCATCCATGTCAGACATCCTGAAAGCCAGTGATGAAACCTCAAAAATCATCAAAACGATTGACGAAATCGCTTTTCAGACCAATCTTCTGGCCCTGAATGCGGCGGTTGAAGCAGCCAGGGCTGGAGAAGCCGGCGCGGGATTCGCCGTTGTAGCGGACGAAGTGCGAAACCTGGCGCTTCGGGCCGCCGAAGCCGCCAAGACCACCGCAAGTCTTATCGAGGGAACGTCTAAAAAAGTCCGGGAAGGCTCGGAGTATGTCAACCGGAGCAACGCAGTTTTCTCCCGTGTCGCGGATAGCACATCCAAAATCAGAGATCTGATCAGTGAGATCGCGGCTGCCTCCAGCGAGCAGGCCAAGGGAATCGAGCAGGTGAATATCGCCGTTTCCGAAATGGACAAGATAACCCAGCAAAATGCCGCCACCGCCGAAGAATCCGCGTCTGCTTCAGAAGAAATGAGTGCTCAGGCGGAACAGATGAAAGACATTGTTAGTGATCTCGTTGCTCTGATCAGTGGAGAGACCACGACACAACTCATACAACCTCAAATGGTCCATCCCCGAAAATCGCCGAAATCGATCCGAACGTCGATAAACCCCAAAAATCTTCCGTCAAAACAAACCCGCTTCCCACTGAGAAAGGAAGTGCATCCGGATGAGATCATTCCCTTTGATGAAAAGGATTTCAAAGATTTTTAATATTCAACCTGAATGGTCTGCCCTGTTTTGCAAATCCGTTTGACATGGAAATGCTTTTGATGTGAGAACACAATATTTTGGAAAGCAATTGTTAAAATCCATCGCAGAAGGGGAAACCGTGATTCAGGACTGTGTCGAACTTATAATAAATATAACAAACCCTACCAGGGAGAATCATGCATGGAAAATGACACTACAAGATCATTGGATAAGACATTATCAACCATAACCGACCGCGAAGGAAAGTATTTGACATTTATGCTTGCCAGCGAAGACTATGGTATCGGAATACTTAAAATCAAGGAAATCATCGGAATGATGCCGATTACTTCGGTACCCCAAACCCCTTCATTTGTCAAAGGAGTGGTTAATTTACGGGGAAAAGTTATTCCAGTTGTGGATCTGCGTTTGAAATTCGGAATGCCCGCCATCGACTACACGGAAAGAACCTGCATTATCGTGGTTGAGATTTCCGGTCAAGCTGGCGCCATCAAAATCGGTGTCGTTGTGGATGCAGTCTCCGAGGTTCTCAATATCAAAGGAGAAGATATTGAAAATACGCCGGCCTTTGGTACCAGCGTCAATATCGATTATATTCTGGGCATGGCAAAAATGGGAGGCAGTGTTAAAATTCTCCTGGACATTGACAAAGTACTGAATACGCAGGATATTGCAAGTCTTGAAAGAGGTGCTTCATAACCGTTGGCAAATGCTCTAAGAGCAGAGTTTTATCATTCTGACACTTTATATGTGCTTACAGGATATGGGAATTTGTTCTGTAAGCATCCCACGAATCAAAGACACGGAGGTCTTGATGAAAACCATGTACCCGATATGTTTTCTGTACAGCAATCATGACAAGAAGCCAGATTCTCTTTCTGCTACGATTCCAGGCAAAAAAGTAAGTTATGCAGGAAGACTCGCGACGATTTCTCACCAGTTGATCTACGAATCGACATCAAAGGATGTTTTCTGGATTCTCTATCCCAATATGCAGGAGGGAAAAGCAAGGGGATTATTGCAGAAAGCTACTTAACGTGCAGAAGCCGGTGGATTATCCTTTTTAACGAACAACTGGCAGGGTTTTCCGGATGAATTTCGTTCCACCACTCTGCCGGGAATTTCCCGGCTTTTAAAACCAAAAGCCTTACATCCATGAGGTTGATGACTATCCCATGTAATATAGTAGTGTATGCAGTGCTGACAGGCAGCAACCGTCATGGGGTTCTGTCATCCTCATAAGGGTACCAGTCCACCTTTCGGAGTTTTCCAACTTTTAACACAGCGATTTCGTTGGTATGGGTGGAATACACAATCTTGCGTCCCTTGCTTCCCCCAATGTCCTCCGATGTCACGGCAATTTTTTCTCTGTCCAGTATCCTGCGGGCGATTCGGATGTTTTCCTGCCCCATATTCTGATGCGACAGCTCTGGATTGTGTGCTCCGCCAACAATCTGCGCCTCAAGATTCTGGATTTTGGAACCATCTTCAACCATCATGCGAATCAATGTCCAAACAGCCACATTTCCGAAACGGGTCGTTGTTTTTCCTTTTTCGCGTATCATCGGAAATTGAAAACTGTTCATTCCGCCGACTTTGCGTTTGCAGTCATACAGACAGACTGAGACACCGGACCCCAGAACAGCAGAGATAACCGTCGGGCTATCTGGCATAACCATAAATCCAGGTTCCAGAAAATAATGTGTCGGTGTTAAGGCTCGAGAAGAATCAATCATGGATTTTTTCGCGTATCGACAACAATCCCCGCGCCATTCAGCATCTGCCAGGCTTTATTCCGATCCGACTCGTTTCGGGAGCCTGATCCGGAGATAATGATGGACTGAATAGTATCATCGCTGATACCAGCCCGCTTCAGTTCGATGATGTCGGCAACTGTAGTCAAGCTAACCGGCTTGACATCCTGACCATATACTACAGGTGAGCGATCTTTGAGGAATGAGCCCTCGGTGATCAGAACCTGCATTGTCTTATCAGAAAGCCTGGCCTTGGTCTTGAGATCAATCAAATCCTGAACACTGAATGCACAGGTTTCAATGATTTTTTCCCGGATAATGAGTTCAATCGTCTCGCTCCCAATACCCGCCTTATTGAGCCGGAGAATGTCTTCACCGCTGATCCCCCAGCTAGTCCCCGCGAATATCAGAGAAAACCATAATGTTGTCCACACATATCTGTTCACGGGGCTACCTCAGATAATCCAGAAGGCTGGGTTGAATGATTTTGGAAGCAGATGCCAAAGACGCCTGGAATGCGGATTGCTGAGCCGTTAAATCCATTATGGCCTGAGTCAAATCCACATCTTCCGTATTGGATAACATTTGCTCAACGTTAATTTTAAATACATCCCAGTGGGTTTCAGTTGCATCCAGCCGATTCAGTCTGGCGCCTACGTCCGCCCGTTCATTGGTGATCTGGGCAAGGGATTGATCCAGGGGATCAAGCTGGGCGGAAATGGCGGATGGGTCATTGGCCTCCATTCCATTGATAAGATCCGTTAAAACCAAAACCGGATCTTCAGGATTGCCAAATGCCTGTTGACCGCTCACAGCCGCATCCATAGTAACGCCGTCACCGACGATTACCGAGAACCCGCCATCATCTCCCTGAAATCCCGCTTCCGGATCAAGGGAATCATACGGCGGTGTATCAGCTTTACGGCCTCCAAACATATATCGGTCGTCCTGCTTTGTGTTGGCCAATTGGATCAGTTGATCACGAAGCTGCCGGACTTCTCCGGCTGCAACTTTACGGCTTTCCGGACTGGCAGTTCCAGTTGTCTGCGACAGAGCCAGTTCCCTGGCCTGATTCAGCAGTTCACCGATATCCGACAGCGTTGCTTCTCCATTATCCAAACCAGATCGGGCATAAGAGACGTTGCTGACATATTGATCAACAGAATCCAGCGTTTTGCGGTAGTCCAGAGCCTTTGCCATGCCAAGCGGATTTTCCGATGCCTTGGTAAACTGTTTTCCAGATGAAATCCTGCTTTGGTATGTCATGAGTTTTTCTGCATGTTTTGACAAACTGCCATTGACATTATTGGTCATCATTTTCTGAGTAATACGCATCAGGCAACCTCCTCATTTAATGTCTTTGATAGATCCCTGGTCTTTAATTTTATATTGATAAAACATCAGAATGCTGATTCTGCGATTTCTCGGGTCATACAGATTGTTCTTAATAAGGGGTTCAGTCGCCGCATATCCAGTTACCCGAATCAGCATCTCAGGTGGCAGACCGTCACGTTCCATCTCTCTTCGGGCTGCTGAAGCCCGTTCGGTGGAAAGTTCCCAATTGCTGTATTTATTGGAAGCCGCAAAGACCAACGCATCAGTATGGCCTTCAATGGCAATCTTACGGTTACTTGTGATGATGGACGGAGAAATGATTTTCAGAATCTTTTTACCGTTCGATGATATTTCGGCGCTGCCAAGTGGAAACATGGTCCCGGTTTCCTTATCCAGAATCTCAACCCGAACGGCACCTTCAAACGTATCAATGATGATCTGATCTTTAAAATCAGAAAGCTTGGCCTCAATTTCCTTTTTCAGATGTTCGCTTAAAGCCTCCCCGCTTTTTAGAGCCCTTTCTTCTTCTTCCTCAATCTTGAGCGTCAGCTCTGGTTTTCCAGTGGCATCATCATCCAACAACCTGACTTTGGGTGTAAGCTTGGAGTCAACAAACGACAGCCCGCCTTTATCAAAAACATTAAAATGCTTGAAGTAATAGGAAACGCCAGCCCGCTTCTCGGGGGAAACCATGGCAAGCAGCCACATAAGCAGAAAAAAAGCCATCATGGCAGTGACCAAATCGGCATAAGCCACTTTCCAGGCTCCGCCGTGTCCGCCGCCGTGCCCTTTCTTCTTGACCTTCTTTATGATTACTGGTTGCCCTTCCAATTCTTGATTTCCTCATTGAGTTCTTCAAAGTCAGGCCGATCCGAGATCGGAATGGCTCTTCTGGCGGACTCCACGGCCGACTGGGGAGCCGCGCCGCTGGCCATTGCCACAATCGCGGTTTTGATGACATTCAGATAGACTTCATGTTCCTTGGCCTTATTCTCAAGATTGGTTGACATGGGACCAACAAGACCATAGCTGAGCAGAACACCCAGAAAAGTACCCACCAATGCTGCACCGATGCTTTTTCCCAGTACATCCGGTGGTTCGGCAAGCTTCCCCATGGTAAGAACCACACCCAGCACACAGGCAACAATCCCCAGTGCCGGCAGAGCGTCCGATACTTTTGCCAGCGCAGTAGAAGGAATCATCGCATCATGCTCCTGGGCCGCAATATCGTTATCCATTAGCGTTTCCAGTTCATGCGGGGTCATGTTGGAAGAAATAATGGTCCGGAAATTATCACAGATAAAATTCACGGTCGATGCGCTGGACACGACAGTAGGGTATTTTTTGAATACATCGCTCTCATCCGGGTGATCAATATCCGCCTCAATAGCCAGAAATCCTTCCCGTTTGACTTTGAAAAAAATTTCATTCAACAGCAACATCAATTCAATATATGCTTTTTTATCAATGTCATGGCTACTGAAAATCTTGGTGACGGTTTTCAGGGTCAGGAAAATTATTTTTTTTGAAGAAGCTATAAAGAATGCGCCCAGAGCTGCTCCGCCGATGATGAACAGCTCCACGGGTTGAAACAGTACACTGAATTGGCCATGTTCCAACTTATAGCCAACACCAACGGCGGCAAACACGATAAAAATACCGATTGCAACATACATGGGCTAAAAATATCCTGTTTGATTATTTTGTACCGTAAGCGATAAGCAGTCAAGCACTGGATGACCTACGTCTCACGGTCTTTTGGGCTTGACGGCTGATTTTTCGGAAGCTGACCTTAGTTTTCGGACAATTTCCCGTTGTCGGTTAAACAGGTAGTACCCCATTATCTGTTTAACATCATCGGCCATTTCTGATAACCGTATCCATACTTCGTTTTCTTCCGATACAATAATTCTGAACTGTGAAACCATGCCGTATATAACAACCCATACTGGCGAATTGAAGGGCAGCAAGATTTTAATTTCGACAAGGTCGCCGGTTGCAAAAACATCCGGTGTCAAAATTCGGACATCTTCTTCGCTTAAGGACACTTGCCGGTTTTGGGCCCGGTTGAATCCGTCACTATTTTGAATAAGTTTCTCCAGGATCAAATTCAGTTTCGCGTCAATGGAAATCAGTTTTTTCCATAATCTGGGATTAATCGTTTCATCCGGCAAATCTTCTTCCAATACAGACAGACCTATCCCGGAATAAAATCCGGAATAAATCATGGCTTTGGTACAGGAATCATCCTCAATTTTTTTTAAAGCAATCAAGAGGACATCTTCGACACGTAAGGATGACTGATGTTCAACCGACTGGACACACATAACAATTCTCAATTACCGACAAAAGGACCAAGACAAAGAATTCATAATTTATTATCACACCATGTTGATGACGGTGTCCATCATCTGCTTGACGGTATCAACCAATTTTGCGGCTGCGGAATACCCTTGCTGAAATTTAACCAAATTAACCATTTCTTCATCCAGGGAAACCCCCGAAACAGACTCACGGTAATTGTCCATCTCACTAACAGTGAGGGCATGAATCTCCAGATTTTGCGAAGCATTCTGCACATCACCACCTGCTTGGGAAACCAGGGTATTGAAATAAGTATCAAATGTGGCTGAATTACCATCCATCGACAGTTTATTTTGAAGTCCGGCAATGGCAATGGCCTGGGTGTTGTCCCCCTTTATCAATTCGGATGAGACAGATCCAGAGGCGGCGGCAATTTTATTGACATCGGCAATAATATCCAGATTCACCTGAATGGTTGAAGCGGAATTGCCGGAAAAAAAGGCATTTCCGGTTGAACCATCCAGCCCCTGACCTGCAGCATGAATCGTGTTGACTTCCTCAATGATTTTCTGGGCCAAAGAATCCAGGCTGTCTTTATATCCCGGAACCAAAGAATCCCGAACTTCCATCCATCCTTTTAAATTGCCGGCGGAAATATTTGCGTTGATTGATGTTGATGGCGCTGAATCCCATACGATGTCCTTGTACCCGGAAGCGTTCACGGCAGTGGTAAGTTTCCCAAAGGCAGGAGTACCAACCAAAGCATTGCCATCTCCAAGCGTCAGCGTCATCCGACCCGCTGAATCCTCACTGGCGGTAAAATTGATTTTTTCAGAAAGCTGATTCATCAGCACATCCCGCTGATCCCTGAAATCATTGGCCGAGCCGCCATTCATTTCCATCTTTACAATTGAATCATTGAGCTTGGTAATCTGTGATGCCATGGAATTGACTTCAGCGACTCCACTTGCGATAGTGTTATCCATATCTTTTTGTATTTGATCAAGATATTTATATTTATCCTGAAGATCAGCGGTCATGTCCTCGGCTGAAGCCACCAGCGCATTTCGCTCCGCATAGCCTGACGGGTTCAATGTCAGGCCCTGCCATGAATTCCAGAACTTACTCATATTCTGGCTAAGACCGTTACCGGAAGATTGATCGAAAACGATCTCCGTCTGCTGCAACGACTGGCTCTGAGCATCCCATCTGCCTTTTTGCTGAATCTCTCCATTGATATTTGCATTCAAAAACTGGTCATAGATTCGCTCAATGCCGCTTGCCTTCACGCCGGTACCTACAGGCCCTTCGGAGGAAAGAATGACCGTACTCTCCAGATTCACCCGTTGCCGGGAATATCCAGGAGTGTTGACGTTGGCAATATTTTGTCCGGTTACGGAGATTGCCAATTGCTGGGTCATCAAGGCATCTCGTCCGATATATAAAGCCGAGTTTATATTTAGCATAGCAAATGACCTCTTAAGTAAAAAGTTTTAAGAGTAGGGGCGGGTTCCAAACCCGCCCACGCAGTGTTAAGTAAAGTGTTGAGTAAAGTGTTGGTTATCGTATTGATGCATTTGTGGGCGGGTTTGGAACCCGCCCCTACATAACAGATTATGATATCTCTTTTTGCAGTGCCAGAATAATGGAACGGGACACATCCGCCAATCCAACGATTTTATCAACCGCCCCCATCTTGATGGCTTCCTTGGGCATTCCAAAAACGATGCAGCTTTCTTCATTCTGTGCCAAAGTATAGGCGCCAATCTCCTTCATTGCCAAAAGACCCTTGGCCCCGTCTGCTCCCATTCCAGTTAAAATAACCCCAACGGCATTTTTACCGGCGCTGGCCGCAACAGACTGAAAGAGGACATCCACACTGGGACGCTGATAGTGTACCATGGGACCGTCCTTGATTTTGACTAAGTAATTTCCTCCGCTTCTGTGAAGGAGCATGTGATGGTTCCCCGGCGCAATAAGGGCAACCCCGGGCACAACAGCGTCATTATCCCGCGCTTCGCGGACTTCCATCTGACACAGTTCATTCAATCGTTTTGCAAAGGACGATGTAAAATTTTCCGGCATGTGCTGAACAATGACAGTTCCAGGAGAGGAAACCGGCATGCCGCTTAGTACCACCTCAATTGCCTTTGTTCCTCCGGTTGAAGCCCCGATAGCAATAACCTTATGTGTTGTATGGGTTAGAAGAACACCGGTCTGGGATTGAAGAGCCTCGGTTTTTTCAGGTAGTCGCTGGATCCGTGCGGATGCCGCAGCACGGATTGCACGAACCAGATGTTGGGAGATGTTTTGTGTTGAATAGGCTGTCCCAGGCTTCCCCAGCACTTCAACAGCCCCCAGTTCCAAAGCCTTCATTGCCATTTCGCTGTTTCTGGGGGTCAGAGAGCTTAACACCACAACCGGCATGGGATAATGTTTCATCAATTTGGCCAGAAAAGAAAGGCCATCCATTCGCGGCATTTCCAGATCAAGTGTAATCACATCCGGACGAAGCTTGACAATTTTGTCCCGTGCCACATAAGGATCCATCGCTGTCCCGATAATCTCTATGTCTTTGTATTTGGACAGTTCTTCGGTCAATATTTTTCGGACAACCGCAGAATCGTCAACAATCAATACCCTTATCATTTTGACCTGTTTGGTAACTTTCACAGATGGTTATTAAAAAACAAACGCGACACAAAAAAACAGGTTTTCGTCCATGGCGCCTGCCAATGAAATCCGAACGCCTGACTCTTGTCATACAAATATGCCATAATCATGCCATACAGTCAGATACTCCTGAAAAAATAAATATCGCAGGGTTCTTCATCAACACTCATTTTTTCCAGAATAGATGGCGACTGACCGGTTAAAGAGGCTTCAGCTTCTGACGGACTCAGTACCCTTGGAGTACCAACATGAAATACCGCCTCATCTCCGCCTTCTATCGGAAGCCAGTTTCCGCATATAATGTTTACTGTTTCCTTCAAAGCATCGTACAGGTGATTCCGCTCGACATCTTCACCGTCAATTCCCAGCATGTTTGCGGCCAGTTCACATAAAGCAGGTTCAGTAATCACCATCGCCAGCCTACCTGAAAAAACGCCTGTAAACGACACTTCAGCAGCCACCACATTTTGAAATGAAATCGGTTCTCTAAACACATCAGACGCAAAAAACACAAAAGCCAGTTTCTCCATGGAATCTCTGACAACCTTGCTCAGTGCAACTTTCTGAGAATTATCCATGATTTTCTCCTGTACTGAGTCTCTGATTGACAGCATCTCGAATGATTTCAGGGGAGAATGGTTTGCGAATGAAAGTGGCGCCCATTTTCACCAAATTTTCAATTCGGGTCTTGCTGCCCTCTGTAGATACGACAATAACGGGAATATCTCGGGTTTCCGGATTTTCCCTCATGCGAATCATCATATCCTCTCCATTCATCACAGGCATGTTGATATCCAGAATCACCAGGTCCATCCACTGTCGACTGAGAATTTCCAATCCTTCGACTCCATTTGAAGCCTGATGTACATCACCAAGAGAAAGCCCGCTCATGCGAAGCGTCTTAAGGATCATTGTCCGCATCACGCTGCTGTCATCTACAATAAGGATGTTCATTCCCATAGATTCACTTCTCCCATCACAAAAGGAGGGTTCAGGGGGCATGTAAATCAATCCTGTTCCCTACCCTGCACCCTTTAATTATACGTCGGATTAGGAATCCGCCTGGATGGATGCAGCAATCTGATTTGCACATTGCAGTGTCTGACTTGCCACCTTTTCAAGATGTGCTTCGGTAAGCCCGATCCGTTCACATGCTGCCGGAGATGGTCGATATTGTAGTCCTTCCCTGCCCACACCGATTCCCGACATCAAACACAACACGTCCGCCAGGTGAACCACATCAATCAGTTGGCTGGTTTTGGGAGCACCGTCCGGGTCATGATGCCAGCGCACCGCAGTAACCATACTCGGAGGAAAAGACCAGCGTCTCAGAATATTGGCTCCAATTTCAGCATGGTCAATTCCGAATATTCTGCGTTCGACCTGCTCAAAAGGCACATCCTGCAACTCTTCCCGATCTATCGCGACAATATCGTTTTTTACATATCTTCCTAGCACCATTTTTCCGACATCATGGAGCAGCGCCGCTGTAAACACTTCTTCAGAAACCGAAAGATTCAGCTCTTTCACCATAATTTCGGAAGCCACAGAAACTGCAATGGAGTGCTGCCACAAATCTCCGGGCGACAATTCATAGCCCTGAACAGGCTTATCAATAATGGCGTTGACGCAGGATGTAAGCACAATTTGAATCAATTTTTTCCAACCGATCATAAGGATGGACTGCCGGATTGAGCCAATCTGCTTGGGAAGGCCAAAAAAAGCCGAGTTGGTTATCTTCAAAATATTGGCGGTCAAGCCGGGTTCATACCGCAATATCTGTTCGATCTGTGCATTTGACGAATTCTCATCTTTTAGCAGCGCCAGCAGTTTCAGCGCCGCTGCAGGCATGCTGGGGAACGACTTTACATCGTCCAAAATCAGGTTGAGTTCTTTCTGGTTCACAGCTCTCTTTTTACTCCTTTACTGCTGATAATCACTTGACCTGTTGAGATATCAAAATACACCGTACGGCTGGCAACCCCCCCCACATCCTCAGCTTCAAGCAGAATATTGTTTTTCCAGAGCAGTTTTTTCAGTATAGTGTAATTGCGTTCCCCAATTTTAAACATTTCGCTGTTTCCCAAGGGCTGTCCGCATCCGGCTGCTTTAATCACCATCCGGCTTTTCTGGCCTCCCAAATCATACAATTGCCGGAAGAGTTCAGGTACTCCCGTATCTACAAACATATAAGGATTTTCAGAAGCCTTTTGCAGATTGATCTTTGAAAGCGGTAGCATGGCATGAAGAAGCCCGCCGACTTGAGCTGCTGGATCATACACCATCAGTCCCAGACAGCTTCCCAGTGCATGGGTGACAATCATATCTTCCCTGCACCCCGTTTTCATATCCCCTACAGCTACTACATGGTTCATCTTTGATGATCCTGTAAATAAGAATTATGAATAGTCAATTCATAATTCTTACTTATTTTCGATATGTTGCTGGCCGAATATATTTGAACTTATGCGTAATAGCCGATAACCCTTCGGAATGCCCCACGAAGAGATAACCGCCAGGTTCAAGAAGCTCCCATAAACGGTTAATCAGTTGCTGTTGCGTAGCACGGTCAAAATATATCATCACATTTCGGCAGAAAATAACGTGAAATGACCCCCTCATCGGCCAGGAACCCATCAGATTCAATCTGGCCAGACGAACCATGGACCGAACATTATCGGCGACCTGATAAGAGCATGCGGCATTTCGAGACTTGACAAAATACTTTTGCAGATACGACGATGGAAGATCAATCAGGGCATCTCCAGAATATAAGGCTTTTGCGCCTTTTTCAAGCATTCTTCTTGAAATATCTGTGGCCAGAATCAGCACATCCATACGATCAATGTCCGCCAAGTGTTCTCTCAGCAGCATGGCCAGAGAATAAGGTTCTTCCCCCGACGAGCAGGCTGCACTCCAGAACCGCATCCGTCTTCCCTTGAACTGAGGCAGTACTGTTTCGCGTAAATATATGAAATGCTCAATTTCCCTGAAAAAACTTGTCTTGTTTGTGGTCATGGCATCAATCATTTGATCAAGCTCATGGTCACCGGCTTTGCTCTTGATAAGTTCCAAATAGGATTCGACGGAATCCATACCGATGGCGCGAAAACGCTTCATCAGTCTTGCCCTCACCAATGCTTCCTTGCCATCCTTGAGGTTGATGCCACAATGCTGATATACCAGATCTGATATTGTTCGGAATTGTCTGTCACTAAGTTCATGGGATGCGTGCATCATTGATAAACCTCATGTAGGGGCTGGTTCCAAACCCGCACGTCCGTACGGCGGGTTCGAAACCCGTCCCTACGGTCAGCTTCATCAGACCAGCGATATCCACTATCAGCCCGACTCTTCCGTTTGGCATGATGGCGCCGCCGGAAATACCCGGAATCTTCTGCATGGTTTCCCCAAGGGTTTTTATCACCACCTGCTGCCTGCCGACCAACTCGTCAATGATCAGCCCAGCCTGATTGCCATCATCTTCAATTACCACCACCAGCTCTTCATGATCTTCGCCACTATCATCAATTTCGTAAAGACGGGTCAGCCGATACAGGGGAATCAATTTTCCCTGAAGAGACAGCACCCGCCCCATATTGAAAACCGTTGAAATATCCTTGGGATCAGGCTTGATGGATCGAACAATAGAAACAGTTGGAATAACATAAGTTTCCTGACCTGCCCGCAAAACCATGCCATCAATGATCGCCAGGGTCAGGGGAAGGCTCATTCGAAAAACAGAGCCTTTGCCTGGCTCGGACTGTATCTCGACCTGGCCGCGAAGGGATTCGATATTTTTTTTCACCACATCCATTCCAACACCCCGACCCGAAACGTCAGTAACCACTTCAGCCGTTGAAAATCCGGGTTCCAGAATCAGGTTGTAAACATCTCTATCACACACTGTCGAGCTGTCTGTGATCATCCCCTTTTCTATTGCTTTTGCAAGAATGGCCGTTCGATCCAACCCCTTGCCATCATCAATTATTTGAACCACCACGCTGCCTGCGGAATGGAAAGCTGACAGTTTCACCGTCCCATTGGGTGGTTTTCCATTTCTCTTTCGCACTTCCGGAGACTCGATCCCATGATCCACGGCATTTCTTACCATGTGGATCAGGGGATCATTGATTACATCCACAAGGTTTCTGTCAATTTCGGTATCTTCCCCTTCAGTAGCAAACGTAACATTTTTTCCTACTTTTCGGGCAACATCCCGAACCAGACGCGCCATTTTCTGAAATGTCGCTTTCAATGGCACCATTCGCATCGACATCGAAAGATCCTGAAGTCCTCGAACGATTTTGCTGGTATGATTCACTTTTTTCAGAAGTTCATAGTGAGCGGCCTGAATGACCACATCATCCTGAGCCACCATGGAATGGGCAATCACCATTTCGCCGACCATGTCAATTAAACGATCGAGACGATCCGTGCTGACCCGAACCGATGTTTCGACAAATTGTTTGGCGGGACCCTTCATCCGCTCCTGGGTGCGAAGGGCGTGCGCCACATCGTTTACCGATGCCGTTCCGGTTTTGATTGCAGCCATGCCCATGGGTTCATCCGAATAATTCTGAGCCAGCATCTCAATAGACTGCCTGTCCGCCTTCCCCTGGGCAATTAGAATATCTCCGATTCGGGGAGAAGCTACGTCATCCCTTTCCTCGGATACACCCGCAGCCTCCGGATTCATCAAAGCATCCATCAAATCATCATACCCTCTGGGCTTGATCAGCGGGTCTCCGCCAAGCGCCCTTTCAACTGACTGCATCAGGGTTTTTAGCATATCCAGAGACCTCAGGGCAAGATCGGCATAACCGCCCTGATAGCGAATCTCTTTGTCCCTTACCCGGCTCAACAGGGATTCTGCGTGGTGTCCCATCTCTGAAAGGAGCGATAGTTCCAGGAATGCAGATGTGCCTTTTATGGTATGAAATGCGCGAAATACCGTCCCCACAGCATCCATTTTTTCCGGATCCACTTCAAGTTCGAGAAGCGCTTCCTCAGCTCGAGCAATCAGTTCGTTGGCTTCTGCAACAAATTCACCGATAAGATCGGAATCCGGATCTTTGGGCATATAATCCTGCAGCGCATCAACCTTTTTCTGGGAAAATTGCTTGATTTCAGGCTGCTTGTGCTGAATGTCATTCGGGTACTCCATCAGTTGAGTCGCCCGTTCGATACAAATACCCGCTTCGGTCCAAGCGTCCACCAGGTTATCCACTTCAAGCAGCAGAATCATATCCAGAATTTCTATTGATTTAAGTATCTGATCTTTAACAAAAACATAGAGACCGTCATGATCAGAGAAAACAGCCAACGACTGTTTGATTCTCGAAACGCCCAGAACGTCATCTGGCTCCAGTTGAACCCATAACGCTGCAATATCGTTTAATTCATCCTGAAACATGGCCTTTCTATCGGTGTCAACGGGCAAGGATTCCGAAACAACCGTATCTACTGAAATAACCTGATTCAGGGATTGGATCACCACATCAATGACATCTTCTGAAAGAGCCCCCTCCTCCAGACATTGTTTGCAGACACAGATGCCTTTACTCACTGCCTCAACGGCTGCAAAATTATTGCAGGCCGTTTTAAGAATAATGGCGTTAATTCCCTGAATAGACAGATCAATGACCTGAGAGAGAACGCTGAATTCGTCAGGAATGCACGGCAGAATGGCATGCATATCTGAGCAGACAGCATTCCATCCATCGACATCATTCAGACCTATGGTTTCAACCGTATCAATAACCGGCTGGAGTTTTTGGATGATTTCTTCAATTGGCTTCATGGAATTGACCATAGTTAGGGATTAAGGGAAAGATTCGGGAGACAGAATCGTGTTTGCTGGTAAAACCAATGCCAGTATGTCATTCATTGCGAAGTGACATCCACGAGGGAGTTACATAGCTGTTTATGCATTGCTGGAAAGAACCGTACCGCAAACTTCCCCCTGATACATTTTGCCGGTACGGAAATATACCGGAGGCGGAGTCACCAATTGCACAATCAATTTAATTGAAGATCGAATCAGATTTAACGAGTGCGCTATCAAAGACTTATTGATTTCATTTTCCTTATGAATGTCCTGAACAAGAGAAGAAATATCCGCAGCGCACTGGATCAGTTTTAAAGAAAAAGGAATCTCCACCCTTTGGGCCAATTGCGTCAACGTCAGGGCAAGAGAAGGGCATCCCAAGCAATTGGATATCTTTCCCACAACATCTTTTCGCTTCTCATCTTGTTCATTAATCAACAACAGTATCATTTCTTTCTTGATCCGGGCTGCATTAACCGCATCTATTTTTGCACTGACAACTGCTTTTTTTTCACTCTGCAAGATATCCAGCAACGACCGGTAAAGGCCTGCCTGATTCTCTAACACCACGAACAACTCTTTTAACATATTTTCCATATTATCACCCGTTTTTTTTTAAAGTAAAAGGTCACGTTTATGTCATTCTGGTCGCCCCCAAGAAAAAATACCCTGGAAGCGTGGGCTTCCAGGGTATTTTTACGGTAACCTGTCATGAGCTGCCAGTCGCAATCACAGTGCAAACGAAAGCTTTCGTGTAATGTGACAGGCTGCCCACAGAAACCCGAAAAAATCAACTTTCCAAAACAGGAACACTATAACAGCTCATTCATCAGTGATTCACCCATCATACGGTGAGCGATTCTCTCCGAAGAAATCTGGTAAGCCCCCAGGGCAATCTGATTCTTGATCTCTGCCACTTTCTCGACCCGAACATCAGGAATTGTCTGCAACCAATTTTTCGCCATCTGGATTTCCTTGGCCATCGGTGAAAGCAACACCCGATCCTGGCTGGAATCCAAAGTGAAATTATCCCCGGATGCCTTTTCTTTCCCCTTGAGTCTGGAAGCTTGGCTGGTATAGGCTTTTACTTCTGCAGGACGATTTCTATCAATGAAGTTTATCATAATGTCGCTCCTTCATGTGTTGATGTTTACCCTGCATAGAATATCAGCGTTTATCAGTCAAAACTTTAGCAATATTTCTTACCCTTTCGTATTGTCGATTTCCGGAATCGCTTCCACTTGTTTTCGAAACATCGAAGACAGCCCTATGCCTCCGGACGCGGAGAATGTTTTTGCCATTTCGGCATCCAGCATCGTTGTGAACATTTCTTCGGCCTTTCCCCCGCTTATAAGTCCGCCTTTGGGAATTGACGCCCGCATTTCCTTGAACATATTCTGAATAAACAAGGCCTCCATATCCTCGCATGCCGAGTTTATTTTGGAATCCTGAGAAACAGAGCGGGTTGCACTTGGGTTCATCCCCGTTCCTGCGTGAATGCCATAACCGGTGTTTGTTTTAAGCGATATATCCATTTCTGGCATCCCCTTTTGACAGCGTTATACCTAATAATCATGCTTCTTATCAGTTTTTACATGAGTTCCAGCTTGGCTTGCAGCACACCGGCAGCTTGCAGGGCCTGAAAGATGGAAATCAAATCGCGCGGTGTGACCCCCAGCGCATTAAGCGCCCGGACAATTTCTCCGATACTGGCGCCAGACTCCATCAGATAGATTGGGGATTTTTCTTCTTTAACCGCAATATTGGTATCGGGGGTTACCACTGTCTGGCCTTGGGAAAATGGCATTGGCTGAGAAACATCGGCTGATTCTTTAATCTGTATGCTCAGGTTTCCGTGAGCAATGGCGACTTTCGAAATCCGAACATTTTCACCGATCACAACCGTACCAGTCCGTTCATTGACAACCACCCTGGATACCACATCCGGCGTTACACTAAGGCTTTCGATAAAGGTTACAAACCCAACCACATTATCCACATATTTGGGAGGAACGCGCACTTCGATACTGCCCGAATCCGAAGTCCTGGCGATTTGAGATGAAAAAGCAGTATTGATGGATTCTGCAACCCGCGTAGCCGTTGTAAAGTCCTGATGGTTTAATGTAAGCATCAGACTTTCCTTGTTCTTGAAACTGGATGAAACTTCCCTTTCAATCAGGCCGCCTCCGGCAACTCGGCCCACAGTTGGAAAGTTTTTTTGCGTGCCGGCCCCGGCGCCCTGAACAGAAAATCCCCCGGTGCTTACCGGACCCTGAGCAATGGCATAGGTCTGGCCGTCAGCAGCCTTTAACGGAGTAAACAACAGAGTTCCCCCCTGTAGGTCTTTTGCATCGCCAATCGAGCTAACCGAAACATCCATTCGCATACCCTGCCTGGAAAACGGCTGCATATTGGCGGTAATCATCACTGCTGCAACGTTTTTCACCTTGATATCTATTGGGTTAACCGTCATCCCCATTTTTTCAAGCATGCTGGCCAGGGACTGAACCGTGAATTTGGCTTTATCCCCATCACCCGTTCCATTTAAACCAACAACCAGACCGTAACCGACGAGCTGATTTTGACGAACCCCCTGAATTTCAGTTATTTCCTTGATCCTTACCGCATGGGCAGCGGCGACCTGACCCAAGAGGATACCCAGTGCGATCACTGCCTGGATCAAGACTAAGCGATTGTTCAAGCTTATTTTTTTCATGGAATCACCGTAATAAAATTTATCTGTTATGGTTTGAGAGAGCCCAGTCACCACAACCGGATACCTGTTTTTATTGGGCTAGAATGGGGAGATGACATCAACAATATTGGCCAGCCAGCCTTTGCGCTGCTGATCGTTCACTATTCCTGAACCGCTGTAAGCTATTTTGGCATCAGAAATGAACGTTGATTGAACTACATTTTCAGCAGAAATGTCTCTGGACCGGATTACGCCAGTTACCACAATCAGTTGTTTTTCATTATTGACAATGACTTCCCTGGATCCGGAAATGGCTAGGTTACCGTTCGGCAGTACCCCAATCACCCTTGTGGTGATATATGCACTCAAGTCGCCGCTTCGGGTCGTTCCGCCCTGGCCGGTGAATTTGGTGGTTGCCCCGCCTGCGACTTTCCCAAAAGGATTAAATCCCGACGTAGCACTGAACCCATTATTTTCAAGACCTAAAAACTTGTCAATGCCAACTGTCACAGATGAATCTCTGCCGGTATTGGTTGTAGCGTTGTTGGAGGCTTTTGAGGATTCCACGATTTTGATGGTCACAATGTCCCCAACCCTTCTGGCTTTTGGATTAACAAAGAGTTCTCCCATTGTGCCATTTTCTTGCCACAGAGATCCTTCAACAGATGCCGGCGGTGATTCCGCCGCCATAAATGTAGGCTGCTGTTCGACCATCGGCTGAACCTGCCTTATCGTCGGGGCGGCGCACCCCCAGAGAAATCCCATAGACAGAGAACACAGACATACAAGTTTGATAACCGACAAGCCCCATGAGCGCGGAGCGCAGGTCGATCTGCGAAAGGCGTTTGAAATATTTCCATCTGTACGCCCCTCACATTCAGTACCTATCGGTTGTGTTTTTATACTTTGTTTTGACTTAAAGACCAAAAGCAGTTGATTCATCATAGCACCTCCTCTATCAATACGTTCATAACACCTTAAAACTCCACCCGAACTGTTTTTGAATCCAGTATCCTGGCAAAAATTTCCTTGTTTGAACTCAGATTCACCACTTTGACACGATCTCCCATGCCCCCGCTTTCTTTAACGTCTCCCACGGCGGTAATCCTTAAATTTCCGGACTCGGCAACAATGGATACCCTGTCGTTGCGCTTGACCACCGGTGGCAGTTCAATGATATCGGTTCGAAAAACTTCTTTCGGGTTCATAATTCTCAGCGTTTTTTTCCCCACCACATCCTCCAGTCTGGAGATATAATTGGAGGGCAGATCTGCCATATCCATTGAAACGACATTCACGTCATCTTTTCCAATTGTCTGATTCCGGTTAAGGGGTTTGTTAACAACAATGACATCGGTTTCAACTTCGATTTTGACTGTCGCCCATGCCTTTTTGGGAGGCTGACCCTGGATATCAAAAACAATATTCAGAGGAACCGTTCCCAGGTAACGAGTATCACTGGGCGGAACCACTTTATAGGAATAAGGCATGTTCGGAAGCATCAGACCATTGCTGATCTGAACGAGTTTTATTTTTACCCGGTTTTTATCCCAGGGAACTTTCGCATTCAGAAAATCCATCACAATATCTTCAATCATATTCCGGGTGATTTCAATGGATGCGCTATCGACAGTATCGGACCCCACAGATTGGGTCACGAGGGCGGGCCCGGCGGTTTCACCGTCTTTTTCGAACGAAAACAGCATAACCAGCATCCCCAACAAGACCATCCCACACCATTTTTGCACCAACTGCCTGTTGCCGGTGGCGCCAGTCATCTGCAGATGTTTTCGGCTATTTTTCATCATCGTTATCCCCTTGCCCTTTTGTAGGCGCTCGCCAATTGGTCAGTCTCTTTACCGTTTCAGATTGTTGGCCAACTGTAGCATTTCATCAGCCGCCTGAATGGATTTGCTGTTGATTTCGTAAGCCCGCTGGGCCGTAATCATGTTGACCATTTCATCAACCACACTGACATTTGACATTTCCAGATTGCCCTGAGATATGGTGCCCCTGCCATCTTTGCCGGCCGTTCCTGTTGTCACGTTACCGGAGGCTGCGGTATTCAAATAGAGATTTCTGCCAATACTGCTGAGTCCGGCTGGATTCGGAAACTGGGCCAATTCGATGGCGCCGATTTGATTAGGTGTAACCTGTCCCGCCGTAAGAGCAGATACTGTACCATCCATTCCGATGCTTACCGAAACGGTGTTGCTGGGAACTGTGATTGCGGGCTCCAGGAGGTATCCATCTGAAGTTGCAATCTCCCCATTACTGTTCAGTTTAAAAGCACCCGAGCGACTGTAGGCGATTTCTCCATTTGGCTGCATGATCTGAAAAAATCCGCTTCCTTCAATGGCAATATCCAGCTCATTTTCAGTATGCTGATAATTTCCCTGAATAAAGATTTTCTGCGTAGCCACCGGTCTTGTACCTTGTCCTAGTTGAATCCCGGTTGGTACCTGATTGCCGGATGATGAAGCTGCTCCTGCCGGACGAAGAGTTTGGTAGAGCATATCCTGAAAATCCGCCCGGCTGCGTTTAAAACCGGTAGTGCTGACATTGGCAAGATTGTTTGAAATCACATCAATGTTTAATGACTGTGCCTGCATTCCGGATGCTGCTATGGATAAAGCCCGAGACATAATGGCCTCCTTATGACAGTTTTCCCACTTCATTGGTTTTGGTATCGACTTCATTCAAGGATTGAAGAGCCTTCTGATAGGACTCATATCCCCGAACCACATTGATCATCTCGGTCATCATTTTTACGGGATCCACATTGGACCCTTCAATAGATCTTTGTTGAACCACAGTTTTTTTCGCTGGCGATCCTGTATCTTTTGGGTTTTGTTGGCTGTAGAGGGAATCACCGGTTTTCAATAGCCCTGTTTTATTCGCAAATTCCACGATATTGAGGGTGCCCACTTCCACGTCATCAACGATAATGGCACCGCTGGGATCCACAACGACCTGCTGGCCGGAGATTTGAATTTGACTGCCGCCCTTGCCCAGAACCGGGTATCCTTCCTGGGTTACCAGGGTTCCATTCGAATTGAGAGCAAAACTCCCTTTTCTCGTATATTGCATGCCCTGAGATGTCTGAACTGAAAAAAAACCTTCCCCTTCCAGAGCCATATCCAGCACATTTCCGGTCTCTTTCAAATGACCCTGTTCAAAATTTGTAAACGTACCGACAGGCAGACTCGATATGTTGTTTATGGACACGTCTTTTGTCTGGTTGGCGGAAAGATTATTCCAGACGGATGCTGGTGTTTCGGGAATCCGGAATACCCGATCTTCCTTAAATCCAACGGTGTTGGCATTGGCCATGTTGTTGGACAAAATCTCCAACCTCATTTCCTGAGACATAGTTCCTGACAGAATGCTACCGATTTCGCCTCTCATGCCGACCTCTCAAATAAAAAGTTCGCAAGTTCACAAGTTGACAAGATAACGCATTTATCAACACCGGAACTTACGAACTTATTAATGCACAAAATATGCCATAGTTATGGCATACCCGATTTTAGTGAATCTGGCGCAAACTGGCGATCAGCTCAATTTCACACTGTGGAATTTTTATCCGCGATGCAATCTGCTTTGATCCCATTCCCAAATCCAGAAGACGCCTGACTTCATCATAGGGATCATTGGCAGCCCCGCCCTGCCGCTCCTCCCCCTTATTACGATTATTTTTTATTGAGGCCAGAACTCCTCCAAACGGCATATCTGCAGGCAGGTCTATCGGACTGGCAATAAATGGCGCAGCATTCTCTGATCTGGTTGCGCCTGTTCTCAACTGTTTCGATGCAGTTTTCCGTTTCATTTTCATCAGATACAGCACTGTCAGAACACAGCAACCAAACCCGAGGGCGTCCAGAAATATTTCCCAAGTCATGAGTGTGGCATAAGTCATGGCATAATTTCCTTCAAAAATTAAGTGGCGACGGGGGAAACATTGAGTGGTGAATGATGAAGTTTAATCCATGAGGATGGACAGGCCAGCATGATTATATGTTCAGTCATTTTATTGACGTTACCCCGAACATTTTTGACACCACAGATATAACCACCTTCAATTATTCACAAATCCATTCTTGATTAGTTTTTTGCGCAAATGGATTATTGCACCGGAGTGGATCTGGGATATTCTTGATTCGGTTAAATTTATGACTGCACCGATCTCTTTCAAGGTCAGTTCGTCCACATAGTAGAGTGAAACAACCATTTTTTCCCTTTCAGACAATTCGTCAATGGCTTTTGCCAGCGCCGTCTTGATTTCCTGCGCCCGGATCGACACGAGTGCGTCCTGATCCTCACCGCTCACAAGCTGACTGAGAAGGTTTGCCTTTTCGCCGTCCGACGGGGAATCCATATCATCAATGCTGACAAAAGAAAATCCTGCCATACGCCGAACATCTTCAAATTCACCGGCAGTCATTCCCAATTCCAGGGCAACTTCCGAGTCCTCAGCCTCCCTGCCCAGTTTTTGCTCCAGATAAATCCAGGTTTGCTGCATTTCGCGTACTTTCTTTCGATTGCTGCGGGAAAGAACATCCCGTGAACGAAGCTCGCTTAAAACAGCGCCGCGAATTCGAAACATGGCGAAGGTCGCCAGAGTATTATCCCTTGTCGGGTCAAAGCGGTCTATAGACTGGATCAGCCCGATAACGCCTGCATGAATGAGATCTTCAACATCCACATGAGAGGGCAGATGGACAGCCATCCGATGAACGATTCTTTTGACAAACGGAAGGTATTCCGTAATCAGCCGGTTCCGCTTCTCATTTTCGTCCCTGTAAGGACTTGCTGTCATGCCAGTTACTTGCCCTCCCCCCGACCCCCTCCAGTTGGGAGAGGGAGTGAACGGTTACAAAACAACACGTCACAGTTTGGTCAAATCCTGTTTATTGCCGATAAGTTCTTTCCAGAACAGCCGTGTATTCTTTGAGGTGGATACCTGCGACTGGCACAATTTCACCGCCAGGGAATTGAAACATTTGCTGGCCTGTGTATCCGGATACAGATCACATACGGCTTTTTGCTGTCTGACCCCGCGCCTGATGTTTTTATCGTAAGTTACATGCCCGATATACTCCATGGTGATGTCCAAAAATCTTTCGGAAACCAATTTTAGTTGCCGGTAAACTTCATGGGCTTCCTGAATATCGCTGACCATATTAACCAGCAGTTTGAACTGCTTCACGTCATAGCGGATGGAAAGAATTTTCATCAGGGCATAAGCATCGGTAATGGATGTGGGTTCAGGCGATACTACCACCAGAACTTCATGAGCCATCGCATTGAAATACATGACATGCGAGGATATCCCGGCGGCTGTGTCGATCAGAAGAATATCAATTGGATCAATCACATCATAGAGATCACTCAGAAAACTGGCGGTTTGTTCTTTGGACAGATTGGCCATTTCCTGAATTCCCGAGGAAGCGGGAAGAATTTTGATATTGCAGGGGCCCTCAACGATGATTTCCGAAAGGGTTTTTTCTCCGAGTATAACGTGAGAAAAATTGTATTTGGGCGTCAGTCCCAGAAGAATATCCAGGTTTCCCAACCCCAGATCGGCATCAAAAATCATGACCTTCTTACCAAGTCGAGACAAGGAAATTCCAAGGTTGGCAACGATATTGGTTTTCCCAACCCCTCCCTTGCCACTTGAAATGGAGATTACCCGCGTGCGAGAGCCCTTATCAGACTGAGAAGGGGCTATTGCATTTTTGGCTGCCAGTTTTCTTGTCATAATGTTGATGACATTGCTTGGTGAACCCGTGGATATCGTCATATTGATGCCTTATCTTGAGTAACAGTGTAGGCCGTTTCCAACCTGGTGGACCTCAGTCTCTCCAGTATTCTGAAACTCCAGAATATCGCTGCAACAGGTTTTGCAGGGGCTGTATTTTTTTGAAATGGCTTCTTCAAAGCTTTCGAATACAATACGATTTTCATTTTTGATTCGTTTGGCCCAGGCGCATTCAGGACTATGGAAATGAACGGATTTGTTATTGGCTACATAATGGTCCCGAAACCGGTGAGACTTGACGTTGTTTTTGATATATGGAATGATTTCCGCTGTTTTTTCGGGTGGAACATGACATGGCTTGCTTTCCTTGCCAGGATCCGTGATCAGTTCCATAACCTTTTCAAGCGATGCGTTTTCAATACTGAGCGGAATGGCATGACCACTGGTAAAATAGGAAACCGGAAGTTTTGAACGCTTCAACAGATTAAACACATTGCCATAAGACTGGGTTTCATCCAGTTTGGTGACAATAATGCTGTTCACGGACAAGGATTTATATACTTTCATCAGTTGGGTCAAATCCTCATTTTTTGTTGTAGCTGCAGCCACAAGATACACCGTATCGACACGAGCCTGTTTCATAATTGCGGACACTT
>JBAXVB010000180.1:0-7543 GCA_037129415.1 Deltaproteobacteria bacterium
CGGTGGTGTAGGCCCCTATGCCGAAAAAGGCGCCATGCCCGAAATTCAAATAACCAGTATAGCCTGCCAGGACATCCCAGGAAATGGCCAAGCCAATCCATTTGTTGTTTGTTTCATTTTTTATTTATTCACATGCTTGTTATTACCAGACTTTGCCAACAGCCAAACTGTAACCGAGTTTTCTTCCGGCCTTACCGCAAACTGTAATCCTCGGGGAATTACTTCCGGGCCGGATGGAAATCTCTGATTTACGGAAGACTCCGGCAACAGTATCGGAAGGATTACCCCCCTTCCGGAGTCATCACCGTATTTTCTTCAGGTCTTGCCCCCCAACATTATTGAGCGTATCGGTTTTAAAGTTTTGGGAGTGACGAAAGATAAATGGCAAGCTTCCACTAATGCCCTGAAGAGTGTTTTTCAAGGGTTTTGGATTGGATTCTGCCATCGTCATTGCCTGAAAAAAATCCGCCTGGCTCTGATCAAATATCAGAAGGAGGAAGGATGTAGCGGGAATGAAGTTAAAAGCCTTTACAAAAAATTTAAAAAAGCTTTAAAAACGGCAAACTCAAAAATTACTCTTGAAATTCAGATTAACTTATTGAAGGACTCTGCTTTCAACTACCCTTTGATCCGGGGGATATTGGATGAGGTCAAAAAAAACGCAGTTCATTACACCGTCCATAAAAACAGAAACGGAATAAAAAAGACGACCTCTATCGTTGATAATTTTCTGAAAACAGTCAAACGGAAACTCAGACAGGTGGAAAGTTTCCGAGATCAGGAGTGGGCTGGAATTTTGTTCCGGGCCATGGCAAATATTAGAAACTTTGCGCCTTTTATTTGGACTTTGGACAAAGGCAGGTGTCTTCACCGGGTTGCCCACCTTTTGTCTGTGCCTGCAACTGGGGAATGTGCCTTGCAGCATACTGTCAATTCAATCTATTGAAAAGACACGCTTTATATATTTGACAGTTTGAGCAAATCCTTGAAATGCTCAAAGTATGGAGTAATTGTTTTTCAAGCAATTTCAGTAACTTAAAATATATTATTCAATAATGCCAAGTGTCTGATTTTAAAAGAATTTTTAATTAAACAGAAAAATCATCTTTTCCAATAGGTTATGGTTTGTTGGGATATATTTGTCCAAAGTTCAATTTTATGTCTGGTGCAAAAAATGCCCATAAAAGTCCATTTATGTTGGCACAAGGTCAGACATTTAATTTGCCATGGATTCAGGTGATGAATGTACACAATGCTTTCTTATTTGGATGAATGCGCTTGTTAATTTGATTTGACAAAACCTATAAACTTATGCGACGTTTTCATCGTTTCCAATCAAAATTTTTATTTCGTTGGTTGTAATCTGAATTCTTTTTATTTGGCCACCCACATAAGCTGGGACGCTTTCACTCGCAAGTATTTACTGGAGCAGCCAATCTGTCCCGCCTTATGTGGATAGCCCTTTATTTCGTCATTTTCAAAAAAAAACTTGTTGACAAAATTCGGAACATGAGATGAGAATGCACAAGGTAGGAGGCGTGGTGCCATATATTATGTTCCAGCAGAGCGCGACAGAACGGATGCAAGCCAGTTGGAACCGATCTGTTTCTCAAAAGCGTCTCAAATTCTGTTTGCAACTGTACCGAAATGCTGTTCATCGGTGATAGCCAGAAGCTGTTATATTCGTTTTTATTGCATGATGTACGGAAACATACAAGGTGATAAAAATGTTTTGACAATTATTATTTGTGATGCATAAAAGATTGGAACGAGATTTGGGATTATCTGCTGGCAGAACTGAAAAACAGATATTGCTTGCACATCCTGATATTGTTTGCATTTTGGAAAGATATACATAAACCGTACAATCACTTGTTAGGCGGGCTCAACCGAGCGCCGCGGGAGGAGGGGGGTATGAAGACGAGAGTGTTTGCTGTTTGCGTTGTTATTTTTCTGTTTTGTGGTGTTGCATGTGCTGATTCTTCCAAACTGGTCAACCCGGCTAATGGTCATAGCTATCAGAGATTCGATACGGGAATGAGCTGGACTTCGGCTAAAACCGCCTGCGCCAATTTGGGTGGGCACCTGGCGACGATTACCAGTCAAGCGGAAAATGATTGGATTTGGACAAATCTGGGTGCAAGTGGCAGTATTTGGCTAGGTGGCACGGATAGTGCCGTGGAAGGTACTTGGACTTGGATTACTGGGGAGCCGTGGAACTATTCGAATTGGGGTTCCGGACAACCTGATAACAGTCGTGGCGATCAAAATTACCTTGATTTTTGGGATGGCGCGCTTGGTAAATGGGATGATGATAGAGATTCCACTTCACATTCATTCGTATGTGAATGGGACGGTATATGCGCCGATATAACCGTTAAACCTCACACCTTCACTGCAGGAACACCTGCCAAAGCCACCGAAGTCAATGCAGATTTTGATACGCTTCATAAAAACGACATCAATCTGAACTGCCAAATCCAGGCATTGAAGGCAATTGTCTGTCAGGATCATCCAACAGCAGGTGTATGCCAGTAAACGCATCCAGCCTAACAATACGTTCCAGCGGAGCGCGGAGGACAGCCTGTGTTGAATTCAATGTTCGTAGCCACCGCGCCCGCTGAACGCGGTGTTGGGCGGCAAGACAAACGAAAGGATAACACAAATGCTTGAAGCATGGCAACTGAGCGCAGTTATCCGGTACAGAAGTCAGCTCCGGACGGCCAGAGAGGCCATGCCTTGACCCGAAGTTTTTTCACAACCCAGATTCCATACCTCAAGCCGCCCCAGTTTGAGGCCTTTGAATTCCCTATCTACCATCAATTTGGAGGAATGCCCATGAAAACATTTTCACGGATATTTGCAACGTTTCTTTTGGTGATGTTCTCTTTGAATATCCCGGCTTTAGCAACTACACTCGATGAACTCTTCCAGCAACAAGAAAACAGTCCGGTTGATGCCGCTTCCCCCACCGAACGTTTTCAGCAAGCAGAACAGGCTGCGATCGTTCTCGAAAAAAATTGGGACACTTTCGGCGATGTTTCATTCTGGATTCGAGGCTGCATGGTCGAGTCCTTGATCAACTATATTGCTGCCGCTTATGCTATCAATCGAACTCCGGATAATGACATCGTCTTGAGGGTCAAGGATCAGCTCCTCAAGTGGCCTTCAATCGAAAAGAAACTCGACAAAAACAATGAGGATTTCGACGACCGTTTGTGGTGGGCCATGGTTTTTATCAGGTACTACGAGGTGATCGACAACAATCGAGATTTACTCGACAACAAAGCTGCCTTCATTTTCAAGGATCGTGTTGTAGAAAAGAACGCATATGACGATTTCTATGAAGGAGGCGTGTGGTGGCAGTATGCTCCAAAACCATTTGAATACCCTTTGTGGAAGAAGGGACCATTTCCGGGGAGGCAAAAGACGGCAGTGACTAATTCCCTGTTTTTAATGATAGCCGCAAGATTAGCTCTTCACTACAACAAACTGGGTGACACAGAACGCTATAACTATTTCCTCGAGTGGGCCAATAAAGAGGCCAACTGGTTACGCAATCATACCCCTTACGACATTTGGGGTCGATCGGTCAGCCCAGTCGGTGACGCACTGGAGAAAGATGGCGAGGTGGTTATCGATATATGGACTTATAATCAGGGGCTGTATACGATAGCCATGGCCGACTATGCGGAGTTAATCAAAGATAGCTGGCCTCTTCAGTTGGCAGTTGATCATTGGAATGGCTACTACAAGATCATCTGGCCGGACGGTGTGCTGAGAGAACTCGTAAACAGAGATAACCCTTCGGGTTATCCAAGGACCGATCTTATGGTATTTAAGGGACTGGCCACTCGTCATTGGATGTATGCCTACGACCGGATAAAAGCATTCTCGTCAACCATGGCATCTCAAATCAGTAGTGTTGTGCGAAATAGTGCCGACAGAGCCTTGGCAAATGGCAACCAACAAAACAAATTTGGATTTTACTGGGAAAAATCTGACCCCTTTAAGTGGAACGCGGCAACTCAATCGTCTGCTGTGGATTTGCTTTCGGCCGCTGTGATGGAGAGTACGAAATAATTGATGGGGAAGAGAACCTGAGCGGCGGCCCACTGGCTTGGCTTTTTTACCGCTATACACCACAGATCGCATAGGTCCACAAGTGTTGGCATTTTATCGTAACTTATTGAATTTGAGACTTTTATTTAAAAATCAGAAAAGATTGAAATTATCTCCTGTTTTCAAATGGTTAGACATATTCGAATTGAAGATGCCAAAACTTACAGACCTATGCGTTGAAAAGCATCCGTAACCATTACCCTCAAGGCTACGTCATGGTTGCTTCGGATCTGTTGGTCCTGAACGTCACACCAACAAGCATCATGAAGCGCAAGGCGGTCGTTAGCGATTATGCATGGTACCCAGCAGCTAGGATAACTAACAAGCTGGCCGAACCAAAGTATCACGACAGCCATGGAAATACGGACCCGACTGCTCAGATAGACACGACCGACGTTATTCCGTCGGGCACGGATAAAAATGGCAATCAAACCTATGATGCCTCAGGCTGCTGATTGATTAAGAAAGATAAAATTCCTATTGCATATAGCTTAGTGCAATTCAAGATGAAAGGGAATGCTAATGAAAACATTTAGATATTCAGGATTTATTGCTTGTTTCAGCTTTTTTTATTTATTCACAGGCTTGTTATTACCAGACTTTGCCAACAGCCAAACTGTAACCGAGTTTTCTTCCGGCCTTGCCGCAAACTGTAATCCTCGTGGGATTACTTCCGGACCGGATGGAAATATCTGGTTTACGGAATACTCCGGCAACAGTATCGGAAGGATTACACCGTCCGGAGTCATCACCGTATTTTCTTCAGGTCTTGCCCCCAACAGTTATCCTTGGGGTATTACTTCCGGACCAGATGGAAATCTATGGTTCACGGTGGTCGATGGCATTGGACGTATTACCCCATCTGGCGTTATCACCGTGTTTTCTGCAGGACTTGCCAAGTACAGTTTCCCTATAGAGATCACCGCCGGACCGGACGGAAATCTCTGGTTCACGGATTACGGAGCCATTGCCATTGGAAGGATTACCCCATCCGGAGTTATTACCTTCTTCTCAATCGGTCTTACCGCCGATAGTTGCCCTTGGGGAATCACAGCCGGGCCAGACGGGAATCTCTGGTTCACGGATTACGGTACAAGTGCAATTGGACGTATTACCCCATCCGGAGTTATTACCAGGTTTTCGACCGGCCTTGGTGCATACAGTGGCCCCATGGCGATAACCTCCGGGCCGGATGGAAACCTCTGGTTTACGGACTATGATGCAGGCGCTGTTGGAAGGATTACCCCATCCGGAGTTATTACGGAGTTCTCGACCGGCCTTACCGCCAATAGCGGCCCTTGGGGGATTACCTCCGGGCCGGACGGAAATCTCTGGTTCACGGATTACGATGGCGGAGCGATTGGAAGGATTACCCCATCCGGAGTTTTTACTGTGTTCTCTACCGGTCTTACCGCCAATAGCGGCCCTCAGGGAATCACCACCGGGCCGGATGGAAATCTCTGGTTTACAGAGTACGACGGCAACGCGATTGGACGGTTAACTGATATCAGGACAGGTTGTACGGCAACTTTAGATCAAAGTTTAATACTCAATATTCCATATCTTTCATATACTGATCCAATATCAGGAACCCTATCGTATTGGGCCAATTTTGTTTATGAGACAGCGACATTTCCGTCGTTTACACCTTTCAAACTGACAACTTTTGGCATTATAAATCATCCGTCTTTTTCGTGCGCCGCATCAACTCTTTACAGTGATTTGTCAATTCATATCCCTGACGTTCTGTTGCCCGATGGAAAGACTCATTGGTGGGTGGATTTGAAATACAGCCCAACTCTTTCCATCAATGGAAATGCATACTTTCTTGTTAAAGACTATGGATTGGTTTCCAATTGATAACATTTTGACTAAGGTAACTCATAAGAAAAAAACTAATTAACATGGATGGACAGGATAGACAGGATAAAAAAGTTAAACTTCTACGCTACAGGAAGCGGATACAATCCAGATCAATCCGCGATGACCCACTCAATCATCTCAAAACCCTGGTTTTTTGCTTCCTTTGTTAAGCAGCATCATCTGGTGAAACTGCTTCCATATAAACATGTTTTTGAAGATCCTGAAGCACCTGATCGACATCCTGCTCACATCCAGGAGCGATATTAATTACGATCAGGCCGGTCGCTGGATTCAGGGTGGTAACTCCGGCAATTCCCTCATAACCTTCAAAGGTAAACCGCATCAGGCTGATAGCTTTTCGATTAACCCGGTAATAACGCTGAATGGTCTTCAAAAAAGGTTTTCCTTATTTCCGGTTCACGGTCATTTAAAAAAGCATCCATGTAAAAAGCAGCGCGGCTGATTAGCGCCGTTCGAGCAATTTGTGCGCTTACGCGGAGATATTTGACTTGGTAGTATCAGTATGATACTATTTATCTATGCCACAGAAAATTCGCGAGCTGATAAAAAAAGTCAAAAACCTTGGTTTTGTTAATCGCGGAGGGAAAGGAAGTCATCAAAACTTTCTTCATCCTTCAGGGGTAAAAGTTACAATTTCTGGCAGTCCCGGCGACGATGCAAAACAATACCAGGAAAAGGAGGTCCAGGATAATGAAAACAAGAGATAAGTACTTGAAAATTGTTGAGTGGTCAAAAAACGATAATTGTTATATTGGCTCAATTCCAGGCTTCCTTGGTCCCTGCTGCCATGGTGATAATGAGGCAGTTGTTTATAAACAGCTTTGTAAGATTCTTGATGAGTGGATTGATATACACGAACAAGAAAAATTACCCCTTCCCGAAGAGACGGCTGATAATTGGCATTTGTATCGACGTGAAGCTCAGAACCCCAGATACGTCTCCCGGATTGATGCGTCATTTTCCATATCCTTTCCCGTGCCTTCTTTGACGATGCGGCCGTTTTCCATCACATAACAATAGTCGGCGATTTTAAGCGTCTGGTGAACATTCTGCTCGACCAGAAAAATCGTCAGGCCCTGGTTGTGAAGCTCTTCAATGACCCGGAACATTTCCTGTACCAGAATCGGCGACAGCCCCAAGCTCGGCTCATCGAACATGATTAGTTTCGGGCTTTGCATCAAGGCCCTGCCGATGGCCACCATCTGCTGCTCACCGCCGGAAAGGGTTTCCGCAGTCTGGTTTTTGCGCTCTGCCAGACGGGGGAAAAGCTCATAGACTTTATTCAGGTTTTTTGCCCGATGAACTCGTGTCCGGCTGAGATATGATCCAATCAGGAGATTTTCCTCTACATCCATTTTGGGAAAGAGCTGCCTCCCCTCGGGAACCAGGGTAATACCCAGATTGGCTATGTCATGGACAGGAAGGCCGCTGATAAGCTTTCCTTCAAAGTCTATCTTGCCGGATGCGCCGGAAAGCAGCCCACAGATCATTTTCAGGGCTGTGGTTTTACCTGCACCGTTGGTCCCCAGAAGGGCCA
>JBAXVB010000181.1:0-7382 GCA_037129415.1 Deltaproteobacteria bacterium
GAAATTATTGCTGCTCTTGATTTTTTATTTACTGGTTTCTAATTGAAACAGTAATAAAAAGTAAGAACTGATAATTAACAGCGTCTTACTTTTTACTATTATCCCAACCATTTTAATTCGATGGATTGAGAAAGAAGAGAATGACTATATTATGAAATGGATAGACATAAAAAACCGACACCCGAATCAATTTATCTTGATTGGTAATTTAATTGAAGAAAAAATTTCAGAATCGAAGATACAAATTGTAGAGGGCGAAATTCTACAGATCAGTGATGACCCGAAAGTGATTCGAGAATCCTATCAAAAATATAAAAAAGCCGGTCAAGAGGTTTTGTTTACTCTTCCTTCTACCCCAGCAGAGCTGATTATTGAAAATATTCCGTTTAAAGGGGTATTTCGATGAGATTTGATTGGAAAAATGGGTTGATTTGGATTGAAATTGAAATCCTTTACGCAGGACAAAGCATCAAAATAGATAATTGTATTGTGGATACGGGTTCCGTCTCCACCGCAATTGATATTGATTTCGTCAGGCTAACAAGGATAATGTGCCTTTTGCATTTTCTGCCTTCAGGCTTCTGACTCCTGAACTGCGACTCCTTTCACAGGAACTCTCTATGACAACTACCGAACCGTCAATTGGCGTCTTCACCACCGATTCGAATCTTATGGTTACATCCTGGGACAACTGGCTTTCCCGCGCCACCGGTATTTCCGGAGATGAAGCCATGGGCCAGCCCCTGATTTCCCTGATTCCGGACATCCAGAGCCGGGGGCTTATCGACCGGTTCCGGCAGGTTCTGGATATCGGAGTTGTGGAGGTTCTGGCGCCTTTGTTCCACCGGTACCTGATTCCCTGTCCGCCTCAGGGGGAATTCAGACATTTTGACCGCATGCAGCAGCGCATTACGATTGCGCCGTTGCGCGAAGACGATCGGGTCGTGGGGACTCTGGTGACCCTTGAAGATGTCACGGCCCGTATCGAACGAGAACGGGATCTTTCCGAGGCCCTTAAAAGCCAGGATGAGACTGTCCGGCTTCGAGCTGCGGAAGAACTGGCGGCCAGCGACAGCGAGCCTGCACAGCGCCTGGTGGATGCCATTGCGGATGAAAGCTGGCGGGTTCGAAAGATAGCCGTGGATGGTCTGGCCCGTCACGGCAGCAAGGATACCGTGTCATCCCTGCTGCTGTCAATTCGCGACCAGCACAAAAATCCCAGCGTTTTAAACAGCGCGCTTCAGATTCTGGCCATGACGAATCTGGACATTATTCCGCCGCTGGTTGAATTCCTAAAGGGCAATGATCCGGATCTGCGCATCTATTCGGCAATGGTTCTGGGAGATCACCACGATCCCAGGACTGTCCCCCCCCTGATTTGCGCCCTTGAGGACAGCGACGAGAATGTCCGGTATCAGGCCATTGAATCCCTGGGCAAGCTTCGTGCCCAGGATGCGGTACATTCCCTTGCCGCCATTGCGGAATCCGGGGATTTTTTTCTGGCCTTTCCGGCCTTGGATGCCCTGTCCAGGATCGGGAGTCTGGATGTAGCGGTCCGGCTGATCCCCCTGCTGGAAAATGATTTGCTCCGTTCTCCTGCGGCAGAGGCCCTGGGCCAGATCGGAAACGAAGAGATTGTCGCGCCGCTGGCCGCCATTTTAAACCAGTCCGATGCCGTAGTCCCGGTCATTGCACAGGCTCTGGCCGCCATTTATGACCGCTACGAAAAAGCCTATCATGAAGGCGATTACATTGCTGATCTTGCCCGTCAGACGCTGTCGCCTTCCGGGGCCCAACACCTGATGGACTGCCTGTCGGAAGCCGGAAGCGATGATCTTCGCGCCATTGCCATGGTCCTGGGATGGCTGGAAGGCCCGGCCATCGAAAGAACGCTTACCCGACTGATCGGTCAGCCCACTGCCAGAAAAGAAGTGGTAGAAGCGCTGGTGCGGTACGGGCCCCGGGTGATTTCACTGCTTATCGAGCAGCTTGAATCCGATGATTTTGAAACCCGCCAGGCATCCATCTTTGCGCTGGGCCGTATCGGAGATCCCCGTTCGGTTCCGTCCCTTCTGCGGATTTTAACCGATGATGTCGAGCTGGCCGTGGTTGCTGCCGGTGCTCTGGCCAAGATCGGAGACCGCAGGGCATTTGAAAGCCTTCTGAACATTATGGGACATCCTGCGCTGACCGTGCGCCAGGCCGTGGTAGGGGCCTTGAATTCTATCGGTCATCCGGAAATGGAAGGTGAAATGGCCAAAAGGCTTTTGAGCCCCGATTCCCTGATTTCGTGTATGTGAAAGGAAATCAGGCAAAGATTTAAGCGGGGATAAAATGGATAAACTGATTCGAGTACTGGTGGTTGACGACTCGGCATACGTGCGCAAAGTCGTCAAGGAAATGCTGCTTCGAAGCCCTTTTATTGATGTCGTTGGTACGGCCCGCGACGGCTAAGAATCGCTGACAATGGTGGAAGCGCTTAAGCCCGATGTTGTCATCCTGGATATGATCATGCCGAGAATGGACGGCGTTACTTTTTTGCGGCAGCAGATGGCCAGACGGCCGATTCCGGTCGTTGTGGTCAGCATTACCAGCGAAAGCGGGGAACTGCCGCTGGAGGCCCTGGATGCTGGCGCCATCGACTTCATGCAAAAACCAACGGCCCTTGCCACCGATAAAATCTATGAGATCAGCAGAGATCTGATCGAAAAGGTCAAAGCCGCCGCCGTTTCCATGGCGCGGCTGCATCCGGCCCAGGAGCATCCGGCTCTCTTCAGCCCGGCCGTCGCTTCCCTGGCCTCGAAACGAAAGATGGACATTGTGGTGATCGGCATCTCTACCGGCGGCCCCCAGGCCCTGAAGGTTCTGATCCCTCAACTGCCCGCAGATATTCCGATTTCCGTGGTCATTGTGCTTCACATGCCGATCGGATATACGGAAATGTACGCCAAGAGCCTGAATGCGGTTTCCCGGCTTACGGTTGTCGAAGCCAAACTAGGGGACCGGGTCGAGCCCGGAACCGTCCTGATCGCCCCGGCCGGCCGGCATCTGTCTTTCCGCCGGGAAGTGGATGGCTCTGTCCTGGCCCATCTGGATGCCCGGCCCTTCGACACACCACACCGGCCGGCCGTGGATGTGCTGTTTCGATCCGCCTCGGAAGTTTACCGGGACAGGGTTTTGGGAGTGATTATGACCGGCATGGGATCGGACGGGCTTCGGGGCGCAGCCTGGATCAAATCCCAGGGAGGCCTGATTTATACCGAAGCCGAAGAAAGCTGCGTGGTTTACGGCATGCCCCGGTCCGTGGATGAGGCCAATCTCAGCGACAGACGCGTACCGCTCACGCAGATGGGGCAGGCCATTCTGGAGGCGATGGTGAGACAGAAGACAGGGGGAAGTCATCAACCTTTTGACTCTTTTTAAAAATATCAAGGAAAACTAACATGTCAAAAATACTGATCATCGAAGATTCAGCCTTATCCCGGCGTATGTTGCGCGAGATTCTGGAATCCGCGGGGCATGATGTGGTGGATGCGCATGACGGCATTTCGGGGCTTGAACGCTATTTTCTGGAAAAACCGGATCTGGTAACCCTGGATCTGACCATGAAATATATGCATGGGCTGGATGTGCTGGCCAGGCTCCGGGAAATGGACCCCACCGCCAAAGTTGTCATTGCTTCTGCAGATATTCAGAACACGACCCATGCGATGGTGAAAGAGGCCGGTGCCGCCGGGTTTATCGGCAAACCCTTTGTCGCAGAGGCTGTTCTTGAGAAAATCGCAGCCACCTTAAAAGGATCAAAGTCATGATACTGAGTGTGGAACAAAATGATGCCTTGGCAGAGCTCATCAACATCGCCTTTTCCCGGACCGCGGCATCATTGTCGGATCTGACCGGGCACCGGGTACTCCTGGACGTTCCAGATGTCACTATCACACCGGTGGACGAAATATCCCGACATCTAACCCATCTTGTCAAGGGCGAGGTGGCCTCGGTTCACCAGATTTTTTCAGGCCGGTCTCCGGAGATGCCATGCTGCTGCTCAATTTCGAGGGCGCATCCATGCTGGTGGATCTTCTGACCAACAGCCACAGACAGGTTGGCCGCATGGACACCTCAGCCAGGGAGGTTCTGACCGAGGTCGGCAATATTCTGCTGAATGCCTGTCTGGGCATGTTCGGCAACCTGCTCAAAATTCATGTCTCATTTTCCGTGCCCCGGCTTCATCTTGAAGACCTGGATACCATGCTGGACTCACTGGTGGTTGGAAAGGACGATATCCGCTATGCCCTGATGATCTACACCAATTTTCGCCTGAAAGACAGCGCCGTCACCGGCTACATGGTCATCATTCTGGGCGTTGCGTCCCTGGACAATCTGATTCATGCCGTGGAAGACTGGGCGCACGTCGCCAAATGATCATTCAGTCAACAACACCTCTTGAGAAGGCAGTCCTTTTCTGGTTGAAGGCATCAGCCGGACTGGGTATTTTGATCACCGGCTGGGGGTGACACCGGCCCAGGCCGTCGGCCTAAAATGTCATGAGGCGGTCCACGGTACCCGGAAGCCCCCGGCTTTTTGTCCCCATCAACTCTTGTTAATGGATCATGCGGCCCATGTGGAAGATATCTTTGAACCGCGTCTGGGCGGGCATTTTCAGATAGCGGTAACCCCGCGCTACAGCCCGAATGGAGAGCTGGCAGGTTCGGTTCATGTGGCCCACGACATCAACCAGCGCATACAGACCGAGGAAACCGTCCGCGCCCTTTCCCTGACTGATGAACTGACGGGACTCTATAACCGCAGGGGGTTTGTTGTTCTTGCCGGGCAGCAGTTAAAGACTGCTTCCCGCACGAGTATGGGCGCTGCGCTGATATTTGCGGATCTGGACGGCATGAAGGCAATCAACGATACCATGGGGCATAAGGCAGGGGACAGGGCCTTGACGGAAACCGCCAAAATCCTTAAAACGGCATTCCGTAGCTCCGATATCGTGGCTCGCCTGGGAGGCGATGAATTCGTGGTGCTGGCCATGGAAAATGAAGGATTTGATATGGACATCCTGACCCACCGGCTGTCGCAGACAATCGAAATGGCAAACGCGGTGCCGGATCACCCGTTCACCCTTTCCATCAGCATCGGCATTGCCCGGTTTGACCCTCAAATGCCTCAAACCCTTGATTCCCTTCTTGCCGAATCTGATAGCCTGATGTACGAAAACAAGCAAAAAAAGAAAATGAAGCCTTGAAGACATGAGCGCTAACCTCCACCGCACCCTTCATCAATCAACTGCTGTACCTCAGAAGCGTATCGTCTTTCATGGTTCTTATGATTCTGTACCTTTTTTCCGGCTCTGCTTCTGTGCATACATAGATGTATCCGCCTGCAACATGAGTTCATTAACAGTACATGGAGTATCAGGGTTATAGCAGGCGCAACCTACACTGATTGAAAGCTTGAATTTCCGGTTTTTCAAATTATTTTGCGTGTCAATCAGATTCTGAAGCCTTGTCGTAAAAATTTCAGATTCAATAGCGTTGGTATCAATGGCAAGTGCGGCGAATTCATCTCCCCCCAGACGCGCCAGGATGTCAGATGTTCTGAATGTCTTCTTGAACACGGTAGCCGATTCAATAAGCGCATGATCTCCTGCTTCATGACCCAGGGTATCGTTTATCCATTTCAACCCGTCCATATCTGCAAAAAAGAACAGCATGCGACACCGATTTCTTTCCGACAGTTTTAACTGCTGCTCCGCAAGCGATAAAAACCCCCTTCGGTTATTCAAACCAGTGAGCTGATCGGTTATCGAAAGGGTCAAAATTTCCGCCTCCATTCTCTTGCGATCCGAAACGTCATCATAAATTGCAACGATCTCGCCGGAAGGCAGCTTATAAACGGTATTCTCCACCCATTGGGACAGGCGTTTGTCGCTGTAAAGAGACACCGGGTGAAATTGAGGAGCACCAGTCCGCCACACTTGCTGCATCACATCGAATAAGCCCAATTCCCGGATTCCGGGAAATACCGCAGTGATGCTTCTGCCGACGCTGTCTTGTTTAATTACCTGGCTCATCTGCTCCCCGCCGGGATTGATATCTGTGATGAAGAAATCTTCTCCATTATCATTGGGCCGGTAGATGACGACCCCGCTTTTCATAGTGTCGAACAGCCCGCGAAAGCGGACTTCACTGAGCCGCACCTTCTCCGCCGACCTGGTTGCCCGGTAATTAATGATAAACGGAACGGCGATAAGCGTAACCATCCACAGAGTGATGATGATGCCGACGGACTTATACAGGAAAATCCGGTCGGTGGATGCCATAAAAACGATCGACCAGCCCTCGGTGTTGATGATCTTTCGAAATACCCGATAATCCTTTCCTTTATAAGAGATCTCAATCCCGTCCGTTACCTCCCTCTGCAGGATCGCATCAAAGTCATTTTCACCGAATTGTTTGGATTTGAGCAAGGCCAGCCGGGTTTCCGGACTTATCGGCCACAGGCTCTTGTAATTCATCTCCTTGTTGCCGGACTGAAAAACGATGCCGTTTGGATCGATCAGAAAAAGATAGGGATATCCGCCAAAATTGACCTCTTTCTCGGAGATATCCAGTTTGATCACGGCAACACCTGCTATTTTGCCGCCGCTGTCCCTTACGGGATAACTCGCATAAAAACCCCTTTTCAAGGACGTGACCCCCAGAGCGAAATATCGGCCTGGAGCGCCTGCGATGGCCTGAGTGAAATAGGGCCGGAATTGGTAGGACTTGCCGACAAAACTTTCCGGATCATGGCGGTTGGAGGATGCGATGGTTAAACCATTGCCGTCCATCAGATAAGCGACAGACGCGTTCAGGCTGGAATTATAACGGTCTAAAACCGAGTTGGCGTTGGCGATGTCCGGATCACTGCGGGAAACGAGGGCTGGCAAAATCCAGGGAGATCCGGATATCGCCTGAACCGCTCTTTCGACCTTTTCACATTCGGCGGTGAAACGGGTGACGTGCAATGATACTATGGCTTCGCTGCTCTCGCGTATTTCCTGCAGGGCCTTATCCCCCAGATATCCGGTAGCAAACCAGCCGGCGCCTGCAACAATGAAGAGAAGGACCCAATAGGATTTCAACCAGATATTGCTGGATACATTTTTTGGGGCATAGACAGTGCTCATCTTGCAATATCCTTTTCTTGAATTGATTCCCAACCGGGGGGTGTTTTGCTTCAAGTCAATGACATTTACAGAGGTGTTGAAAATATCTGGATCATTCTCATATCCACACTGCTCGACACTATCTTAAATAACGATTGTTTTCAAATCATTTATCTTATTGTTCGCCCAATCAGCGATGCAGTTCCAGGAATTTCGACAGAGGATT
>JBAXVB010000182.1:0-7375 GCA_037129415.1 Deltaproteobacteria bacterium
ACCCTCTGCCAGCGCCATGAAAGCCTTCGTACCGGCTTTGAGATTCCGGGAAGCTATGATCAGCCAGGAAGTTATGGCCAGCCGGGAAGTTATGACCAACAGGATGAGATATGTCAACTGGTGTTCGATTCTGTGGATGCGCCCATTGAATACGCCCGGATTGAACCGCATGAGGCCGAAGATTTTGCCAGACACATGATCCGGCCATTCGATTTATCCCGCCCGCCCCTGGCCCGAATGGGTTTAGCCGAAATTAGCGAGAATAAGCATTTACTGATTTTTGATATGCATCACCTGATCGGCGATGGCATTTCCGGCGTATTCATGGTTCAGGAATTGGTCCGTCTGTATATGGGAGAGAGTTTGCAGCCGGTTACCGGTCAATACCGGGATTATGTTCAGTGGGAAAAATCGTATCTTGGTTCCGAGACATGCAGCGTGGATAAAGCCTACTGGCGGAAGCGATTGGACCAGACGGTTCCGCTGAACCTGCCTCTGGATTTTCCGCGTCCGGACCGGCAGCAGTTTCATGGCAGGGTTCTTCGCCAAAGCTGGAATGAGGAGGACACCCGGCAACTTAAATTATTGGCCCGCAGCTTCAATACCACCCCATATATGTTGATGCTGGCCATTTATACATTGCTATTACATCGACTGAGCGGCCAAACCGACATTCTCGTGGGCACAACGACATCAGGACGATTGATGCCTGCCTTTGAATCCACAGTGGGCGCATTTGTCAACACGCTGGTGATGCGAAATTTCCCGGATGGCAATCTGGCTTTTGATCAATTTGTATTGAATGTCACGCAAAATTGCCTCAGAGATTTTTCTCATCAAGGTCTGCCGTTTGAAATCCTTGTGGAATCCATTCAGATTCCGCGTGACATTCGGCGCAATATGCTCTTTGATACGCTTTTTGTTTATGAAAACGTGCGGGAGAGATCTTTTCAACTGCCAGGCATGACTATAACCCAGTTCATATTCGATCGTCACTGCGCCATGTTCGATCTGACGCTGGAAATCATTGAAAAAGAGACGATCCAGATCAACCTGGAATACAATATTGATCTGTTCAAGGAAGCAACCGCTGCAGCCATGCTGAAAAGCATTCATGATATTTTGCTTCAGGTCGCTGTCCAGCCGCAGATTCTGTGCCAGGATATTGCGATAAGCTCCCTTGAATCATCTCCGGCCCTGGCGGCGCTTACCGATCACCAGTCCAGACTTTGGTTCGTGGATCGTTTTGAAGCAGGCGTTCTCTATCCGCACAGTCCGGTGTATTACAACATGCCGCTGATACTACGCTGCAAAGGTCCGCTACAAATCACGGAGCTATCCGATAGTCTTCAGTTTGTAGTGAACCGTCACAGCGCATTGCGTACCAGTATTGTCGGAACCTGCGACCCTCCTGGGCAAATAGTTATGGACAAGGCAGATATTGAGCTACGAGTGCTGAAATTAGAAGGCGAGTATATAGAGACGATGGGCAAGCTCCTTCCGCTGTCATTTGTCATCCGCATTCTGGAAGACGCGGCTCGGCCGTTTCAATTGGATCAGGCGCCCCTGGTACGGGCGGCAATAATATCTGTTGATGCTGAGAACTATATTCTGGCGCTGACCGCCCATCATATTATCTGCGATCCCTGGTCGCTGGAGCAGGTTGCTGTTCAGTGGCTCCATGATTACCAGATCCGCCTGAAAAGACAATTTCCCCCCTCCCAACCTCCCCCCGCTGGTGGGAGGGGTCTGAACGCAAAACAGGAATGGGATTTGCTGACCCAAATATCATATAGTCAGTTTCCCGCTATATTGAAGCAGAATGCATTCAAAGAAGATCCGACCCTGATGAAGGTTCAACAGCAATTCTGGACAGAATGTCTCGCTAAGGACTGCCAGCCCTTGAATTTGCCAACTGACCATCCCCGCCCGGCCATTCAAACATATCAATCCGGATTTCTTATGTTTTTGATTCCTGAGAATCTGGTTTCAGCGCTCCGCAAGCTGGCCACGAATCTTGATGCTTCCATGACCACCGTGTTTTTAACAGCCTTTAACATCCTTCTTTTTCGCTATACCGGACAGATCGTAGTAATTACGGGGGCGCCATGTCCTTGCCGTTCAGATGATAGACTGGCTGAAGCCGTGGGGCCTTTTGCCAATCTTCTGGTTATAAAGGCTAATTTTCAGGACGATCCTACGGTTGCAGATATGGTTTTTCAGATGCACAGATACTGGGATCAAGCTATGGCGAACCAACAATTTCCATTTGACCGTCTGGTCCAGGTCATTAATCCGGATAAAGATATGAGCCGCACGGCCCTTTTTGACGTACTCTTCAACTGCCGCGAGGATTTACCGATCTTGCCATCTGGACCGGATTTCTCTGCCCAGATAATTCACACCCATCACGGCTGGGGCAAGTACGACCTGACCCTGGGGTTGCAGGTTCAAGGTCAGGAAGCAACCGGATCATTAGTCTATAACAAGGATATTTTTGAAGCAGATACCATAAACCGGATGCTGAATCATTTTCTGACGATCCTCTCTCAGATGACCTGCCAACCTGATATACCAGTTTCACGTCTGCAGATATTGACCCAGGAAGAATACGACTATCACAGTTTTTCCCCCCTCCCAACCTCCCCCCGCTGGGGTGAGGAGTCTGAACGTTTACCACAGGACAAGACCAAGACCCTTCACGAATTATTTGCGGACCAGGCTTTGCACCATCCCGACCGATTGGCCGTGACATGGGAGGATGAGCGGCTGACCTACCGGCAACTAAATTTTCGGGCCAATGAGTTAGCCAGTCTTCTAAATGAATGCGGCATTGGGCCGGATCAGATAGTTGGCATCTGTCTGGAAAAATCTCCGGATATTATTGTCGCCATCATAGGCATTCTGAAAGCCGGCGGGGCCTATCTGCCACTGGACCCCAGCCTTCCCCAGGAGAGGCTGGCGTTTATGTTGCAGGATGCCGGGGTGCGGATAATCCTGACCTGTAAATCGCTACAAAATCGCTTTGCCAACTATTTCGAATTAGGAACTAAGGACTACGAATTAGAAATTAGGAATTACGAATCAGGAATTACAGATGGGAATCAACTGGTCTTTTTATCAGCAATTCATAACTTGGAGGATGCTCCCACCCTCCTGGGAGCGCCGCACCCCAGTGCGGCCAGCCTTCCAATCAAGGAGGACATTCACAGCCCCATAATCCTTAATTCAGCATCGGCGCTGGATAACCTGGCTTATGTGATCTACACCTCCGGATCCACCGGCACACCAAAAGGGGTACTCATCACCCATCGCCAGGTCGTGAACTTGATGGTCAATGATGAATCTGACTTTAATTTTTCCGATCAGGATATCTGGACCCTGTTTCATGCATTCAGTTTTGATTTTTCGGTTTGGGAAATGTTTGGCGCGCTGCTATACGGAGGGTGCATAACTATAGTTCCCCACCTGACCGCCCAGGACCCTCGGCAATTTCTGAAACTTCTTAAACTAAATCAGGTTACGGTACTCAATCAGACACCGACGGCGTTTTATGCACTGATTCCCCATATCGTGGCGGATTTTGAGCAAGGCGGCGACTCACTGGCGCTTCGCTATGTGATATTCGGCGGTGAATCGCTGGCTCCGTGGCTCTTAAAACCCTTCCGGACCATTTACCCACAGGTTAAGCTTGTCAACATGTACGGCATCACAGAGACTACCGTGCATGTCACATTCAAGGAGTTAAACGATATGGACATCCAGACCAATACAAGGGCCATCGGCCGACCCCTGCCCGGTCTGCGCGTCCATGTTCTGGACAAGCATCTGCAGCCGGTCCCTGTTGGAGTTTGGGGGGAATTGTGTGTGGCAGGCAATGGTCTGGCCCGTGGATATCTGAATCGGCCGGAACTGACAGTCGAGAAATTCACCGTTTTGCCGTGGCAACCTCGTGAGCGCATTTATCGCTCCGGCGATCTTGGGCGATGGCGTTCAGACGGCGATTTGGAATATCTGGGCCGCGCGGACGATCAGGTCAAAATCCGGGGCTATCGCATTGAGACCCGGGAAGTGGTTCATCATTTTCTGGCTCACCCTGACATCAAACAAGCCGTTGTCCTGCCTCATGAGGATTTTGACGGGAGCAAAAACTTGCGGGCTTATATAGTTGCAGATCATCCCTTGAAAGCAGCCGATTTGAGACAACATCTACAGGCCCGCCTTCCGGAATACATGTTGCCAAGACTGTTTCATATACCGCAAATTCCGATGACTGCAAATGGAAAAGTGGACGCAGCCGCGTGTGCGGGTTTAAATCCGCTGGAGCTTGAACCTGAAGACCCGTTTCAGCCAGCCAGGAATGAAATGGAAGCACAGATGGTAGCAGTCTGGCAGGCAGTATTGGGGCGGGAGCGCATCAGCATTCACGACAATTTCTTCGAGCTGGGAGGCCACAGTCTAAAGGCTGCCCAAGTGGTTTTTCGGTTGCAACAGATTCTGGAAAAGGAAATCGGCCTCAGAGATTTTTTTAGCGCGCCCAGCATTTCAGCACTGGCGGCCGTTCTTCAGCAACGCGGCACTCGCCAGTTTCCTGCTATTGTTCCGGCCCCGGATGCGCCCCATTATGAGCTGTCCTATTCTCAGCGCCGCCTTTGGGTGGTGGATCAGGTTTATGGCGATTCCCCTGCCTATCATATAGTCGGCGCCTTTTTGTTGAAAGGCAGGTTGGAATTAGCCGCTCTAAAAGCTGTCTTTCAAACCCTGGTGGATCGCCATGAATCGCTTCGCACTGTGTTTATCACCGTGGGCTCCGAACCCCGGCAAAAAATTCTAAGCACTCTAAATATCACCCTGGAAGAAAAGGACTTTACCGGTTCCGCTCAACCTGAAACAGATGCATATAAAGCATACCTGGCGGAGACTGTCCGTTCCTTTGACCTTAAACAGGGCCCGCTTTTGCGGGTGCAATTGCTCCGCCTGCCCGACATTGACTCATTGCCCCGACAGGTCATGATTATCAATTTACACCATATCATCAGCGATGGCTGGTCGATTCAGGTGATGATACGGGAGATGTCCGCCATTTACCAGTCTCTTAGTCGCGGTCAACATCCTGCATCTTCGCCCCTGACCATTCAGTACAAGGACTACGCCCATTGGCAGCATCAACAGATGAAGGGCCCCGCAATGTTAGCTCATCGCCAGTATTGGATCAATCAGTTAACACCGCCGCCGCCAGACATGAGCCTGCATCTGGATTTTCCCAGACCGAACATTCAGAGCCATCAGGGCGGACGGCTTCGCTTCACTCTGGCTCCGGAGCTGGTCCGTGAACTCGCCCGCATAGAACAGGCCAGCCAGTTGACCCAGTTCATGGTTTTCGCCACAGGCGTAACTATTCTGCTCTATTGTCATAGCCGATGCAGGGATGTGTGCGTGGGAACACCTGTAGCCGGTCGGATTCATTCTGATCTGGAGACGCAGATCGGTTTTTATCTCAATATTCTGGTGCTGCGCACAAAACTGGACCCGGATCACTTCCTGTCTCAGATTATGACAGAGATGGGAAAGACAGTCGCTGAGGCCCTGGATCACCAGGCATATCCTTTCGACCTGCTGGTGGAAGACCTTAAACTCAAGCGTGATCCCGCCCGTCATCCCCTGTTTGATGTTATGATCATTCTTCAGAACAACACCCCTGCGAAGCTGAACTGGGAAGGCATTCAGGTCAGCTCTTTCGCCGATGAATCCATCGCCAGTCAATTTGATCTGAAGTTTACCGTTGAACCCGGATCCGACTTGATCGTGGCTATTGAATATAACCCCGATTTATTTCGGGATGAAACTATTCAAATTCTGGCTCGTGATCTTAGGCGGATACTGGAGTTTCTGACCAAAGCGCCTATGATGACAGCGAACATGGTCATGCAGGAATTGAGGCCGAAACAGGCGATTGCCGAAGAAGCCGCTTTCCTGAACTCAACCCTGTCAACCGATGAAATATTTTAACCTGAAGGATTTTTGTTCATGACATCACTGGATCAATTATTTCAAATTCTAAATCGCGTGTTACAGATTGAACCGCAGCAATTCCGGGACGAGATTGGACCGAAAGACATCCCCCGTTGGGATTCCCTTAGGCATCTTGCCATGATTTCAGAGCTTGAAGATGATTTTGAAATCGAATTTGGCATGGATGAAATCTCCCGGATGCGATCCATCGGCGATATCAAAGAAAGCCTTAAAATTCATGGCATCAATTTTTAATATTACGGAATATCTGTTTGGATGCAACCGGTTTTCAGATCGACTCTTGATCCTGGGACCGGATGAATCCCTGAGCTATGCACAGGCATATCATCGCATAGTTGCTGTTAGCGCCTGGCTCAGATTCCAAAAATTTTCGAGTAATGATAATATCCTGCTGTGGGCTGACAATTCTGCTTTTTTTATCATCGCTTATTTTGGCATTATGCGGGCAGGCTGTTGCTGTGTGCCCATCGATCCCCGATCTGATAACGTTTTTCTGGATCAGGTGATTCAATTATGCCGCCCATCCATGGGGTTTGTGCAACCAAAATATACAATAGCAACTGAGGGATTGAATATAAGGATTTGCTCTGATTTGTCTGCTCTTCCAGCCTGCACGGATGCGAATCTTAACCCTCCGGCAGATACCATGGACAAAGATACAGCAGCCATTTTGTTCACTTCTGGATCTACCGGTTCTCCACGGGGAGTGATGCTTAGCCATGCCAATATCCGCTACAATACCGATGATATTGTGGCGTTTCAGGGCCTGACGGATGCCGATATCCACCAAGTCGTGCTACCGTTCAGCTATTGCTTCGGAGCTTCCCTGCTGCACACGCATTTGCGTGTTGGCGCTGCATTGGTATTGAACACCCGCTTCATGTTTCCGGATACAGTGCCTGAACTTGTGGAAATGTATGGCTGCACTGGCTTATCAGGGGTTCCGGCCGTGTATCAGATACTATGTCGGCGTAGTACCTTTCTGCGATTTAAGATGCCGTCCTTGCGGTTCATGGCTCAGGCAGGCGGCCCTTTGGCGCAACCGTTTATTGAGGAAATTTCGAACGCTTTTCCTGAAAAAGCATTTTATGTTATGTATGGACAAACCGAGGCTACGGCAAGGCTCTCTTATCTGCCGCCTGAACTGATCCGGACCAGACCGGGATCCGTAGGTCGCGGGCTTGCCCATACCCGCCTTGCCGTGATAGATGAGAATGGTCAGCATGTTTCACCTGGCCAGGAAGGTGAGATTGTGGCATTCGGACCCAATATCATGCTGGGTTATTACCAGGACAACGAAGCCACGGCAACCAGGTTGAACAACGCTCTTGTGTCGGCTGTA
>JBAXVB010000183.1:0-7309 GCA_037129415.1 Deltaproteobacteria bacterium
CAAAACGATTATTTACTTTCAACTCATTGCATGGCATCTAAAAAAATGTCCCGATAAACTGAGTAGGATGCTATAAATCAGATGCATCATCATGGCCTGGTGTAGCTCAGGTTTAAGGATGCTGAGCCGATCGTGATAGATGAGATCGCGCTGGTGACTACATCGCCCGTGACTTGATTGGCGGCAGGCAGTTTGGGCGATTCGGACAGTGCATATAACGTTAAGGTGTAGAGTTTGGCGCCGGGTCCTTGCGAACAAGGTGGTTCGTAGGCCATGGTGGGCCCGCGACTGCCCACTCCCAATATGCCAACCCCTGTACTGTTTTTGGCCAAGCTGGTCGTGGTTCCCGGTATGCTATACAACACCCAGCTCCACTTGGTCGTTCCATCACCCGGTAGCGTCGTCATAATCAGTGCAAATTCCTTGGTACCCGAAGGTGCATTCGACCAAGACAGTGCAGGGGAGGATCCAGCACCGTCGCAAGTGTAATCGGTGGGCAGTATGCCGCCATCAACGCCGACATTACTTGTGAGCGAAAATGAGCCTTTGGGACTATTTGTATAGCCTGTAACAAGAAAGTAGGCATTCCCTTTGGTGGAAAGAGTCGGTTCGTATTCCAAATCTATCCATAAATGAGTGATACCATCCGGTAGCACAATATCAGGAATATGGATTTTCAAATCGCTGGATAGTGTTGATGCCGCACATAAATATGAAGGATTATTGATAGTACCAGCATTTACATATTTATAAGTTATTAACGTCGGATACTTCGAATTGAACTCATAAACAAAATTCGCCCAAAGCGAAGATGCCCCGGATTTTGGATCGTTATAGGAAAGATAGGGTATATGGAGCAATAAATTTTTATCTAAAGTCGCCATGCATTCTGTAGATTCAGACACGCCGAACAGGTAGTCGGTGTTGGAAATGTACGGATCAAGTACTGACAAGTCTTTGATGATGGCCGAATACAGAAATGGTGTCGTACACACGCTGAAGTCAAATGGCTCGCCGTTATAGGTACCGGACATGATCTTTTTTCTCATTGCCGTCAGATTTGCTTTTTGAGTATCGGTCACGGACTTGTACACCTGTGCGAAGGCCATGGTATAGGAGTAAACTATTTCGCCGTCCAACTCCCCGTAAGTTCCGGATTTTTCCAGTACCTGCGCCAGTACCTGAGCTTTAAATGTGTCCGTAGGTGCAGAAGCCGTAATTAGGCTTCTAAGCAGTGTGGAGATATCTGTGCGAATCTGCACGATGTTTTCTGCGCCAGCGTACAGACTGTCCCTCTGCTTGTTCACCAGGTCTGTCACCAGGCTGTCCAAATTGGTGGTGGCCAGTTGATCCAGAAAATATTGGCCTGCATCGGCCGTCAATTTCTCATCAATCTTGTACCCCTCATGCCCGATAGCAGGTGCGTCTTTGATATAAAAGGAACCGTAGTAGGTGCCCTGCCGCTCGGGGCAGAAGTACACATCAGCATCCAGGGAGCCGGCATACCATGAAAACAGGTCGCTGGCATAAGTCATCAATGCAACTGATACATCCTGGGTGACACCCCGCATTATATTTTTGACCGCTGCCTCCATCTCGGTTGACACAGTCCATGAATCAAAGCCGCCTGCCTTCATGGCATCCAGATGCGACTTCTGTGCAGTACTCAGCATCCTGTAGATGTCTGCATACAAAACAGCTCGGTCAAAACAGATTTGTCCATCTAATTTATAAAGATCGCTGGAGACGGCCTTCACTGCGTCCAAGCTCAAACCTGAAGTCCCTGAGGGAATGTCACCTTCCAGTTGTCGGCGAAATGCTTTCATCAGCGGGAATCGTTTGTATCCATAGAGGTTGATCTGTTCAACCTGGTTGGTGGCAAGCGTCTTGAGTGCGGCGAACTGTTCGGTACTCAACGTATAAAGGATATTATAAGCGCAATTTGTCAGAAAACTGGTGTTGTGCCCATTACCATTTGGGGTATTGTCACGCAGGTACTGAAATCCCCAGTAGTCGGCAACCTTGCCCGGAGGGAAGAATGTCTGGGATTCGAATGTGCCGGTTATGATGCCAAAGCCGTCAAAGGCGATCGTGTTCCGCTGAGCACCGTCAGACAGGGTTTGCGCAATATCCATGATAGCAGAAGCAGGGGCGGCTGCAGCACAGAGCACGGACAAAGTCATAACAAGGGTAAAAACAAAACTTTTAATATCTTGAGTTTTCATGGAACCTCCTGTCTGAAAATGATGTGTAAATATTTTTGTTGTTTTCATACTCTCTCCTCTATAACCTGGTTTTTGGATGGCTTATATGGTCTTTCCTTTCCATCCAATAAGGGATATTCTATTTGGGTGTTAAGCGTGTTGCATGAGCTTTTGCAGTAGCCTACAGTCGGATACCGACTATAGGCTGGCACCCTTGTTGTAATTGATTATCAATCTCGTTTTATATCTTGCCCGCGACCTTTTCCGCCATGTTCACTGCCTTCTGGGCCTCCTTCTCCTCGGCTCTTTCTGTCAGGAGGGGGATCAAGGTCTCTCAGTTTATCAGGATCAAAACCTGCGGCTGTTACTGCTTCATTAAGGCCGGCTCCTCCCCGTATCCCAGCATCGCTGAAGGCTTTGTGTATAGCTTTAGCGTCAACTGCCGTCAATTTCGAAGTATTGTATTTTGAAAGAATTGACTTTAATGCTGACTTCTGTGCATCAGTCAGTGGTACTGCCTCACCTGGTTTTTCTCGGACATCCCTCATTCCGGGATACCCACTTTTGTCATCACCGCCTTGTACAGGGACTTCACCGGAAAAAAGAATGCTCATGCTCACTACCATCATTGCTGCTACATATTTTTTTCTCATATTTCTTCCTTTCACTCGATGTTCAAGTTTTTTGAATTTGATTGAATATGTTGGCTTCTTTTTAAATCATCATTTTTTATTCAATCAAAAAATTTTTTAGGTTAATTTTTTGAAACCCTAAAAGGATGATTTTTTATTAAACTTTAACCTATTGAAGTTAAAGCATTTTAAAAAAACTTGAACATCGAGTATTAATGTTTTTTGTTTTCATAGAATCTCCTTTTTGAAATGATGTGTAAACATTTTTTTAATTTTCATGCTGTTTCTACACCGCAACCTGGTTTCTCGTAAGCGTTCAGACCCATCCCACCAGCCCCATCCCGATGGGAGGGGGAGTGAACGGTTACGGTCTCCCTTAAACTGGCTTATATGATAGCATCCGAATATGGAGAAAATATGGAAGAATTATGTGAAAGCTGTGGATTGCGTATTGAGTCTAAATCTCAGTTCTAAACACACTGGCGCTTTTTATGGGAAGTGAAATTTCCTGGTCAGGAAACTGGACTGCATTACAGTCCTATCACCGCAAAGGCGCAAAGGACGCAAAGAAGACAACGCTCTTGTGGCGGCTAATTTCATTGAATATTTTCTTTGCGATCTTTGCGCCTTTGCGATGAATAAAAACTAAGTCATTGACCGCTCAAAGTATATGTAAAGGCGACTTCACCGTTTGTATGCCCTCCTTTTTCGTCCTGGGGCAGGAATGTTCGGACGTACTCAACCTTTACCAGGGCTGGTGTGACCTGTACTCGCAAATATCCAGGGCTGGGAAGGATTTCGCCGCTGACATATCCGGCTGCTGTGGCATCAGCGACTGCATCTGCTTGTTTAAAACTGGGACGGCTGCACTCCTGATACACGATTCCATCCATCTCCTGTTTCACAAACACATGATCATGGCCATGGAAGACGATTGTAGCATGATTCTCCTGAAGTATCTGATGAATAGGCTTACCCCAGCCAGGACGATTGTTATAAAAACCGTATGTTTCAAATTGGCTTTTTCCGCCCCACTCGTAAAAGGAGGCTGCCTCAATGCCGCCGCGTGCCTGGGTGTCCACGCCGGACAATAGATGGTGAACGAACACAAACTTGTAGCGAGCTGTGCTGGTTTCAATCGTATGTTTAAACCAGTCGTACTGCTCTCGGCCAAGTGTCCAGTTCCAGTTGTTGTCAATTTGCGCAGGGGTGGGCTTGTCAGTGGTGTACCAGAATGGATCAAGCATCACAAAAAGCGCATCGCCCCAAGTGAAACAGTAGTAGCCATCACGAATACCAGTGATAGGCTCAACTGTGGAGCTTCCTGAGTAAAAGTCTCCAGGTTTTGGTGTAGGGTAGTAGGCCCGTCGGTCAAGGCATGACCATACTGCCGGATTGTTAGCAGACCCATCGCGCAACCAGCCCAGTTCACCCTCATGATTGCCGTTGACAAGAAAGATGGGGGAGCCTGTCAGAGTGAAAAATGGGAGGTGATCGGTAAACGTGGCAGTCACTTCGCTCCGGCTTATGGCTGTTTTCTCCGTGAGAAAGGTATCCCCGAGGTCAATGTGGAAGTCCGGGGCATCAGCACGGACGTTATTTAATGTCGTATTGTAGATGTCCGCATCGAATCCTGTGTCATTGACATGGGGATCGGCCTGCACAGTGAAGACAAAGATGCTTCCCTGCTTCCTCTGTGTGTGAAAACTGATTTCAGCGCTTGCGGTGAAATTAGGCGCGTCTATCTTGCGAAATTGCATCCGGTAATAATATTTTGTGTTCTGGCTCAGGCTATCAAGTGTCATTTCAACAGGTTTGCTGGCTTGAAAGTGTGCAATATCTGTTGCGCCGGAATATACTCCCGGCTCAATTCCGTACTCAAGAAACCCCTCTAAATCCATGTTTGCATGAACATTTACGGCGATTGAGTTGTCTGTAGGCCGCCCTATTATGATTGTGCCGGGAAATACGCTTGTTGTAACAGGAGTAATTGAAATTCGAATTGAAGATGATATTTTGCCGCCGTTTGTACTTGGAGCCTTGACGGTTATGGTATGTTTGCCTACAGAAAGATCGCTCTTTGTAAAGGAATTTCCCTTGCCGATTTTACCATCTATACTTGATGACCACGCAAGCAATGAGCTTTCTATCGCTGCACCCGTGCCGCCAGTTGCGGATACTGAAAACGCAACCACATCTCCCGCCGTAAAAGCCATTCCATCCTTTGGCGAGTCAATTGCTATCTGAGCAGAAGCATCAAATACGGAAAACAGCAGAACAGATGCTGACAGCAAGAATAAAAAACATGCGCTGCGCTTTTTGGTTTTCACGTTGTATCTCCTGTAACCTGTTTTTTTATTGTATATTCCACTGCCCATATTATAGCATTCAATTATGCTCCATCCCCCAAGCGGGGGATGGTTGGGGTTCAAAAATGCTAATTATGCCTGTTCACGGTATATATCTCTCCCTTTCATCTTTTACCGGGTATCTTCTTGAAATTGGCCGAAATGTTATGTGGCGCAGTAACATTGGTGAAGGAATAGACGCCGCCGGTTGCCGGGATGGTGGTAATGGCGATTCCATCAACCATGACACTGGAAACGGAGTATCCCGGGTCAGGTCTAATACTGAAAGCTTTACTGGCGCCATAACTGACTGAAACCGCTCCTGTCGGACTAATAGCGCCACCGGCTCCAGCCTTAGCAGAAATGGTCAAAGTTTTCAATTTAAAGCTTGCGGAAATTGTATGCGCCGCAGTAACATTGGTGAAATTGTATGCGCCGCCGGTTGCCGGGATGTTGGTAATGGCGACTCCATCAACCATGACACTGAAAACGGAATATCCGGCATCAGGTTTAATGTTGAAAGCAATACTTGCTCCATAACTGACAGAAACCGCTCCTGCCGGACTGATGGCGCCACCAGTTTCAGATTTGGCAGTAATGGTAACAGTCTGTGCGGGTTCCTGGGTCACCGTTACATCCACCGGGCTGCCTGTTGCGCCGCTTGCGGTTATACGGATGGTAGCTGTGCGGCTTGATGTTGTGGTGTTGGCGGAATAACTACATGTAATTGTGCCGGAATCGCTGCCACTGGCGCCTGATGTGATAGAAAGCCAGTTGCCGCCTGATGTCATTGCAGCCGCCCAGGGCATGGTTACGGTGTTTGAAACGCTGAACGTCGTTGTGCCTGCACCTCCTGAAACTTTCCTTGTTGACGGACTTACCGAAAACACCCCATCGCCTGACTCGCCGAACAGATAGTCGGTATTGGAAATATACGGGTCAAGTACAGACACATTGCTGATGACGGCGGAATACAGAAAAGGTGTTGTACACACGGAGAAATCAAAGGACACGCCATTATAGACACCGGACATGATTTTTTTTCTCATTGCAGCAAGGTTTGCCTTCTGTGTGTCGGTCATTGCCGGGAAGACCTGCGAGAAGGCCATGGTATAGGAGTAAACGATCTCGCCATCCAACTCCCCGTATGTTCCGGACTTTTCCAGTACCTGCGCCAGTAACTGAGCCTTGAATGTGTCCGTCGGCGCAGAAGCTGTGATGAGGCTCCTAAGCAGTGTGGAGATATCTGTTCGAATCTGCACGATGTTTTCCGTGCCGGCGTACAGATTGTCCCTCTGCTTGTCCACCAGGTCTGTAACCAGGCTGTCCAAATTGGTGGTGGCCAGCTGGTCCAGAAAATATTGGCCAGCATTGGCTGTCAATGCCTCATCAATCTTGTACCCCTCATGCCCGATAGCAGGGGCATCCTTGATATAAAAGGAACCGTAGTAGGTGCCCTGCCGCTCGGGGCAGAAGTACACATCAGCATCCAGGGAGCCGGCATACCATGAAAACAGGTCGCTGGCATAAGTCATCAATGCAACTGATACATCCTGGGTGACACCCCGCATTATATTTTTGACCGCTGCCTCCATCTCGGTTGACACAGTCCATGAATCAAAGCCGCCTGCCTTCATGGCATCCAGATGCGACTTCTGTGCAGTACTCAGCATCCTGTAGATGTCTGCATACAAAACAGCTCGGTCAAAACAGATTTGTCCATCTAATTTATAAAGATCGCTGGAGACGGCCTTCACTGCGTCCAAGCTCAAACCTGAAGTCCCTGAGGGAATGTCACCTTCCAGTTGTCGGCGAAATGCTTTCATCAGCGGGAATCGTTTGTATCCATAGAGGTTGATCTGTTCAACCTGGTTGGTGGCAAGCGTCTTGAGTGCGGCGAACTGTTCGGTACTCAACGTATAAAGGATATTATAAGCGCAATTTGTCAGAAAACTGGTGTTGTGCCCATTACCATTTGGGGTATTGTCACGCAGGTACTGAAATCCCCAGTAGTCGGCAACCTTGCCCGGAGGGAAGAATGTCTGGGATTCGAATGTGCCGGTTATGATGCCAAAGCCGTCAAAGGCGATCGTGTTCCGCTGAGCACCGTCAGACAGGGTTTGCG
>JBAXVB010000184.1:0-7277 GCA_037129415.1 Deltaproteobacteria bacterium
ATGGAAACCTCAAAACTCAAAAAGTTCGCCCAGTTCGCCCGCCGCAGCCTGATCGATCAGGTGTCTGGCAAGATGCAGCAAGTCCTTGCCGAAGACAGTGCTGCCCGGCGTGAAGAGCCGAAGGCGGTGGAAGACCTTGCAACGCAGATCAAGGCTCATGGCAGGGATCAGGTGATCGAGACAGTCGCTTACACCTGGTTCAACCGCTTCTGCGCCCTGCGCTTCATGGATGTGAACCGCTACACCCGCATCGGTGTGGTGTCACCCGCCGAGGGACAATTTCAGCCGGAGATCCTGGCTGAAGCCAAAATGGGCCATATCGACAAAGACATTGCGCCCGAGAAAACTCGGCAGCAGATTTTTGGTCTGCTGAACGGCGCCACTCCCAGTCGTGACCCACAGGCTGAGGCCTATCGACTGCTGGTAGTGGCCGCTTGTAATGACTACAACAAGGCCATGGACTACCTGTTCGAGTACATTGCCGATTATACGGAACTGTTGATGCCCGACGACCTGCTCTCCGGCAACTCCATTCTGGCCTACACCCGCGAGGCCATGACGCCCGATGCCTGCCAGGATGTTGAAGTGATCGGCTGGCTCTACCAGTTCTATATTTCCGAGAAGAAGGACGAGGTTTTTAACGGCCTGAAAAAGAACAAAAAGATTACCCCGGAGAACATCCCGGCTGCCACCCAGCTCTTTACCCCGCATTGGATTGTCCGATATCTGGTCGAAAATTCCCTGGGGCGGCTCTGGATGTTGAACCGGCCCAACTCCCGTCTTGCGGAAAAGATGGATTACTACATCAAACCCGAAACACCCGAAACAGACTTCCTGAAAATCGGCAAACCGGAAGAAATCAAGGTTTGTGATCCGGCAGCGGGAAGCGGCCACATGTTGACTTATTCCTTTGATATCCTCTATTCCATCTACGAAGAGGAAGGTTATGAGTCAACGGAGATTCCTCGCCTGATTCTGGAAAACAATCTTTTCGGCATCGAGATTGATAAACGCGCAGGGGAACTCGCGGCCTTTGCCCTTACCATGAAGGCTCGCGCCAAACAGCGCCGCTTTTTCAGCAAGAAGGTAGCACCAAATATCTGCGTGCTGGAAAACATCCACTTCGATGAAGGTAAGCTGCTGGACTACATTGATTTCGCTGGACGAGATCTGTTTACGACACCGCTGCAAATCACCTTACGTCAGTTTGAAGAGGCAGACAACTTCGGCTCATTAATCCGCCCTAAAGAGACCAATGTAAATAGTGTACTGAAGATTCTTGAAGGGAAGAATGTCTCTGATCAGTCAGGGCAATTTCTTCAAAGCATGATTCATAAGAAGGTGCTACAAGCGCTGCGACAGGCCGACTACCTCAACCCCAAGTACCATGTGGTGATTACCAATCCGCCTTATATGGGCGGTAAGGGAATGAATGGACGGCTGAGTGTTTGGCTCAAAGATAACTACCCCGATGTGAAGTCCGATTTATTCTCAGCATTCATCGTACGCAATACCGAAATGGCTCTTCCTAAAGGCCAACTTGGTTTCATGTCGCCCTTTGTATGGATGTTTATCTCATCCTACGAGAAGCTTCGTAGCTTTTTAATCAATAAGAAGACCATCACCTCGCTGGTTCAGCTCGAATACTCCGGCTTTGACGGAGCAACAGTGCCCATTTGTACCTTCACTGTTGAGAATGCTCATCGTCCAGATTTCAAGGGTGGTTATGTGCGCTTGTCAGATTTCCGTGGTTCAGAAAACCAAGCGCCAAAAACGCTGGAAGCCATCAATAACTCAGACTGCGGCTGGTTCCACCGTGCCTCTGCCGCTGACTTCAAGAAAATCCCTGGTAGCCCGATTGCGTATTGGATTTCCGATTCGATGCGAGACCTGTTTGAAAATCTTCCATCAATAAATGAATCCTTAATTGTCACGGGTGGAATGACAACAGCAGACAATGAACGATTCTTGCGGTTATGGCATGAGTTACCAGAAGCAACCGCATACAAGCACTGTGAAAATAGAGACGAAGCGATTAATAGCCGAAAAAAATGGTTTCCATATAATAAAGGAGGAAATTATAGAAAATGGTTCGGCAATAGGGAGTATCATGTAAATTGGTATAATGATGGAGAAGAAATAATCTCTACTGGAAGAGCATTTCCTAGAAGCAAGGAGTATTACTTTAGAGAGTCTCTCACCTATACAGCTACAAGTTCTTCGTATTTTGGAATAAGATATTCTGATCCTGGCTTTTTGTTTGATGCAAAGGGTTCTTCCTGTTTTGCAGATACCAGAACGTTACACACCGGACTTGGCTTTCTAACATCAAAGATAGCTACATATCTTCTGAAATGCGTCAACCCAACCATTGAATTTCAAACAGCTAATATATCTATTCTGCCATTTCAACCAAATTGTAATGTAGAAGGTATTGTCCCATCTCTTATTAGACTGGGCAGAGAGGATTGGAACGCCTACGAAACCTCCTGGGGCCTCACGGAGCTGCCGCTCCTCAGTGAGAAATTGAGAGTTGAAAGTGAGAAGCAACAGCAAATAAACCCATCCACTTCACACTTTCCACTCAATACTCGTATCGCTGATGTGTATGCGAGCCTCCGCGCTCATTGGCAGGATATGACACTGGAGATGCAGCGCCTTGAAGAAGAGAACAACCGCATCTTTATCGAAGCTTATGGCATGCAGGAAGAGTTGACGCCCGAGGTACCTCTGAAGGAAATCACGCTAACCTGCAACCCGCATTACCGCTACGGCGTCAATTATTGTGAAGTGGGGAGTGAGAAGTGGGAAGCAATGGAGGCGCGACTTCTTGAAGATACAATGAAGGAATTCATCAGCTATTCTGTTGGCTGTATGTTCGGAAGATACTCTCTTGATATGCCCGGCCTTGTCCTTGCGAATCAAGGTGAAACTGTTGAAGACTACATCAAGAAACTGGAGGAATGGAAAAATCAAGCCGGAACAATTTCCCAAACTGATATCACGTTTCATCCCAACAAGGATAACGTGATTCCGGTTCTCAATGGCGACTGGTTTACAGATGAAATCGTGGAGCGATTTCAGCGTTTCCTGCATGTCACTTTTGGCGATGAATATTACGAGGCAAACCTCAAGTTCATCGAAAAAGCCCTGGGCAAAGACATCCGTAGATATTTCCTCAAGGACTTCTACAACGACCATGTGCGCCGCTACAAAAAGCGACCCATCTACTGGCTTTTCTCCAGCCCAAAGGGCAGCTTCAACGCGCTCATCTACATGCATCGCTACCGCTCGGATACGGTCAGCGTGGTGCTGAATGATTATTTACGCGAGTTCCGCACCAAGCTGATTTCCCGCAAAAACCATCTGGAAGCGGTGAGCATAAGCGCCAACGCCTCTCAAGGCGAGAAGACCAAGGCGCTGAAGGAGATCGAAAGCCTGAAAAAGATAATCAACGAACTGGATGCCTACGAGCGCGATGTTATGTACCCGCTCGCCACCGAGCAATTGGAGATAGACCTCGACGACGGAGTAAAGGTCAACTACCTCAAATTCGGCGCAGCCCTCAAGAAAATCCCCGGACTGGATGCGAAGGGTGAGGAGTAAGTCCGAAGCTGAAAAAAACCAAATATTACGGGATACTGTGCAATGATTCTTTCCGCTGATGATCTCGTTTCCAAGCCTGAAGGCAAGACTCTTGAATTCAAAAGAAACTTGTCCTCACCCAAACCACTGATGAAGACGCTGGTTGCGTTTGCCAACTCTGCGGGCGGTACGATTGTTCTGGGAGTTACGGATGACCGGCAAGTTATCGGGGTCGATCAGCCGTTTGATGAAGAAGAACGGTTGTGCAACCTGATCGCCGATTCTATCTCGCCTCGCCTGGTACCGAATGTGGAGATGACAACCTTCAGGGATAAAACCTTGCTTGTGATCGAGGTTTATCCGAGTGGACAACGGCCGCACTGGTTAAAGGCCGAAGGTCCTGATAACGGGGTTTATGTTCGCCTGGGTTCCACCAATCGCCAGGCTGATCGGGAACTGATTGCCGAACTGCGCCGCTCTGTGGAAGGAACCGGATTCGATGAAATGGTGATGCCGGATCTATCGGTGAATGATCTGGATATTCCGGCAGCACAGCTTCTGTTTGGCGAATCCCGCGTATTGAACGAAAAATCACTGATTACCCTGAAGCTTCTCAAACAATATCAGGGACGTCTGGTGCCGACCAAAGGAGCAGTCCTGCTGTTTGGAAAAGAACGATTGATGCACTTCCCCGATGCCTGGATTCAGTGCGGACGGTTTTTTGGCACAGAAAAAATTGATATCTTTGACCATATCGAGATTGATCAGCCCCTGCCCAAAGCTGTTGATGAGGTGATGCTGTTTTTAAAAAAACATGCCTTTCGCGGCGCAGATCTCTCCGAAATCCGAAGAAAGGATGTCTGGAGCATTCCCATAGGGATTCTGCGTGAGGTCATCATCAATGCGCTGGTACATACCGATTATTCCCAGCGCGGGGCCCCTGTCCGCGTTGTATTTCTGGATGACCGCATAGAAATTGAAAACCCCGGCCTTCTGCTGCCTGGATTGACCATCGAAGACATGAAGCAGGGAACATCCAGAATTCGCAACACCGTGATTGCCCGTGTCTTCCGCGAGCTGCATCTTATCGAACAATGGGGCACTGGCGTGCGTCGCATGTTCAAAGAAGCGGAAGAACAGGGGTTGCCCGAACCGCAAATTGCTGAAATCGGTATGCGGGTGCGTTTCACCGTACGCCTGTCAGAAAAGATACTTGTTCAGCCGGCTGCCGTAGAAGTCGAGGCACAAGTCGAGGCACAAGTCGAGGCACAAGTCGAGGCACAAGTCGAGGCACAAGTCGAGGCACAAGTCAAAATTCATATTATAGCGGCGTGCGCCGCTGTGCCGCTTTCGTCAGCGGAAATCGCCGCCGCTCTTGGACATAAACAATTAAGCGGCAATCTGCGCAAAGCCTTGCCTCGCCTGAGGGCTGCCGGATTACTTGAATACACCATTCCCGAAAAACCCAACAGCCACCTACAGAAATACCGGCTGACGGACAAGGGCAGAACACTTTTAACCACGAATCATACGGACGACAAGGATTCATAAATGAAAATAACCAGGTTGAACTTAACCCATTATCGGGGGGTTCATTCGCTGTCGCTCGATTTTCAAGAAAGGCTGAATGGTTTTTTTGGGGTGACCGGCGAGTTCTGGATGACCATAGTGTATGTATTCGGAGGCTATGCAACGACATGAACGATCGAATTTCCAAGTCGCTGACCAAGCTCTTCGATAAACACCGCATCGTGTTCTGGCACGACGCCAAAAGGGAGTTGCGTAAGGAATTCGAATCGCTTTCCCTGCCGGGCATCGAAAAGATAGAACTGCACAACAATGAATTCGGTGTTAAATATCGCACTCTTCGCGCCGAAACAGAACAGAAGTATCTCATCTATCATGAAGGCCCACAGCCTGAAGACATAAACAATTGGCTGCTGGACGTGCAGTTAGCCCATGGTGAATTCCGGACTGACCAAGTTTCCATCTGGCTCTTCGAACTGGAACTGAGCCTTGATTTTGCCGATGTGGTATGGACCCATGCCGAGTTCTATCAAGCGACCAAACGTATAGAAGCACTGAAAGGCCTGCTCAAGCCTTATGACACTCCGGGAATGATCCGCATGAAGATGCTGGCTGTCTGCGCTGGCTCCGAGCCACGGATTGACGTTGTGCTGGAAAACCTGCTGTCTGAACTGGTTGGCAAGGAACCGCAAACAGACTCGAATGAACGCCAATTGGGGTTGGAATTTCCTGATCCAGATAAGAGCGAGAAACTAAAACTCATTGCGCGGTGCAATTTGGACGGTTATCTTTGGGAGCAGATGAAGCGGCTTTATGGCTACGAGTCAACCGAGCCAGGGATTAAAGACTTCGTGATTCAATTGTTCAAATATTGTTATTTCCAGAACTTTACTGAACATTGCCCGCTGAACACTGTCCCCTTATCCTCAGATGCACTGGTGTTCCTTAAGCGATGGAAGGACAGCCGCCAGTTTGAAGCATGCTTTGAGGCTCTTTCTGATGAGTGTACCGACATCCTTGGCATCGAGCAGGATCTGACCAAGCGGGATTTTCGGGATTTGATCGAACTGGATTACTACCGCCTGATTGACCAGAAGATCATCAGCGATCTGGTCGGCGCCGTGGCATCGCGAACAGTCTCCAGCGGCGATGTTGCGCTCTGGGTTCGTCAGCGGCGGCAAAGCCACTGGTACCAAGATTATCAACACCTGTACGAGGCAGTGGATTATGCATCGCAGTTCATTTATGCTTTGGAGCAGTTGTCGGTGGACAACGGACAAGGGGAGCAACCATTTACCGCATCCCAATCTCCACTTCCCCTTTGGATTGAGCGATACGCAAAATCCTGGTTTCGTCTGGATCAATTTTACCGCAAGTTCACTTACCACGTTCGCATGTCGGGCCAGACTTCTTTGATGGGCACATTGACCGACCAGATCGAAAACCTTTACTCCAACAACTTCCTTCTGAAGGTAAACGATCGTTGGCAGTCTCTTGTGGACGAGGCAATCAAGTGGACTGCAACGCCCATCCCGCTACAGAAAAGCTTTTTCGATGACTGTGTGCAGCCATTCCTGAATAAGGACAACAAGGTCTGTGTCATCATCTCCGATGCGCTCCGTTACGAGATCGGCGACGAGTTGCTCAGCCTCATCCGGCAGGAGGACAGATACGACGCCAGCCTGTCGCCGGCGCTGTCGATGCTGCCGAGTTATACCCAGCTTGGTATGGCGGCGTTATTGCCCAATAAAGAATTGATGTTTGCGGACAACGAAACCGGAACCGTCTTGGTGGATGGCCTAAGCTCTCAGGGAACCGCCAACCGGATCAAGATTCTGGGTCAGGCCATTTCCCAGCGGGCCACTGCCATTAAAGCCGAGGAAATGATGGCGCTCAACAAGGAAGACAGTCGGGCTCTCGTACGCAACCATGATGTTATTTACATCTACCACAACCGCATTGACGCCACCGGCGGCAAACGGGAATCGGAAGATCGCGTATTCGAAGCGGTTGAAGAGACCCTGCTGGAGCTGATCCGATTGATCAAAAAACTCACCGGGGCCAATGTGAATAACATGCTGGTGACCTCAGACCATGGCTTCATCTACCAGAACCGCCCCATTGAAGAAAGCGACTACATTAGTGGCGAGTGGTCGGCGGATTGC
>JBAXVB010000185.1:0-7258 GCA_037129415.1 Deltaproteobacteria bacterium
AAATCATTGTTCAGCAGGTATCCAAAGGTTTTTTTCATCAAACCGGACGTGGCTGACCTACCGATGATCAACCTGCTTGAACAGTCTTCCACCTTTACCCTGTTAAACGCCTTCCTGCACCGCCTTTTTGTCACAGACAATACGGCTGTCCCCAGGCACCATTAGCGGATCTCCCTCAATGGTGACCTTGAATCCTCTGCTTTCTTCCAGATCCAGAATTTCCCGGCGCTTGCGGTTCAGTAAAAAGAAGGCGACCTCGGACGGGACAATCCCTTTGACCCCGGTAATATCTTCTTTAAGGGTTTCAAGGTTCAGTTGGCGCAAAAATCCCAGTCCCATAGTTTCGGCTGAAGGTGACACCCCTTTCCCCTTGCAGAACCGGCAAGGTTCGTGGCTGCCGAATTCTATGGAGGGACGGATGCGTTGGCGGGACATCTCCAGGAGGCCAAACTTGGATATTTTGCCGAGTTTGGTTTTGGCCTTATCGATTTTGAGATGATTTTTCAGAGCCTTTTCGATATCCAGCTTATGTTTTTGATCCCGCATGTCTATAAAATCCAGGACAAGCAGTCCCCCCAGATCCCGCAATCGTAATTGCCTGGCAATTTCTTCGGCTGCCTCAAGATTGGTCACAAGCGCGGTCTGCTCAATGGATTTATTCTGCGTCGCCTTTCCGGAATTTACGTCAATGGCTACCAGCGCTTCGGTCTGATCGATGACAATGGATCCGCCGGATTTTAAATTCACCCGACTTTCAAAAATTGATGCAATCTGGGTTTCCAGCTCGCATTTGGTAAATATGGGCTTGGGACCTTTGTAGAGCTTGACGATCTTGGTTTGTTTGGGAGAGATGATCTCGATGAATTCCTTGGCGTCACGATAGACACCTGGCTCATCAATAAGAATCTCCGTGATGTCCGGAGTAAAATAATCCCGCAGGGACCGCAGCACCAGATTGCGCTCCTTGTAGAGAAGAGCCGGAGCTTTTTCCTTCATGACGTTGCCCTTGATATTTTTCCAGAGCCGCATCAAATAATTCAAATCCTTGGTGATATCGGTTTTGGTGCAGTCAACTCCCGCAGTACGTACAATGAGGCCGTAGCCTTCCGGCAGTTTGATTCCGGTAATGATTTCCTTGAGCCGTCTTCGCTCCTCTTCGTCTTCAATTTTCCGGGAAATACCGCGATTTTCGCTGCCGGGCATCAGCACCACATGCCTTCCTGCAAGCGAGATAAAGGTGGTCAGCATGGCCCCTTTTTTCATGAACGGTTCCTTGATTACCTGAACCAGAAGCTCCTGACCGCGTTTGACAAGATTTTGAATGGAATATTCCCCTGCGGAAACATCCTGATAATAATCGCTGTGAATTTCACTTTTTTGAAGAAATCCGTGCCGTTCTGCTCCATAATCCACAAAAATCGCCTGAAGACTTGGCTCCACGCGGGTAATGGTGGCTTTGTATATGTTTCCCTGGGTAAATTCGCGGGAAGCAGTTTCAACATAGAATTCTTCGAGTTTGTTGTCTTGTACCTTGGCGATCCGGCATTCTGCTGGATCAATGGCATTAATGATTATTTTACAGCTCATAAATGATTTTGTGGTATCCTCCTTTGTTGATGGAAAAAAGGTTGATGGCTTCATAAAAAGTCCAATATCTGCGTTAAGCTTCATCCTTCGTCATTGCGGCGTACTGGTCGTACGCCTCACTCCTCAGGACTGCTCGCCTTGATCTTGGGCTTTTTACTTTGCCATCCGGGTTATACTGCGAACTGGCATAATTTTACGTTTTTGATCCCCCCAACCCTCCCCCGCTGGGAGAGGGAGTTTATGAAAAGCGCAGATTACCGTTCGCAGTATATGTTATGGGTACGCAACCGCTTGAGCAGATGGAACACCGGTTGAATATGAAATTGTCGGAAACAAGTCAAATGAATTCTGTCATTCTGCCTGGAAAGCAGTTGCTTTGATCAGTTTTTTTAATCTGATCAGTGGCTCCCATGAAAACGGCTCCTTCTGGCATGGGAAAATCGCATTATTTGTAAAGATCGGATCGGATTCCAGATCGTATCGGGAAGATGCAACGGCCGCAGGCCAAAGGGCCGTGTGCGGGATCGGCGTAAAATGCGCCGGAACCGGTGTTATTCCAGCTTTTCGAACCGTTTCAACCGAGGATTCAACCGATTCCCAGGACTGACCCGGAAGCCCTGTCAGAAGATAGGCGCCGACTTGGTTTCCGCGAAATCCAGCGGATTTCAGGCATGACGCAGCGGCGACAAATTCTTTCCGGGTCACTTTGTGGTCAAAATCCTGGCGATCGCCTGCAGTGGTTTCAAGGCCGAGCCTAAGAGTCTGAAAGCCTGCTTCGGCCATGAGCCGGGCAGTTGTGTGTGTGATTTCCCGGATATGAACGGCATTGGGCGTATGAAACCGGACCATCTTGCCGAGTCCAGAGGCGATGATCTTTTCTAACATGGGAATGGCATGGAGCTGGGAATCCACCAGCAGGGCATCGTCATAAAACACCATATCTATAACGCCGTAGCGGGAATTCCAGAACTTGATTTCTTCTACAATTCGATCCGGAGACCGCAGTCGCCGCTTTGAATTCAGATACCCGGATGCGCAGTAGGCACATGAAAACGGGCAGCCGGTTGATGTCATCAGGGCGACAAAAGGAATTTTTCGCTGAATATCCGCCGCAGGAAATGGAAAATCGTCCAGATCCTCCACATCGGTTTCAGGAACTGCATACCATCCGATAAGCTTTTGAGCCGCTGCAAAAATCCGGGTTTCGCCTGGGCCGGCAATGACCAGATCTGCTCCCGAAAACTTGACGGCGTGTTCCTGACAGAGCGTTGCATAAATTCCCCCCAGAATCACCGGCGTCTCTGGGAAAACCGTCTTGACGATCGCTATGGCTTCCTGAACCCCAGGATACCAATAGGTCATCATTGAGGTTACCAGCACCAGGTCCGGCCGGGGAAGAGACTTTATATCCGCCTCGAACCATTCAGGCAAAATTCCGTAACGGCAATAGTTTCTCGGAATATCCTCCATTCCGGCAGGCTTTGAAATTTGTGTTTTCAGATAAGGTCCCCTGCCGAACCTAGCGGAAGGATCTGCGTCCGGCAACCTGGGGTGAAACTGGTCGAGGCAATCCAGGTATGATACCCTGGCGCCATGATCCCGCAGCATGGCCCCAAGCGTCAGAAGCCCCAGGGGAGTGGCCCAGAAATTATATGCTGCAAAATCGTGTATCCAGGGATTAATCAGAAGAATATGGGGATTTGATATTGAAGCAGGAGATGCGGTCGATCCGCAAAAATCCTTATCCATCTTCATTGCCGTTCGGGAAATATTCCATGGAAGTTTTTTTCAATTCCCTTCGGCTGAAAAGCAGTTTATAGGAAGTAACGGCAGTGGTCACGGAGATGTTGCGGGCGATTTCCACACAGGCAGCCTCATCACGGGCATGAATCATCGTGTAGAGATTATACGGCCAACGGTTGCTGGGATTTCTGCGGTAGCAATGGGAGACTTCCCGAAACAAGGCCATTTTTTGTCCTACTTCTTCCACCCGCTCTTCTTCTACCTGCCAGGCGGTCATGGCATTGGCCTCAAACCCGGATTTCTGGTGGCGAAGAGTGGCGCCTAGCCGACGGATAACGCCCCGGTTGCACAGATCCTGAAGGGATTTCAGAAACTCTGTTTCAGAAATCCCGATGTTTTCGGAAATGACCTTGAACGGACGAGCAGTAATGGGAATGTCGTCCTGAATGGCGGAGATGATTTTTTTTTCCAAATTTGTCAGCATGGGGCGGTTTAAATGATATTTCAAATAGATGTCAAGGATTATTTCTGATTAACTTTGTGAATGCTCCGGGAAAAGCCTCAGGATATCAGCCTCATCGGGTCTGCAGATACCTCTTTCGGTGATAAGACCTGTAATGAGTCTTGCAGGCGTCACATCAAATGCATAATTTGCGGCAGGACTGTCCTCTGGCGGGATCAGAATCCGGGAAAGGGTATTGTTGGCCAATCCCTGAACATACCGAACTTCATCCGGATCTCGGACTTCAATGGGGATATCCATCAAGCCATTGGTTAAATTCCAGTCAAATGTGCTGGACGGCAGCGCCACATAAAACGGAACATTGTTGTCCATTGCCGCCAAACCTTTAAGGTAGGTTCCGATTTTGTTGGCGATGTCTCCCGTCCGGGTTGCCCTGTCCGAGCCGACAATCACCATATCCACCATTCCATGCTGCATGAGATGCCCCCCGGCATTATCCGTAATCACCGTATGACTGACCCCGCGTTGCCCCAGTTCCCAGGCAGTCAACCTGGCGCCCTGGTTGAGGGGCCGGGTCTCATCGACCCATACATGAATATCCATGCCGGCTTCAAAAGCGGCATATATCGGAGCAGTAGCGGTTCCATGCTCCACACAGGCCAGCCATCCGGCATTGCAGTGAGTCAGAATCTGGAGGGGCTTTCCCGGCTTTTCGGCTGCAATTCCCTGAAGCAGCGAAAGCCCATGAATGCCGATTTGGCGGCAGTTTTCAACCTCGGCATCAGTGATACTTTCCGCCTCTTTTCTTGCAGCCTCAATTTTACCCGAAAGGGTTTTTACGCCGGAAAGCCTTTCCATCATTCGGTCCACCGCCCAAACCAGATTTATGGCTGTCGGACGGCTGGACTTGATGCGGCTGCATTCCTGCAATAAATAATTTTCCGGATCATCCTGCGTTTTTGAATTCAACACAGAAAGATAAACACCGAATGCAGCCGTAACGCCAATCAGCGGCGCGCCCCTTACCACCATATCGCCAATAGCCATAATAACATCATCGGCAGTTTTCAGATTCAGTACAACAACGCTATGGGGAAGCAATCTCTGATCAATTACTTTCAATGTTTCATGGTCACTGTCCAGCCAGATGGGCCGAGTATAAATCGTCTTGGGAATCATGTTTACCTGTGCTTAAAGTATCTGTTCAGAATCATGGTGAATACCATTGATTCGACCCGAATTTGATGGTATAGGGAAAACCTTACGGATGGGTACTATCACAATTTCATTTAAAATACCAGACAGGATACCCTCAGCCTGGCCATAACCCGAACAAACAGGAGATAACGTATGACAGACAATGTTGTAATTGTACTTTCGTGTGGAACAGACAATCCCAACCGGGCGACCAGGGCTTTTTTTCTGGCTGCCACCGCCAAAAAACAGGGAAAAAACACAACGCTCTTTCTTCTGGATGAAGGCGTGTATCTGGCCAAGGAAGGCATGTCTGCATATTTGCGGGCGGCTACCGGAGATTCTGCAGATGATCATCTGTCTTACCTTCAGGAATATGATGTACCGATTCTGGTCTGCACCCCTTGTGCGGTATCCCGCAAAATCAGTGCTACGGAGCTTATCAAAGGCGCAAGAATGGCCACCGGCTCCGAGTTGATTGAGCTTTCCTGCAATGGAACAGTGATCAGCCTGTAGTTTTAAATCAGGCGGCAGAAAAAACAAGTGATGCTAAAAATTTATCACAAGGCTGACCACTGCCCCCCCGACCCTTAACCAGGAATGGCCAAGAGTCGTTTGTTGGAGATAGTTGAATGAAAAGAAAGATTGGATATCGACTGCTGGAAGCATTGACGTATGATGAGCTTGCAAAAGTATTCGATGCTGCATTTTCCATCATCAATCCCGACCTTATGGAAGTGCTGATGTCCCGCCTGGATGGGGGAACAGCGGATACCGTAGCCGGACTGCTCCCCTTAAACCGCACCAAATCCAAAAAAGCTATTTCTCCGGAAGCAAAAATCATCCAACAATGGCAAAGTCTCTGGGACCTCTGGAACTGTGTTGTCGCCAAAATAGGTGATGAAGACGGAGAATATGCCTTTCGCCAGCATACCTGGGAATCGCCGGTTTTCAACAATATCCAGTTTGCTGATGATCTGGAAGAAGTCTGCCGATATATGCTTCCCATGATCGAAAGTATAGTCCCCCTCAAAGTGGCGGACCCCGACATTTTTATAAATGCCATTGTCGGGATTGAAAAAAACATGAAGGATTATCCCGATTGGATGAACCTTGAAAAAAAAGAGTGCATGATCGGCACATTCGCCACCCAGTGTATTTTAAAGTGGGCATGGATGACATCCCCGACCCAGGAACAATTCATCAATGGCTTGAATCTTGTGGAAGAACGTCTGAAAATCATTCAGCTCAGCAGCCAGGGCGTTATTTATTTCCTTGAATCCCTTCAGGATGATCACCAGAAACAGGTTTTTGATATTATCAAACAGCATGAAGATGATCCGGTGTGGGAAAGCCGGTTAAACAACATGGAATCGTTCTGGCATCAGATATACCTGAGCCTGTCTCGGCGGTTCGACTCGCAGGTTTATCTTGATAACTGTTTAAAACTCGTGAATGAAAACTGGCTGTATGGAGTTCCTCCTCTAAAAAACCTGATAGAAAACAATCAGTGGGAGGAGGCGGAAAAAGTCTGCAATCTGATCGTGACGAGTTATGCTGTCCAGGAAGGGGAAATCGCTTCCTGGGATCCGGAAACCCACCTTCTGGCTGCAACTGTCAATCGCGGTATTAATCACTCACCCGATGAAGCGATTACAGCGATTCTCCAGGACTGGAGACATGTTACCAAAAAAATCGGCTGGGTCGAGCGCAACCAGGTGGTTCGGTTTCAGCAGATCACTTACCTGAATCCCTTTGACTGGAACAGCGTAGCTGAACAGGTTCGCCAAACCGGTTTGCCGGCGGTGTCCAGCCTGCTGGAGGACTGGCAGCAGCTCATTCTTTCTGTTGCCCTTGGTTTTAAACCTGGACGGATAAAGAACCTCTCCGACTGCTGGATAAACTGGCTGATTGAAGCAGGACTGAACGATACCAGGGGCAAACCATGGTTTTCAGCAAAACTGCAGGAATGGCTGATGTTTATTCTGTCCAATCCAAAAGCGTTTATGGACCAGAAACAGGCTTTTTTTGTTCTTACAAGGGATATGGCGGAACTGACTGATATCAAAACCCGTTTCCCCCAAGTGGTTCAGATATGCACAGACTGCATAATCGGTGACAAATCCCACAACGACAGCAGGCGGGAATGGCTTAAAAAAATGATGGGAGCAAACCATCTTCCTGTCATTATGGAATGCTGGGTAAAATATGCTCCAAAAATGGTTCCAAGCCCCATTGTTGTGATCGGTTCCAATTACACTTTGCATGTCC
>JBAXVB010000186.1:0-7246 GCA_037129415.1 Deltaproteobacteria bacterium
TTCTGGCCTATGTCAATAAAAGGGGGAAAGAGGTAAGGTGATTTACAACAAAGAAATATCTTTCTTAAATTCGATCATCCCATATATGAAAATGATACTTCCCCCTTTGGAAAAGGGGGATCGAGGGGGATTTTTCAGGTGGATAGCCTCCTAAATCCCCCCTAACCCCCCTTTTTCAAAGGGGGGGAATCCTTTCGATTTTAGTATTTTAGATTATTCGATGAAATTTAAGAATGATACGAAAAAAGCGCGTCTGGCAGCCGCTTTTTTCGCAAGGGACAGATCGGGTCATGGCGCGACGAACTCACTGAAACACAGGCGCAACAGATTGTGCATGACCATAGGGAAGTCATGCGCCGTTTTGGCTATCTGGATGAAAGCGGGAAGTTTGCTCAGCCGCAAACTACACCCCATGGGAAAGCGTCTGCCTGCCTCAGGCTGTGGCGGCAAAATGGATGCTCAAACGTCGCCATGTCGCCGGCACATTGTATCTGGGTGTTGCAAAAGATGAAACAGAGCCGGAGAAACTCTCAGCCCATGCCTGGCTTCGTTGCGGCAATATTATCCTCACCGGCGCGGCGGGCCATCGACAATTTACGGTGGTCGCCACGTTTTCCTGACAAAACATCTCCTTTGCGCATATACCTCAATCAGATTTGGATATTTGGATATCCTTATCAGGGGAAAAATTGATGACTGAAACTGACACCACACGGCTGTACGATACTGAAAACGGGAATATCTGCATTGAATGCGGCTTGTGCTGCGATGGAAGTATGTTCAAACATGCCAAAATTGACAAAAATGATGATATGGCATTTCTGAAACAGGTGGGAGTAGAATTTATAGCGGTTAGCGATAAACAGTTTTTTCATCTGCCCTGTATGGGGCAAGATGGGAAATTGTGTAGGCTGTACAATGACGCACGACGTTTTAAAGTCTGCAAAGAATTCAAGTGCAGGCTGCTTAAGCAATATATTTCGGGCGAAATATCGTATAATTGCGCCATGGATACAATCAGGGAAATCCTGATACGCAGACAAAGCGTAAAGGAGTTTTTTGAAATACTCCATACCGACCACAATAACAGTGAACAATCAATTTTTTCTTTTATCAGTGAATTAAATCGAAGCGGGAATATGGAAAACCTTTCTTTCAGAAAAACATATCCAAAACAAATCCTGGATTGTTTTATATTCAGAGAACTGCTCAATCGAAAATTTTACAAGAAAAATAGCAAAGAGACTGAATGTCATTATAGATAATCAACTGTGTGGAAAACTTGCATCACTACCCACCGCTTCATGACAGCCTTGAAGGCGGATGTCATCCATGTTATTGATATACATAGCTAAATGATTTGCACGGAGATAGACCCGTCCTGGCCTGATATGCTGAGATCATCGCTGTTTTCATCAACCAATCAGACTCTTTATCTCACCAGTGCTATAGCGCTCAGATAAATTAACCCTCTATTGCTACAATAAATTAAGCCATATAACTTTCAATATTTTTCAAATTCCGTTTCGCATGCGTTTTTTCATCGAAATCTTCTTTCCATGAAAATGTGTCTGATTTTATTTCGATTTATAATAAACTTGAGCAATCAAGATTAAGAATCACATGTTACGAATTCCATAATTTCAAATTCTCTATCCCCTGAAAATGCTTCTTATTGAAAGTGTATAACCATAACCCATTGCTGATTGCAATACTTGCAATGAAAATATCTTTTATCTCAAGGTGTTGATGTCTTAATTGGATATCTTTCCAAATACTGGCTGCAATTTTGCCACATCCAAAATCAAAAGGAATCACATCAACATCACTGAAAATCATCTCCAAATCATTCTTATGACAGGCTGTTTTTGCGTCAAGATATAGTTCAAATTCCGAAATAGAAGACAGAAACAGATCATGTTCCTGCATCAGTCCTATCATATCTGTTGATGATTTATCTTTGCTTCTCAGATATTCGATGACGATGTCGGTATCGATCAGGATATTTTCCACTGATTAATGATTTCCCTTCCAGCCTCAACAGCTTTTATATCCTCTTCTGCCCATATGTGGTCATTACCAATCAATCGTTTTAAATTCTTTTTTTTCTTTTTTCGGGATATCGTCACCTCAATTTGCGTACCCACCGTGAACGGTAAATTCATTAATTCCAAATATCCACTTTTGCATATTTTGGTTTGTAATTTGTGAAACAACATCTTATCCTCCTGTTCAACAATCAGGCTACCCACATAAGACGGGACACTTTCAATGCGGCTCATCACTCAAATACCGGAATTGCCCCTGTCCAGACGACGTAGATGGGTTGCTCCCGTAAGTGATTAAAACCAGTTTTTAGATGATCTTTCGTCACCCCAAGCACTTGCCTCGCGGATGAAACAATACCAATACTCCCGCTGCAGCCCTCCTGGGATCGCCGCACCCCAGTGCGGCAATACCCACGCGAATTACCATCCCCGATGTTGTTGGGATTGCCGCCCCATGGAGTGGCCTACTTCGCTTTTGTCGTCATAATTGCCGCACTGGGGTGCGGCGGTCCCAGAGGCTGGGGGTGATGAAATATGCAATTTTCATCAGCCCAGTGCCTGCCTACGGGTTTATCACATCAAACACACGAAACCCCTGGTTGCCGAAGCAGTAGATAACATGCAGACTGATTCGGGCTTCGGCATACTGTATCTTCAATCCCGCTGCATATCCCCGTATCTGTTCCGTATCCGCTTCCTGAAGTGTAAAATTCTCGACAGTTGTCTTCATTTTTGTCAGATCGGCATTGGAATAATACTTGAATTCGATCACCCAGCGCCTGCCGGCAAACTTTTCATGAAATTTGCCGATAAACTCCAGATCGCTTTTGCCCTGAGGGTAGGAGCTTTCTACCGTAAACGCCAGCCAGGATGACAGATAGCGGCTGCACAACTCGTAAAATGTGGTGCGGTAAAAGTTTTCGTTTACCTGCGCAAATATGGCCTCCGGCAACTGGGACACATACTCCCGCCAATATCCGGCAAACAGGCTTTCGATATCCGGATGCATCACAAACGATTCCATAATTTCGGCAAACCGGGTGGAGACATCAATGTGGTGCAATTCGTTAAAATATTCGATAAATATCTGGCGCATGTTCAGATTGGGCAGATTCAAATAAAAATCATCCTGAATGGTCAGCATCCCAAGATAGTAAAAGGATATGGGGAAAAACCCCTTGTCGAAAAACTGCTTCATATCGAATTTGGTGATCAAAGACGCACTGTCATAACGGATACTGCCATGGGTGACAAGATGATCCACAAACTCCTCGGTGCTGCCCGGATGCGAGGACGTAATACGTTTTACCCAGGACAGATCTGTTCGCAGATTCATATCGGTTAAAAATCTGGGGAATTTTCGATGTCGGCAGAACTGATCGAAAAAATAAGCCAGAAGGGTTGGATTGAAAACCGCTTCGATATCGGGTGATACAAAGTGGTAGCCATTGTAATGGTTGACGATAATTGTTTCGATTTCCCGTCGTTGCGGCAGACTGATATCGTAATCCCGACAGATATCGTCCATTAGCACGATCACTTCGCTCTGAGTAAATCCCAGCATATTTTCAAAGGAGGCATCCAGGGTGATAAAATTGGCGATATTAAACGCCGACGATAGTTCATCCATGGTTACGGGCAGCACCCCGGTGATGAAAACATTGGCGATGGCGCCGGTTTTTCGGCCTTCTTTCAGGGTTTTGAAAAAGGTTTTCAAAAAGCTGTCATCGCCGGTAAGCTGATGGTAAAGATGATCTTTTCTGCCCGTGATGAGTTGATTGGCGAAATTGTCGTATTCGTCGATAATGACATATAGCCTTGGTAGATTGTTCTGGAAAACATGGGCCAGCGTTGCTTTCAGGTTGTCGTTTGCTTCAGCCTTGATATCGATTTTCATCCGGTCCTGAAACCACTCCCGATACAGGTTGACAATGGTTTGCATCTTATAGTTGCAGGTCGTATTGAAGCTGACCTCAATATCCCTCAAATTTCCGGTATAATCCACGGTTGAAAAATCCAGATGCAGAACAATAAAAGCATTTTTCAGCGGCGTTGGGTTGTTCCCGATCCAGGTGGCACCAAACAGCTCGTCGAACCGGTCTTTCTGATGAATGCTGTAATAACATTCCAGAATCCGGCACCACAAGGACTTGCCAAACCGCCGAGGGCGAAGAAACACCGGATTCCGAATCATTTCCAGCTCTGGGATATACCGGGTTTTATCTACAAAATAACCGTTTTCGGCGATTATCTCTTCATAGTTGGCCACACCATATAACATGCGTTTTTTCATCGAAGTCTTCTTTCCATGAAAATGTGTCTGATTTTATTTAGATTTATAGTAAACTTGAACACCAAGATTAAGAATCTTGTGTCTATTTACCATGAAAATACATTTTGAACCACAGATGAATGCGGTAAATTGGTAACCATTCACTCTCCCTCCCAGCGGGATGGTACCAGTGGAGGGGTCTGAACGCTTACGCCAGGTTTTCTGGCAACTTGAATTTTTAACCCGTCTGTGGTAATGGTCTCGCATGAACGTGAACGGCCACGAAAAGTCCGGAAATGGCTGTATTTCAGTCATTCAGGAGCTTAAAAATCATAATCATTTCACACAGTGGAGCATGCATGAAAAAGAAAATCATTTCAACGGAAAGCGTGGTCAGCCCGATTGAAGACATCGTTGTCAGCGATATTGACGACGAGAAAGTCATGATGAGTGTAGAAAATGGCCAGTACTATAACCTGGATTCTGTTGGCAGCCGTGTGTGGGAGCTGATCGTTAAGCCTGTCAAGGTGTCGGAGCTGATTGATGCGCTCCTCCTGAAATATGACGTGGATCGAGAGACGTGCGAACGCGACGTGTTGGCGTTTCTATCCGAGCTCCATAAAGATGAGATATTGCAGGTGGAGGGTTAGATGAGCGCCGTTTGCGGGATATTTAATTTGGACGGCCGACCTGTAGCGCCGGAGATCATGGGCGGAATGATGACGGCCATGAATTATTGGGGGCCTGACGGGTCCGGTATCTGGCGGGATGCCATAGGTGGCTTTGTGGCTTTGGGACATCTCATGCTCCATTCCACACCTGAATCGGTTGGCGATACGATTCCCCGGACCAATGCCTCCGGAAACCTTGTTCTTACCTCGCACGCCCGGATCGACAATCGCGATGAATTGTTCAGGCACCTGAATGTTTCGCCTTCCGAACGGGCGAAGATGCCCGACAGCACTCTCATTTTGATGGCATATCAAAAATGGGGCCAGGAATGTCCGGAACATCTGATCGGGGACTGGTGCTTCGGTATCTGGGATAAAAATCGGCAGACGCTGTTTCTGGCTCGGGATCATCATGGCAACACAGGGATATACTATTATCAGAATACGCGATTTTTCGCTTTTTGCTCTGGCATTAAGGGATTGTTGGCTCTGCCGGACGTTCCCCGTCAGCCCAATCCTCTGCGTATTGCTCAGATTCTGGTAAGCTGGCCAGAACACGGAGAGGCGACGTGTTACCAGGGGATCAAACGTCTTCCCCCGGCCCATCAGATGATCGTCAGCAGGGAGACCGTGGTCAAAAGACAGTACTGGCATCTCGAAAACACGCCGCCTCTGCGCTTGGGGTCTGATCAGGAATATGTCGAAGCCTTTGGAGAGATTTACACCGAGGCGGTTCGTTGCCGAATGCGGAGCCTGCGTCCGGTTGGCGTAACCCTCAGCGGGGGCCTTGATTCAGGGTCTGTGGCCGCTATTGCAGCACGGGAACTGGGCCGGTCGGGGAATCGTCTCCCGGCCTTCAGCTCGGTTCCTCTCTATGATGTGACGGATACGACACCATCCTCACGGTTTGGCGACGAAAGCCTGTTTATTGAGGCCACGAGCCGTTATGCCGGAAATATCGACGTAACGTTCATTCGCGCCGCAGATGTCAGCCCTGTTCAGGGTATTGAGCGCGCCCTCGAACTCCATGATGAACCGGGGCATGCCGCAGGAAACCAGTTCTGGATGATATCGCTCCTCAAGACTGCACAAACCAATGGAATAGGTACGCTTCTCACCGGTCAAGGGGGCAATGCCACCGTATCCTGGCATGCACCTGGGTATCTCGCCGCTTTGGCAAGAAATGGCCAGTTGAGGGATATCCGGCGTGAACTTACAGCGATACAGAGTTCAGTAAAACGACCACTCTGGCGGTTGATTGCTGGTCGGATTGTAAAACCCTTGCTTCTGGATCCTTTGATAGGAATATACCGTGGGTTACGTCCTGCTCCTGAACCGTGGGTGCGTTATTCCGCTATCAACCGGGAATTCGCCAGGGAATTGGAGATTACGAAGAAGATGCGCCAGAGTGGTCATGATCCTGAGTTTAAAACCATTGTCGGTCAGCGGGATGCTCGATTCAGAATCATAAAGCCGGGAAAATCAATCATCGGTTTTCTCTGGCAGGAAAGCGGTGCAGGCTTTGGTCTGGATGTGCGGGACCCCACCTCCGACAAAAGGGTGATGGAATTCTGCCTTTCCATCCCGGATGATCAGTATGTCCGTGAAGGCAAAGACCGGTGGTTGATAAGGAGGGCGATGACGGGCCTCATGCCAGCGGTCGTTTTGGATGAAAAAAGGCGGGGCCTGCAGGCGGCGGATATTGGCAGACGATTGCTGGCTCATTTTGATGAGACGGAGTCCGCCTTGCAACGGATTGAACGGTCGGAATTAGCCGAGCAATATTTAGATATCCCTCTGATGCGACGTACCCTCCATCGGGCCAGCCATCATCTGGATACCAAGGTTACTGGAGATTTGGGAACCATTTTATTCCGTGGCCTCATGGTAGGCATGTTTCTCATGCGCATTGAAACCCAATAAGGAAGATATACCCACATAATCATAATGCAGAACCCATGTGACAACCCAAATAAGCAATCAATTTTTCACTTTCACCACTCGTACATGGCAGCCTAACCGGACCCCCATGAGCCAAACATAGTGCTGTACCTTTTTCGCGATATCTGATATGGTTAGTTCCAGTCGTGTTATTGTCCGTAGACTGGAGAATACCATAATACAATTTCAGGTCGCCGCTGACATCAGTCTTGTGTTTTGGCAGGATTTGAGAATTAAACAAATTTATGATCATTTATTATTCTTGAGTTTTCGAAAAATAGTTGATTGAAAAATAGTTCATTGGCACTGTATTT
>JBAXVB010000187.1:0-7246 GCA_037129415.1 Deltaproteobacteria bacterium
GCCTGTGGAGACATTGAGGAAGAACGAAGGATTGCCTTCATGGGGATTTCCAGAGCGATGAAACTGCTGTTTCTGTCTCATGCGCCAACTCGTATGGGCAGAGCAGTTAAACAATCGCCGTTTCTGGATGAAATTTTGGGGAACAAATAACACTCTTACAAACATATCGCATACCTGGCGCTGGAAAATATTCCAGTGCCAGGTATGCGATAAATTATATTTTTTAATTTGATTATTGATGGTGAGGTGGTTGCTTACAAGATCAAGATAATCGGATTCATTATGACTTCGAAATGCGCCCAATTCATTTGACAGGCGAGGCAGCTTTATCATAGGGTAATTTTGGATGAATGGGTGTCAAGATAATTATGTATACCTTTTATATACTTAAGGGTGACAGAACTCAAGGATAATGCAAGTATGGTTGACTTTTCAAAAATTACTCCTTGATATTTCAGGTAGGTCACCCATATAAAACAACGATGAGCCCCACTTATCTCACATTTCGCTCATTTTTTTCTGCCGAAATTGATTTCTATACTCCACTTTAATGGTAGTTATAGCCAATATTTGCGTATTATTGCTAACAAGGAAAAATCAATTCTACACAATTTCTTAAAGAAAACCACGTTTGATCAGACCAAATTTTTATTTATCTCCTGAAATAAATAAAAATGACGAAAAAAATGAGCGAAAGGTAAGACCTATATTATGCAGTGGAATTAATTCAATGAGACAATTATTTTTAATACGAAACTTGGTTGTATGCCTTATTTGCGCTGCAATTACATCAATTTTCTTTTATTTTATATCTGAAGCCTACATTACAAAACAGGCTGAAAAAAACGTTCAGAACTTACTCTTGTCACACAATGGGATACACCATTATGTTCAAAAGCGAATGCTTCCTGCCCTCTATGAATATAAAAAACAAGGGAAACTTCCGGAAGATTTTTACGCCCCTGAACTTTTCTCTTCATCGTTTATAGTCAGAAACCAGCACGAATACTATAATCAGGAACTTGCTGACTCTGGATTTCAACACCTTTATTACAAATTAGCAGCGAACAATCCTCGCAATCCCATCAATAAAGCAGATACACTTGAAAAGGAACTCATCGAAAAATTTAATCAGGATAAATCCGTTAAAAAATATCGCGAAATTATTGAGATAGACGGTGAAAAGTTTCTATATATTGCCATCCCTTTTCTCAAAAATGATGAGCAATGCATGGTTTGTCATGGTAAACGGGAAAACGCCCCTGTGGAGTTGCAAGAAAAGTATCTTGGTCAAGGAGGTTTTAATGAAAAGATCGGAGAGATCAGAGCAATTACGTCAATTCGCGCACCATTGCACGATGAGTATCACATTCTGTATATTATTGTTCCATCCTTGGCAATAGGAATTTTTTCGCTCGGATTTCTTATTTTTTTTAATAATCAGCTACGCAGTAAAGTACATCAAAGCACCAAATCTCTTAAAGCTGAAGTGATTGAAAAACATGAAATTGCCACAAAATTACTTGAAAGCGAAAATTATCTAAAAGCCATACAGGATTCTATGCAGGTCGGGCTTCTGTTAATTGACCAGGGAACATATGAAATAGTTGATGTGAATAAAGTTACTCTAGGATTGGTTGATTTACATAGAGAAGAGGTAATCGGGAAAAAATGTTTTTCTTTTCTTTGCCCTGCTGAAGAAGGTGCTTGTCCAATTAATGATAAAAATCAGGTAATAGATAAATCTGAAAGAATACTCATAGACAGACATGGCAAAAAGATACCTGTTTTAAAAACGGCAACAAAGATCAAGCATAATGATCATGATTATATCTTGGAAACATTCATTGATATCACCGAGCAAAAAGAAATAGAATCCGCTAAGGAACAACTTGAAAAACGGTTAACCCAAGCTCAAAAAATGGAGGCTATTGGATCACTTGCAGGCGGTATTGCCCATGATCTGAACAACATCTTGTTTCCGATCACCGGTCTTTCAGAGATGCTACTGGATGACATGCCAAAGGACAGCCCAGAGCATGAAAGCATAGAGCAAGTTTACAAATCCGCGCAACGGGGCAGTGATCTGGTCAAACAGATTCTGGCTTTCAGTCGTCAATCCGATCCCCAGAAGCTGCCCATAAGGATTCAGCCCATTCTGAAAGAAACAGTGAAACTGGCACGAGCAGTTATGTCGCAAAATATTGAAATCAAGAGTCAAATAGATTCGACCTGTGGCATGGTCTCTGCTGATCCAACACAGGTGCATCAAATTGCCATGAATCTGATCACCAATGCTTATCATGCAGTTGAAGAAACAGGTGGAACGATAATTATTGCACTGAAAGAGACGGAATTTGAAAGATATGATTTGCATGCCAATGCGATGCCAGAAGATATTTTGGCCGGCAGATACGCATGCATCACCATCTCAGACAACGGAACAGGAATTGACCATGCGCTGATCGATAAAATATTCGATCCCTACTTTACCACTAAGGAACTTGGAAAAGGCACGGGACTGGGGCTTTCCGTGGTGCATGGCATCGTAAAGGAACACGGCGGCGATATCCGCGTTTCCAGTGAGGCCGGCAAGGAAACCACCTTTAATGTATACTTTCCTCTCCTGCAAGATGTCGGCGACAATAAAACTGTTGATGCAACGAAAAAGTATCCGAAAGGCTGCGAAAGAATTCTGCTGGTAGATGACGAAGAGCCGATTATTCGGATGGAACAAATGATGCTTGAAAAACTGGGTTATAAAGTTGCCACTCGAACGAGCAGCCCGGATGCTTTAGATGATTTCAGAGCCAATCCATTAAAATTCGATCTGGTGATCAGTGACAGAGGCATGCCGAATATAACTGGGGAGCAGCTTGCCAGAGAATTGATATCAATCAGACCGGAGATTCCGATCATTCTCTGTACAGGATTCAGCAATGAAATCGATGTAAATCGCGCCAAGGCCATGGGTGTCAAAGGGTTTCTCATGAAGCCGGTGGCAATAGGGGATCTTGCCGAAATGATTAGAAAGGTACTGGATGAGGATTCAGGCTGCGCAGTAACGACATTATCTGAGGAATAAACCTGATGAACTTCAATTTCCTTGACCTGCGGTCACTCAAGACCAGGATGACCCTGTTCACGCTGATAATTTTCCTGATCGGCATCTGGTCGTTGGCGTTCTACACCCAACGTGTACTGCACGAGGATATGCAACACATGCTGAGTGACCAGCAGTTCTCGACGGTTTCTATTTTGGCTACAAAGATCAATCAAGAGCTGGATGACCGATTAAGAGCACTGGAAAAAATTGCTGGAGGAATTAGCCCGGCCATTCTGGACAATACGGTGGCATTGCAGACATTTCTGGAGCAGCGCATTCTTCTTCAGAGTCTTTTTAATGGCGGTGTCTTCGTCACTGGGATTGACGGCACTGCAACTGCCTCTATACCGCTTGCAGAACAGATAGGCAGTAATTACATGGATAGAGATTACATAGCTACCGCGATTGAGGAGGGAAAAACGACAATTAGCCGACCTGTCATGGGCAAGGCGCTGCGTTCTCCTATCTTCGCCATTGCGGTGCCCATTCTCGATACACGCACCAAAGTGATCAGTGTCCTGGCGGGAGTGACCGACCTGGGTAAACCCAATTTTCTGGACAGCATTACGGCAGGACGTTATGGCAAGGCTGGCGGTTATGTTCTTATTGAACCGCAGAGCAAGATGATTATCACCGCCACAGATAAAACCCGCATCATGACTCCGCTTCCTGCGCCCGGTATTAACCCGATGCTGGACCGGTACATGCAAGGCTTTGAGGGATCGGGTACTGTCGTTGATTCACTTGGTTTAGAAGTATTGTCATCAGCGAAACGAATTCCCGTCGCAGGTTGGTTTCTCGTTGCAAGGGTGCCCACCGAAGAAGCCTTTTCCCCAATACATGCCATGCAGCGGCGGATGCTGCTGATTGCGGTCTGCATGTCTCTGGTGGTGTGTGCTCTGACTTGGTGGATGTTAAGACGCCTGCTCTCGCCGATGCTTGCTGCTGTGACAATGCTGGCCGTCCAGTCAAATACAGACCAGCCCCCGCAAGCCTTGCCAATCACCAGTCAGGACGAAATTGGCGAACTGATCGGTGGCTTCAATCTCCTCCTGGAGACATTGAAACAGCGGGACGAGGCTCTGCGGGAGAGTGAAGAGAAACACAAGGGAATGATCTCCAACATTTCGGACGTTATTTCGATAATGAGTAGGGATGGAACTATACAATATATGAGTCCCAACATCGAGAAATGGTTCGGCTGGCAACCGGAAGACCTTGTCGGAACCGATGGATTGAAGACTGTTCATCCTCAAGACATAGAACGCATAAAGAAAGAATACATTAGCCTTCTTGATAAAGACAATTCGGTATCAACGGTGGAATACAGTTATAACTGTAAAGATGGTAGCTATAAGTTGATTGAACTTACTGCTGTCAATCTTACGAATGATCCACTTATCCGTGGTGTATTAATGAATTACCATGACATGACTGAACGCAAGAAGGCCGAGGAAACGTTGCGAAAAAGTGAAAGAGAATACCGGTCAACAGTTGATAGCCTTCTTGTCGGCGTGGTTGTGCATGGCGCTGACACCCGGATTTTGAATAGTAACAAGGAAGCATCAAATATCCTTGGTTTAACAGCCGAGCAATTGTTGGGCAAAGAAGTAATTGATCCTGCATGGATGTTCGTTTGTGAAGATTTGTCTCCAATGAAAGTAGATGACTACCCAGTGAGTAAAGTAATCTCAACAAAGAAACCATTAACAAATTATGTGTTTGGGATAATCCGCCCTGACAGAGTATATGTCACCTGGGTAAATGTTAATGCAATGCCATTAGTTTTTGCAGATGCCAAATTGGAAAAAGTCATAGTTAATTTTATGGACATCACCGAACGAAAGTTGGCCGAGGAGTTGCTTCGGGCGAGCGATGAAAACTTTCGTTCAATATTTGAAAACAACTCAGTAGCAATCGCCATAATTGAACCAGATTCAACCATATCAATGGTAAATGAAGAATACTGTAAAGTGGGTGGTTACACAAAACAAGAAGTTATCGGAATGAGTTGGACACAACAAATACCACTCAACGACCTTGAACGATTAAAAGAATTTAACCGCAGGCGACTGATAAACCCAGAGGATGCCCCTGATAAATACGAATTTACGTTCTATCATAAAAATGGTGAAATAAAGCATGCACTCATGTCTGTCACCATGTTAAGCAATCGCAAAATAGTAGCATCATTTCTTGATATAACCGAGCGCAAACGGGCAGAGGAAACTATCCGTAAGATTTCCGCCGCTGTAGAACAAAGCCCTGTTACCATCGTCATTACCGACACCGCAGGTACCATTGAATATGTCAACCCCAAGTTCACTGAAACGACTGGCTACACCATTGCCGAAGCGATCGGTCAGAATCCACGCATTCTTAAGTCGGGAGAGTTCCCTCCTGAGGCATACAAAGGGCTTTGGAACACCATCCTTGCAGGTGATATCTGGCGGGGAGAGTTCCACAACAAAAAGAAGAATGCTGAACTCTACTGGGAACAGGCATCCATCTCACCCATCAGAGATAATCAGGGGGTCATAACCAGTTTCGTAGCCGTTAAAGAGGACATTACCGATCGGAAACGGGTTGAGGCTGAACTCCTTCACCTCAACGAAACCCTGGAACAGCGGGTGGCGCAGGAGGTAGAGAAGAATCTCAAAAACGAGCGATTGTTGATTCAGCAGAGCCGGTTGGCGGCCATGGGCGAGATGATCGGCAATATTGCTCACCAGTGGCGTCAGCCGTTAAATGCGCTTGGCTTGCTGCTTTACAATATCAAGGATGCATACCAGTTCAACACGCTCGACGCTGCTTATCTGGGTCAAGCTGTTGCTGACGGCCGCCGTATGGTTCAGAAAATGTCCACGACCATCAGCGATTTTTCCAACTTCTTCCGTCCGGACAAGGAGGTCATAACCTTCTCAGCGCTGGAACAAATCAGAGAAGGGATCGCACTGGTAGATTCAAGCTTTCAGAACAGCAATATTTCAATCCATATCAAATCCCCACACGACCTGAAACTTCGTGGTTTTCCCAATGAATACTCACAGGTACTCCTTAACTTGCTTTCCAATGCCAAAGAGGCTATCCTGGTGCGCAATCAAAAGTCCTTCGGCAGAGTGGAAATTATTCTCACAGAGCAAGACAACCATGGATGCGTCTCGGTGTGCGATAACGGTGGCGGCATTCCGGATGAGATTCTGGACAGGATATTTGATCCATATTTTTCCACCAAGGGAAAGGGAAGCGGTATCGGTCTTTATATGTCGAAAATGATCATTGAGCGCAACATGAATGGTAGCATCACGGCCCGGAATATTGAAGGAGGCGCCGAGTTCATTGTCTGTGCTCCGCTTGCAAAGGATGGGCCGTATGGCTCATCATGATATGGAAAGGACTAATTTGAAAAGACAGCCTCTGACAGCCTATGACAAGATCGTATGTCTCTGAAAACGGCCAATTGCTATCTGATTCCATCCTACCAGATAACAAAAAACTGAATGTATCCCTTGATGAGAAAGTTAAGGTCTTTGGAAATTTACGAGGTGGCCAGGAAAGGGCATTTGACGGATATGTCATTAGGAAGGTGACGGGGGAGCAAATCATTGTCAACAATCCGAGTCCCTATTTTGGCTTTATTATTCATAGCGCATTTCAATAATGATGGGCTTCAACGTTGAAATACAAAAAACTTAATGAAAATGTCATTGAGCATCAAGCGTACAGATCAGCCCCGGCCTAACCCTTCGATCCATGGGACGGCCAGCAAGCTGGCTTCCCTCCCTGCGGTCGGCGCCCATGATCTCAAACGTTCGGCGGCGTAATAGTAACGATGCCAAAGAATAAATTAGATTTTATTTGAGCAAAAAAAATGGACATGAAAGAATAAATTTTAAAACGGAGACAATCCTATGTCTGGCAAGCCAACTTATGAAGAACTGGTACAAAAAATAAAAACCCTGGAGCAGGGTTACGAGGAATTTGTGCAGGTTGAAGATAAATTCAGACAACAAAGCCATTTTTTACAAGAATTAATAGATTCTATACCCAATCCCATTTTCTATAAAAATGAAAATGCCGTCTATTTACTTATTGTTCGTTCAACATCTCAGAGGTTTGGCTAATTCCGCTATATCGCTG
>JBAXVB010000188.1:0-7235 GCA_037129415.1 Deltaproteobacteria bacterium
AAATTCATGCTTGCGAAAAGTGTAAACTACTTTTTGGCTCAAATGAAGGATGCCGGAACCGTAGTGCTAGGCTTTCTGGCAGCAGGGATGATCTATCGGCAACTCAGAGACAAGGAGGCCGAGCAAAACCTGCTGCACATACAGAGCGGGAAAATAATGATGATTGCTTCCGGATTTTGCATCATCGTGCTTATCAGGGCGGTAGGTGTTGTTTGTCAAAGTTATTGAGTCGGAATTCATGTTTTTAAGCAGAAACGGTTCTTGATCATCATTTTGGACTGGAAACATTTATGTAGTGTCTGAACGAAAACCCCTAACAGTTTAATAATAAAGGACATCCAACAAAACAAAGGTGTTGGGTTTCACTTCGTTCAACCCAACCCAGAATTTTCCCCAAAAAATCCATTCAAATCATAAAAAATCGTTCTGATTTTTCCAAGTGTCCGTCAATACATATTGAGGACAGCGAGTCATTCTTCGTTGCCATGTTTTGATAATGCACTACCTGAACCGCCAGAGGGAAGAGCGCGCCGATCTTTGCGCTGTCAGGGCAACCAGTGAAAGGTTAACTTGAAACGGTGGCTCTCGATCCAGTAGCCCAGGCAGGCCGGAACGCCGACTGGTGGATAGTTGCCGCCACCCCATTCGGCTTGTTCTCCTATGTATATCCCATCGGATGGACTCAGAATATCGATTTGGCCATGCAGACCCATCTTTTCACGCTTCCAGCTTTCGAAGTATTGAATATGAATCTTCCAGTGGGAGATTACACCTTCTTCTTCGGCGTGGATATGACCCCCAACCGGAAACTCGACTCACCCCTGTACTACAGCGATGTGCAGGTTCATGTTGCACCGTAGTCCATGCCAAAATCATGTCATATTGGGGACAGTGAAAAACTTTCCCGGACATCATTTCGGCACAGGCCGCCATTGATGCTTATAAATCGGGCTTCAACTGCCAGGGCCGTCACGAGATTCTTCTCTATCCCTTATTCGCCAAGAAGAGCGAGACAACAGGAGTCAATCATGTTCGACATCATCCTGATCATAATGTTTGTATCTCCTATTGTCGCCATGCGGCTTCTTGCCCGCCACCTCTTGGGACGACTGCGCCTGGATGAAGAGAGCGAAGAACGCCGGGTGGCGATCTACCGTTTCGAGCGTCTGGCAGGGGTGATAATCTTTTTTCAGGCCGCCCTGCCTTTCCCAATCATCATCAACCCGGTGGACCGTTCGTGTATCTTCGGCCAGGCATTTAAATTTCATGACCTTCTCTGCGGTTACCTCTGAGAGATCGGGGCAACCCCCACAATCGTATCATCTGCCGGCTTCATTTTTTGGTTTGGATTGATCACAGCCTACAATGTCTTTAACGTCCACTTCATGTCAAAACAGTTACGTATCGCCAAAACCGGTAGTATCACCCCGTCTTCAACCCGCTGCCGCACTAAGATAAGCTTTCTTTGCATCCTGCCCGTCTTCACGTTTTCACTGATTCTGCTGAGTATCTTTTTTACCAGCGGGTTTATCTTTCCCTTGCTCTCTGGGCTCGCTTATATCCTCTCCATAGCCTTTCTGCCTGCGGCCTGCCGGTGGGTCCTCAAGGCATACCCGGTTAATGAGATGCCAGAATATGCCGGCAATATCTCCGGCACTCCGGAAATTGCCGCGCGCATGGGCATACGCTTGCCCAAACTTTACATATTCCCCACCGGGGGTGAACCTTTGGCAAATGCCTTCATCTTGGGGCTGATACCGCAACTGCGTCATATCTACCTGAGCGATCGCCTGTTTTTTCAACTGAGCAAGGAAGAAGCGGAGGCGGTCATCGCCCACGAACTGGCTCACGCCAAACATGGCGATATCTGGATAAATACCTTGGCCGCACCTGTTTTTTTCGCGGCGTTGCTGGCATTGGGGCAGTGGGTACTCCCCGATCCCTGGCAGACCGTTGCGCCTGCATTGCTGATTCTGGCGATCATTCCGATACTGCGCTACCTGAACCGCCGGAGGGAAGAGCGCGCCGATCTTTGCGCTGTCAAAGCAACAGCCATGCCAGATGCCTTTATCTCCGCGTTTACAAAGATGACCGAGTCCAGCCAGTTGCCGAAGAAATGGAGCCGGATGGATATACTCGTTACACATCCGGATCTGGAAAAACGAGTCAAACGGATCAAGGCCGATTTATTCATGTGAGTTGCATAATGGAGGAGGGTATGGAATTAAACTTTGGGGCTAAACGAGCCGATACATAAGCATAAAAACAATCATTTTATGCATTACAGGATCAACATGTTACGAGATATCATTCTTGCCCAAAAAAGAGAACTGGAAAATCGTTTTGAAGAAACATATGTCGAACGGAAAATACCCCTGCCTCTGGAGTTCAGAAACGATCTGATCCATGTGATCACCGGTCCGCGCCGGGCTGGGAAAACGTTTTACGCCATTCACCTGATTAAACAGACAGCCTCTTACGGTTATGTCAATTTTGATGACGAACGGTTGATGATCACCGAAGATTATTATGGAATCATCAATTACAATGAAATTATTGATGCGGTAAACACAGTCTATAACAATCCCCGCTACCTGCTCCTTGATGAAATTCAAAATCTTCCCTGTTGGGAGATATTCGTCAACCGCCTGCAACAACAGGGGCACTGTCTTCTGATTACCAGCAGCAACGCAGATCTGCTCAGTTCGGAGCTGGTCATATTTCTTACGGGCATCCGTACCTCCCTTGTCCTGTTTCCTTTTTCTTTTGCAGAGTTCCTCAAGATGTCAGGTGGTGAACAGACTGAATCAGGGAAAAAAGCAGTCCTGGATATCTATGTGGAACAGGTAGGCTATCCGGAGCCTCTTCTTAATAAAAAGATCGACAGACACAGTTACCTGCGCACCCTCTTGCAATCAACCCTCAACAAAGACATTGTCAAACAATACCGGATCAAATCGTTTCAGGGGCTGGAAAATCTGGCTCTGTATCTGATGTCCAACATTGCCGGAGAATATTCATACAAGGCCCTTGTCGGGGTTACGACGTGCCGCAGCGCCCATACCATAGACAAATATATTCGCCACCTGCAGGAAGTCTACCTGGTGTTTACAATCCCGCGGTTCTCATTCAAGACGAAAGATCAGGCGGGGCGCACGAAAAAAATCTACTGTACAGATAATGGATTGGCGATTTCGGCCGGCTTTCGTTTCAGCCCTGACAGGGGAGCGCTTTATGAGAATCTGGTGGCGATCGCACTGCAAAAAGAGGCAATCGCTGGTCAGCGGATTTCCCTGTTCTACTGGAAGAGCGCCCAGAACGAAGAAGTGAATTTTGTCGTGAGAGAGGGTCATGATATTACGCGGTTGATTCAGGTATGTTCAGATACTTCCAATCCGAAGACATTGATGCTGAAAATGCGGGCACTGATCAAGGCATCTCAAGAATTGCATTGTGATGAGCTGTTACTACTGAATGACCGTTTTGACGGGACGCAGATGTTCAACTGGCAGAACGGTGAGCCTCCCGTCAAGTTGATGCCGTTGTATAAGTGGCTTGTAGAATAATTAAAATTCATGTCATATTGGGGACAGTGAAAAATCCTTCTGGATGTCATTAGGGCGCAGGCCGGAGCTGTTCTATTACCGCAAAGGAGTAACCCGTGAATACACAATATAAAACAAATTTGGCAGTTGTCGTCTGTTCTGTTTCCCTGCTGCTTGCCATCGGTTTGATCGCCATCGGTGACTTTACCTTGCAAAACAGTTTTATTTCAAGAATTCACGGCGATGCTTGGTTATATCTGAAACGTCAACTGATCGCCATTCCGCTTGCGTTGATTGGCGCACTGCTGGCGGCAAGGTTCAGCAGTTATTTTATCCGTTTCAACATGTACCTTGCGGCCATAGGAATCGGCACAGCTCTGATAATTGTGCTCATGCACCATGACCATTCCGAGTGGCGGAGTGTCAGATTCTTCTCATTTCCGGTGGTCGGCTATGTTCGGCTCGGTTTCTGGGTGCTGCTGTCCGCGTTTCCTTTGTTGGCCACGCTTCTGACACGGCTTGGTTCAAAAGATTCAAAACGTTTCAACTGGAAAGATGAGGGGGTGTTCGCAGCCCTCATCTGCGGATTGAGTTTCATGCTGCCTTTTCTGTATGATTTGCCGATGCTTTACCTGTTCTGGTTTACCACTGTTACGGTTGCGGCGATGAGCAAAGGAAACCGTTGCAGAAAACTGACTGCCAGTATTGCTGGTTTGCTCCCTTTAACAATTGTACTCATCAATAATCTGATGACCGGCTACTGGTGGCAGAGCTTTATCGATAGATACAACTATAAGGACGATCCCATGTTCAGTGGCTACCAGACATGGGTGGCTGCTATGTCCGGCAATATGTGACCTTTCCGACCGAAATTATTTGACCCAAACAGTCCGACTTTAATTGACATCAAAATCTGCTCAGAATCCTTATAAAAATTACCTCGCTATCCCGCTCATATGAGGCAATATGCGATCATCTGGAACAAAGGATGTCAAGGTTTGCATCAAGATTGGTGTCAATTATTGTCGGACTACTTCATCGGATTTATCATTTAATCCTGGACGAATTGGGTCATTTATTGTCGGTGTTAGCAGGTGGCAGTAACGGACATTGCTGCTGGCGGCTGGTTCGGCAAGGGAATTGGATTGGATTGTACAATTTCCCTGCAAATTCTGACAGGAGCAACTGCCCGTATCTGATCGGACATACTCTTGGCAAGTTCATCCTTCAGATTACAGGAAAGGAATTCGGCATCATGGGGATAGGGCTCGTTTTTCTCATCTTCTGCCTGATGGCCGCCAGTGCATACCGGCTCATTGGTCAGGTAAAGGGGGATGCCAACAAAAACCTTGCCCTCTATCTCCTCGTTTTTCTGGTACTTGCGGCAGTCATCGGCATGGTCCGTACCTGCAACCTGCTGCCGTTTGTCCCTTCCATGGCAGTCCCTTTTGTGGCATACGGACCAAAGCTGATAATTGGATACATGATATCGCTGGGAGCCATTGCCGGACTGGGGTCGAATAGCGGATGGCAATCGAGTCATCCGTCGCCGGACTTCCCTGGCCAGCAAACAAACGACTGATCAGAGTGACAAAATCCATTCAAATCAAATCACAAAAATCGTTCCGATTCTTCAAATTGTCCGTCAATACATATTGGGGAACAAAGAAAAATTCTTCCGGTTGTTATTTTGGCGAATGTCTGAATTCATGTTTTTAAAAGTGAATAGTTTCGCATGCCGTACGACACTGCCGCAATGAAAAAGGATGATTCTCATTGCAGATGTTGGACTTTTTACGAAGCCATCAAAATTGGTGTTTGTTTCGCTTGACATGTAAGTGGTTAGTGTCTATTCAAAATGATGTTTCATTCCGTGGCCGGATTTCGCATGGCAGCGATTTCCGTCTCAGAAGTTTTCCGGACGAAACCGAAGCTTTTGAATGCTCGACCTATATCATTGAACATCTATCCCCCCAATCCCGCTTTTTCCAAACGGGGGATTTTTTTCACGTTAAAAACTTACCTATAGGAGACTGGATATGAAACATATCCGAATGGCCTTCACTCTTTTCTGCATTTTCGCGTTGTTTAATTCTGCCACAGCCGATGAACGCTCGATGCGCAGAACTGTACCCCTGTCTTCATCCACCGGACAGACCACGCCCCTGTACCAGGATTCCTATGCACTGGTGGTGGGCAACGGTAACTATAAAAACTGGGGTCCCCTTCGCGGAGCATTACAGGACGTTAAGGAGGTTGCTGAAGCGCTGACCCGCCAGGGCTTTACGGTCACCCTGAAAACCGATCTGACGCATGACGAGTTTATGAGTGCGTTGAATGATTTTGTGTTGGTTTCCGGCAATTCTTATGAAAACCGGCTCCTGTTATATTATGCGGGTCATGGATATACCGAAACAATCAGCAATGACGAAGAACTGGGCTATCTGGTGATGGTCGATGCACCGGCGGATCCTAAAAAAGATCGGGTTGGGTTCAGTAAGTCCAGCGTAGATATGGAGACTCTGGTAACTCAGGCCAAAAAGATCCGGGCCAAACATGTGCTGTTCATGTTTGATAGCTGTTTTTCCGGTACGCTGCTGAATCCGCGTGCGCAACTGATCCCGCAAAGTATCACTGACAAAGTGCGTAATCCGGTACGGCAATTTATCACTGCCGGTCAATTCAAAGAGACGGTTCCGGATCACAGCGTATTCAAGCAGGCGTTTTTGGATCTGCTGGAGGGACGAGACAATGAACCGTATCCGGATGGCTATATCACCGGCGAGGAACTGGGGTTTTATCTGAAGACCAAAGTTCCGTACTATAACCCATCCCAGCACCCTCAGTTTGGCGCGATTCGTGATCCTCGGCTGGATAAAGGGGATTTTGTGTTTCTGGCCAGTGGCCAAGCGGTGGTGGATAAACCACAACCGGTCATCGGCGGGGGCGGAACATTGGTGGCCGGTGGTCCAGGTCCGGTGTCGAAACCAAAGCCAGCGACCGGTCCCAAGATCGGAGATATCTGGCCGGACCCGGTGACAGGTATGGAGTTTGTGTGGGTGTCTGGGGGCAGTTTTGATATGGGAAGCCCAGATGGTGAGACGGGACGAAGCAGCGATGAGGGGCCGGTGCATCCGGTGGAGGTTGATGGTTTCTGGATGGGGAAAACAGAGGTGACGGTGGGGCAATTCAGGAAGTTTGTGGATGCGAAGGGTTATCAGACGGAGGCGGAGAAAGAGGGGTGGGCTTATGGTTATGATTCGAATGGGAAATGGGCCAAACAACAAGGTTACAACTGGCGCAGTCCTGGATTTTCGCAGGATGCCAATCATCCGGTGGTGTGTGTGAGCTGGAACGATGTACACAAGATGCTGGAATGGATAAGTGGGAAAGGTAATGGTCGTTTTCAATTGCCGAGTGAGGCACAGTGGGAGTACGCATGCCGAGGGGGGAAAAAGACGGCACGATACTGGGGGGACAGTCCGGATATGGCGTGTGAGTATGGGAATGTTGGTGATCAGACTCTCAAGTCACAGATTTCAAATTGGTCTTATACGATTCACAATTGTTCGGATGGTTATGTTTACACCGCACCGGTTGGCAGATATAAACCGAATAAGTTTGGATTGTACGATTGTTAAGATTCGAATAATGTAACGCTTTTTTTTCGCTCGAAAAGCGCAATACATC
>JBAXVB010000189.1:0-7201 GCA_037129415.1 Deltaproteobacteria bacterium
CGGATAATCAGGATTTCTGTTTGATTCCCCTCGGTGATCGTGGTAATAAAATCTGGAGTCTGCCCTCACAAGAGGGGGGAGCAGGGCGGGTTTCGAACCCGCCCCTACGAAAGACCATACATTCCTGTATCGGTCAACCGGCTTAAAGGACAACCCGCTTGTTTATGTTTGTCGATATCATCATATTGAGTTTTCTCCTGTGCTTTTCCGCCTTTTTTTCTGCTGCCGAAACCGCCTTTTTCTCTATCAGCCGCACCAAGGCAAGGCATCTGGCCAAAGATAACCAGCAGCCATACGTGCTGATTCATCAACTGAAGGAAGACCCTCACCGTTTATTGACCACACTTCTTATTGGAAATAATGTAGCCAATATCGGGGCATCCGCTCTTGCCACGGCGGTCGCCTTGAATGCCTTTCCCGATTATGCCCTTGGCCTTGCAACCGGAATCATGACCCTGTTGATTCTGGTTTTTGGCGAGGTTTTTCCAAAGTCTTTGGCCACCAGAAACAATGTGGCAGTCGCCAGATTGACGGTTTATCCGGTTTACTGGTTTTCCATCCTGTTCTTCCCCATTTCAAAATTCTTGAACTTCATTCCGCTGCTGACCGGAAAAGTTCAAAAAACATCCATTGTCACCGAAGAAGAGCTGATGACAATAGTTGAGGTCGTTGAGGAAGAAGGTGAAATCAAGGAGGAAGAACGGGAGTTGATCCACAATATCTTCGAATTTGACGATACCAATGCATCTGAAATCATGACCCCCAGGGCGGACATGTTTGTCGTAGAGGCCGGTCAACCTCTGAACCTCCAGACGGTCGCCAGTTCTGGATTTACCCGGATTCCGGTCACTGAAGCCGACATTGATCACATAATAGGCATCGTCAACATCAAGGATATTTTCGTTCAGCAATCCGTTCAGCAATCCGTTCCGGGTCCGGCCATTGATATTCGAAACATCATGCGTTCGCCATATTTTGTTCCGGAAAACAAAAAACTGGATTCGCTGCTGCGCCAGTTCAAAAAACGAAAAAATCACATCGCAATTGTTGTGGATGAACACGGCGGGGTTTCCGGCCTGATAACCCTTGAAGATGTTCTGGAAGAACTCGTGGGCGAAATCAGCGATGAAACAGATATGGAAGAGCCACGAATTATCAAGGTTCAGAACAACGAATGGATTGTGCCGGGAAAATCCGATATTGATGAGGTGAATGAGTTAATTCCCATGGACATTCCGGATTCCAAGGAATTTGACACTTTTTCCGGATATGTTCTGAATCAAACTGGCAGAATTCCCATGGTGAACGATGAAATCCCCATTGGCGATTTTCTGGTTATCGTTCAGGAAATGGACGGGAACCGTGTGAAGCAATACCGAATCAAACTCATTCAGGAATAAGATGAGCCAATTCCTGTTTGCTTTCCTGTCCTCTCTCACACGTTCTCATCTCCTCACACACTCTCATTCTACTCAACATCTTCATACTACACTATGATAATTTCGGCGTATGTCAGAATTGCTGTTGCGCTTCCTGTCGCCGCAACATTTACATACAGGATTCCGGAGCATCTGTTATTTCTGGCTGCGCCGGGGATGCGCGTTCTGGCGCCTTTCGGTCAACGCAGCGTTACCGGGTATATTCTCGGCGAAAGCACGAAGATGGAGATGGGTGTGGATGCGGTCAAATTCATTCTGGATATTCTGGATGAATCACCTTTGTTTCCAGCTTCCATGATTCCGTTTTTTGAATGGATTTCTGATTATTACCTCTATCCTTTGGGCATGGTGATTCAGTCCGCCCTTCCCTCCGGATTAACCCGAAAGGATATTACCCGCTACAAACTGACATCGGACGGCAGACTCCATTCGACTGATGTTTCCCTGCCTGCGCTGCAACAGATGGTGCTTCGGCTCCTCGAAGATAAACCCAGAACCTGCAAAGACTTGACTGGAGCTGCCGGAACCAGTATTTCCTCATCGCTGCTGCTGTCCATGGAAAAAATCGGATGGATTGAAAAGGATCGCCAGGTGAAGGTCGAGACCACCCGGCACAGGCAGGAACTTTATGTATTCCCGTCTGATGAAATTGACACTGCGCCCCTCTCTCGTTCACAGAAACGCATTCTGGAGACCATTCGATCCTATGGCGGAATGCCTGTGCGGGAACTGAACCGGAAAATCCCGTCAGCATCCCGGAAACTTCCCGCGATGAAAGAGGCCGGGTGGATTCAGGTCCGCACCCAAATACTGTATCGTGATCCTTTTGGCGAAACAGTTCAGCCGGATCATCCGCCGGAATTGACGACGGAGCAGCAGGATGTTGTTTCTGCGGTGGAACTTGCAATGGGCAAGGGGTACAAGCCGTTTTTGCTGAAAGGGGTCACTGGCAGCGGAAAAACAGAGGTCTATCTTCAGCTTGCAGACCGGATGATGCAGAAAGGCCAATCTGTTCTGGTTCTGGTTCCCGAAATTGCGCTGATTTCCCAGATTGAACGCAGTTTTCGGGCCCGTTTCGGGGAATGTGTGGCGGTTCTTCATAGCGGGCTTTCCGCAGGCGAGCGATTTGACCAGTGGGATCGCATACTGCGCCATCTTACCCCCATTGTCATTGGAACACGATCTGCTATTTTTGCGCCTGTTGAACGTCTCGGTCTAATCGTTGTGGATGAGGAACATGATACTTCATACAAACAGGACAGCGGCCTTCACTACCATGCGCGGGATATTGCGCTGGTTCGCGCCAAAATGGACAACGCCGTAGCACTTCTGGGTTCTGCAACCCCCTCCATTCAGTCTTATCATAATGTGCTGACCCAAAAATTCTATGGTCTGATACTGTCGCGACGCATAGAAGATCGTCCGCTTCCCGAAACCCTGGTCGTTGATCTGCGTCAACTGCGGGATCAGCGCGGTATTTGGAAGCTCATCACACCGCAGCTCCATGAGGCCATGAAACAGACGCTGGCCAGAGGTGAGCAGGTACTTTTGTTTCTAAATCGCAGGGGATTCGCCAGTTTTCCGGTATGTGCGTCCTGCGGCGAGGTGGTGCGATGTAAAAACTGCTCTATTTCCTTGACCCTTCATCAGAAAGATCAGGTATTCAAATGCCATTACTGCGGTTTTTCCAGAGCTTCAGTAACGAGTTGCACAGCTTGCGGATCTTCGCGCATCAAGCTTCTGGGAATGGGAACGGAGAAAATCGAGGCTGCCGTTAAATCGCTGTTTCCGGAGGCGACTGTAGCCAGAATGGACCGTGACACCGTTGCTCCCAAAGGAGCTCTGCTGAAAATGCTGAAGGATTTAAGAAACCGGACAACGGATATTCTGATCGGCACTCAGATGGTGGCGAAAGGCCATGATTTCCCTTACATCACGCTTGTTGGAATTATCTGCGCCGATATTTCCTTCAATTTCCCGGATTTCAGATCCAGCGAGCGCATGTTTCAGCTTTTGCTTCAGGTATCTGGCCGGGCTGGCAGGGGAGAGTCGCCTGGCCAGGTCATTCTGCAGACCTACAACCCGGAGCATTTTATCATTGCAGCGGCAACCCGTCAGGATTATGCATCTTTCTATGAAAAAGAGATTCAGTTTCGTGAAAGTTTGAAATATCCCCCGTTTTCCCGGCTGATCCAGATCAAGCTGTCCGGAAAAGATCAAGAGAAGACCCGCAGTCATGCGCTGAAACTCGGCGATCTATGTCGCAGCCTTAAAAAAAATAATCCATCATGGCACCCTGTCGAGGTTCTCGGGCCGATTGAATCATATCTGCCCAGAATCGCCAGATATTACCGATGGCAGATACTGCTCAAAAGCGTACGAACTGCTCCGCTTCGCCGAATGGCTCGCGAATTGATAACCACGCATAGAAAAGATATTCACCATCCACAGGTAACTGTAACACTTGATGTCGATCCAGTATTCATGCTTTGATGGGCGTGAAAAGAGTAATCGATTCAATTTCGCACTATGCTTTAACATCCTGTCATTTCATCAGTTTTTCTCCATTGCCAATTGCATGCTACTCATATCCGTTAGCCAAACACATGACAATTATTAAGATCGCTGTCATGATCATTTTGATAGGCGTTAAATAATGATTTTTCGGAAATATTGAAAAATCAGGCATCCTTATTTCATGAGCGGCTGGATTGTCAGCGTATTTCCGTCCGTGCAGATTTGAACTGCACCGTGGATCGCGGTATTCAGCAGTGTTGCGCCCATATCCTGATAACGCCTTACAACTGATGGATGTGGAAAATTAAAGCGATTCTTCAAGCCGGTTGTAAAAATCACAGTATCCGGTTTTATTGTCTCAACAAAAGCTATGGTACTCGATGTTTTGCTACCGTGGTGCGGGGCAACCAGAACTCGGCTTTGAAGACGATCTCCATACAGGGAGAGCATTTCTTTTTCAGCCCCGGATTTGATGTCTCCTGGGAAAAGCATGGCGATAGTTCCAAAACTGGCGTGAATCACAAGGGAATTATTGTTGATATCCCGCCAGGTTTCCTGCCTCTCCATGAAATCCGGCGGTGGGTTGACGATATCCAGGGACACGCCATTAATTTCATGATGTCGGGGAAAGGTTTTAAAGTCCGCTGGAAACAGACTGTATTGCTGAAGGACATCCATAAACCGCTGGTATCCAGAGCTGTTTTCAGACTCTGTGTTGGCCCACACGGCTTTCACATGGAAATGCTCGGCGATATAGACCATTCCATTGACGTGGTCACTGTTGGCATGGGACAGTACCAGAATGTCCACCGACCTGATTTTTTTCCGCCACAACAACGGCGCCACGACCATTTTCCCCATATCAAACGCGGAAAAACCTGCAAAACCACCGGCATCAATCAGCATGACCTGGCCCTTGGGAAATTCCAGAAGACTGGCGGTCCCCTGACCGACATCCAGGACTGTCACCCTAAAATCGGAGCGGAAAAATCGTTGATATCCCCAGTAAACTGCATCCATGCCGAGTATGATTGCCGAGGCGACAGACAGAACAATCAAAATGTTTTTTACGCCAGTTGACAAGCCTTCCTTCTTTCGCAGTGTAAGATATCTTAACATCTGTGAATCCGACACAGGTTTTTGCTTCAATGTGATCAACGTCAATAGCAGTGTATAAGCGCAAATCACTTCCAGCAAGGAAGGCGTTATGGTCTTGACAGCGGAAAACGGAAGGTTTGCAAAAAAATCAGTGATGTTCAGTGACATTTTCAGAATTGCAGCACCAAGTTCAAGTCCCCACAGGGAAGCGATTGGTGAAATCAGCGATATGCAGGCGAATACCAGTCCCAGTGGGACCACCCCAAAACCCACAAGCGGAACCAGGATAAAGTTGGCAATCGGGCTGATCAGGGATATCTGGTTAAAATAAACCATCACAAGCGGCTGAACGCCAAGGGTTGCAGACAGGGTTATCCACAGGGACGAGTAACTGTAATTCTTGATGCGCTTTCGGATATCTGGGGCATAATTGTCCGGTTGCCAGAACCTGGGAAGAAAATAGAGAATGGCAAAAACCGATGCAAAGGAGAGCTGAAAAGAAATGGCAAAAAGGGAGGGTGGGTGAAGTATCAGAATCAGAATTGCCGCTGTGGCCAAGGTGTTTAACGACTCGTGTTCCTTATGAATCAGAAATGTCATCAAGAAGATGAGGATCATGATTACGGCTCTTTGGGTAGATGGCGACATGCCGGAAACAAGGCCATATCCCAGAACCGGGATCATGGATAGAATTGCGGCGCCTTTTCGCGTCCATGCTCGGTAGAGGAAGAATGGAAACCAACTGAGCATCCATCGAAACATGAAAAAAGAAGTCGTTGCAACAATCCCGACATGAAGCCCGGAGATAGCCAGTAAATGACTGACTCCGGCTTTGCTGAAATTCTCCATTATCCGGTCTGAAACATCGCTGCGTTCCCCTATGAGAAGGGCTTTTAACACCGCCCGTTCATCTGCTTCGCCGATATTGTCCAGGGTTTGGGATACGGTCTTTCGAATGCGGTAAATCCACTGAAAAAAACCGCCCCGATGTGGCGTTGTCTGTTTGATCTCGCTACTTTGAACAAAAACAGATCCGTAAATGCCGTTAAACGCCATGTACTGCCGGTAATCGAATCCGCCAGGGTTTTGAAAATTGCGAAGCGGGTGGATTTTGCCTGTAAAACTGATGCTATCCCCCATGTTCAGTTCCAGTGACTCACCCTCAAGTGTTACCCGGAGTTTGCCAGTAACCGGAACAATGCCGTCGCCGCTTTCCAGGGTTTCAACAGTTAAATCGAATTTCTGGCGCTGGTTATCAGTCCAGGCGGGAGAGTCCATGCTGCCGACTATGTTCAACGAGGTAGAGTTGGTAAAGTGTGAAATATGGTGATCTGGTAGTTGGGAAGTTACCCACGGCTGAATTGAAAAATAGCCTGCGGCAACAAATAGGACAAGCGGCGAAAACCATATCTGAGAGCGGCGAATAATTCCGTAAAGGATTCCTGATATTCCGGCTATAGCCACTGGCCATACCCATAAACAATGGTCCGGCGCCCCGTAGCCCGTCAGAATGCCGACCATTAGGGCCAATAGCAGGGCGGCCAGCGGCCGGGAATAATACGAAACCGGGGAGTTTATCACGATTACATCAGTAATTTACCGTCGGTTCAAAGTAAAAGAAAACCCCGTTTATATGAATAACCAACCGCCTGTCTCTCAAGCGCAAGTATTCTGCAAATCCGGGCAGATTGCAATCGGTCTTCATCAGTTCAACTGTATCAGTTGCAATATCAAGAAGTTGAGGTGTGGCATGAAAGAAATTATCCAAGTATTCTTTAGTCTTTACTATTTCTTTTTTAAAAATGACATTGCTGCATTTATTGCCATCAAAGGTAATCGTAGTTGCAGTTATGTCCAACGGCTTAAAAAGCATATTGCGTGCTTCTTCATTCCCCCACAGCGCATTTGTGCCTATTTTATATCCGGAAACTGTCCACAAGACACGCATGGAAGCACTACCCTCCATCGTCTGCGGTTTCTGTTGAATATTGTCTTCCGCTGTGGTTTTTGCGGTCGTTGAGTCTCTCGTCTGCTCAGTATCCGGAACAGACGCGGCCCATGCAACCAATGTAAACATCAGGATAATAAAGCCAAAAACACTTATAAATGATATTTTCATGCTGTTTTCCTTTTTTTGATGTTTGCAA
>JBAXVB010000019.1:0-29463 GCA_037129415.1 Deltaproteobacteria bacterium
GAGAGCCAAACTGTATCCGGTCTTTGGCATAAGGGATGGCTATGGAAAGCGCAGCTTCTCCAGCGCCAAGCGCCATTGCGGCCACCATAAGCCGGGTGTATCCAAAAACTGAATTGGCCTGTTTCAATCCCTGACCAGGCACCCCGCCCACAAGATTTTCAACCGGCACAAAAACGTCGGTAAATGTGAGCGGTGAGGTGTTGGATGCCCGTATTCCGTGTTTTTCTTCGCCCTTGCCCTGCACAAAACCAGGAGTTCCTTTTTCAACGACAAAAAAAGAAGGCCCTTCCGGAGTAACAGCCAGAAGCGTTATAAAATCAGCATATCCGCCGGTGGAGATGAACTGCTTGGAGCCGTTGATCCGATATCCGGTAACAGCTCCGGAATCGTCGCAAATCGGGTCGGCCCTGGTTTTCAGGGCGGCCAGGTTGCTGCCCGCACCGGACTCTGTTACGGCATAAGCCACCAGGGAACGACCCTCGGCGATGGCGCCTATCCATTTTTCTTTTTGTGCTTCGGTGCCGCCTACGATCAGAGGGTCCGAGCCCAGTTGAATGGCAAAAAAAGCGGTGGCTACGCCCAGGCAAATACCGGCCATTTCTCGGGTAAGGGCGCAGCAGTCTCTTGCACCGCCGCCCATTCCACCATAGACTTCAGGAATAAAGAGCAGTTGAAGGCCGATATCCGGGCCCAGCAGGGTGCGGATGATCTCTTCCGGGAATATCTCTTTGCGATCAAATTCAAGAATATTCTCACGGGTTAATAGCCGCGCCTTTATCTTGGTGACGATGTCGAGAACCATCTGTCTGGACTCGGCATCCAGACCATGGAGCGGCGCGCTGGATTCATGCACTGAAGAAGACATAGGTTATCAATCCTCTTTGCCTTCGATAACCTTCTTACCTTTATAATGGCCGCATTTCGGGCAGGCGTGATGAGGAAGTTTGACTTCATCGCATTCCTTGCAGGTTGACAGGGACGGCGCCTCAAGACTTTGGTGTGATCGCCGCATATCGCGTTTTGACTTGGATGTTTTGTGTTTTGGAACGGCCATGAGTAATCTCCTAAATATCTGTTTATAATTAAAATATATTTTACATTTCTACATACGAAAAACGAGGCATAAGTAATTTAATGCAGTCGTTTTGTCAAGCTTTTTATGTGAAAATGGCTTTTATGCCTGATCAATTGCTGTTGCACATGAAAAATACTCGCAGATTTGATCGCCGGTGGATGTTGTCTGTTGGTGGTTTTTATGTTATGGTTGACGGAGCAGGTGGTAGTGGCTTCCTCTAATGTCAGATGGAATTTTCGGCCTTGATCATCTTTCAGCCATGCATTTATCTGTGTCTTGTCGCCATCAGGCACATTGTAGGGGCGAATAATTATTCGCCCCACAAAATAAACCCGAATGGCCGAAACGATGATCAAGGCTCAAAAGAAGGGCTTTTATGCTTAATTTTCTTATGTTTTATGACATTAAGCCAATGTTGGACAATTACTTATAATTGATATTTAAGTAATATAGTCAGAATATAAAAAATTGTATTTATTGTTTAAAAACATTTTATTACTTTACTCATTGTTACAATTCAGGTGAATTATAATGCGCACTGTCATTACTCGTTTTCCTCCAAGCCCCACTGGATATCTTCATGTGGGCGGGGCGCGAACCGCCTTGTTTAATTGGTTTTACGCCCGACACACCAATGGTCGTTTTGTCCTTCGCATCGAAGATACCGATTCGGTCCGTTCCACTCAGGCATCGGCGGATGCCATCTTCGAGGCTCTGGAGTGGCTGGGGATAGACTGGGATGAAGGGCCGTATTTTCAGTCCCGACGATTTCATGTCTATGCAGAATATGTCCAAAAACTTCTGGATACCGGTCATGCCTATTACTGTACCTGCTCTTCAGAAAAGCTTGACGCCATGCGACAGCAGGCAATGTCAACCGGCGGAAAACCCAAATATGACGGGACCTGCAGGGAGAAGCAGCTCTGTAAAAGCGATGATGCGGTGGTCAGGTTTCGCGCTCCGTTGACCGGAATCACCGTCATTCACGATGTGGTCAAGGGCGACATTGTCTTTCAAAATGCCGAGCAGGATGATTTTATCATTCAGCGAAGCGACGGCACGCCGACTTACAATTTCGTTGTGGTTGTGGATGATATCACAATGGGCATCAACACTGTGATTCGCGGGGATGACCATGTCAACAATACTCCCCGCCAGATTATGCTTTATAATGCTCTGGGAGCCGAGCTTCCGGTGTTTGGGCATGTGCCGATGGTTCTGGGCAAGGACAAGTCGCGTCTCAGCAAACGTCACGGCGCCATGTCTGTAACCGCCTACCGGGATATGGGATTTTTGCCCGAAGCCATGATCAATTATCTGATTCGTCTCGGATGGTCATGCGGGGATCAGGAATTTTTTACGCGAAAAGATCTGATTGAAAAATTCTCCCTGGAACATATTGGAAAATCCGCGGGAGTTTTTGACATGGACAAGCTTCTTTCCCTGAACGCGGATCATATCAAGGCGACTGCGCCCCGCGCACTTACGCCTCATCTTCTGCCGTTTTTGAAAGCAAGGGATTACGATGCTGAAGAAGGACATTATCTGGACCAGGTAATTTTGACACTGAATGCTCGCAGCAAAACCCTTGATGAAATGGCGGAAGCGGCCCGCTTTTATTATGAGGACACAATTTCCTATGACCCTGTGGCCTCTGATAAATTCATGAAATCCGAAGCCTTGGAGCCATTAACCCTGCTGGTTCAGAGAATGGAAGCCTTATCGGAATTCACTGTTGCAGGTCTTGAAACAGTTTTTCTGTCGGTCATGGAGGAAACAGGGTTGAAGCTGGGGAAAATCGCCCAACCAGTCCGGGTTGCTCTAACAGGAAAAACCGCCAGTCCTGGGATTTTTGAAATCATGGAAATACTGGGAAAAAACCGGGTGATTGTCAGGCTGAATCGTGCCATCACATATATTGCTGACAAATAACGACAGCGACAAAAATTTTTTCTTACATACCTTAACCTTTAAAAGATATAAGAGGAACTATGTTCAGAGTAAAAGACATCATGACGGCGGATGTTATTTCGGTTTCACCTGAAACAGAGATCGTCCATGCAGCTCGAATCATGCTTGAAAAACGAATTAACGGTCTTCCTGTTGTAGATGCCAAAGGCAGGGTCGTTGGTATTCTCTGCCAGAGCGATCTTGTGGCTCAACAAAAAAGCGTTCCGATTCCTTCGCTCTTTTCTCTTCTGGATGGGTTTATGCCCCTGACTTCATTAAAGAGGATTGAAAAAGAAGTCGAAAAGATCGCCGCCTTGACTGTAGCTCAGGCCATGTCGCCAAAGCCGGCTACCGTTACTCCGGAGACCGGGATTGAGGAAGTGGCCTCGCTGATGGTGGACAAGGGTTTTCATACCCTTCCTGTGGTGCAGGACGGAAAGCTGGTGGGTGTTGTTGGCAAAGAAGATGTGTTAAAGACGCTGCTTCCATCCTGATCGTTGAAAACCAAAGCTGACATAATACGCACTTTGGGGCTAAACGATATAAACCTTGGGGGTATTCAAGTATAAGGAGATTGCCATGACCGCAGAATCATTTTCTTCCCAGGACATTCCCAGCATACTTATCGTGGATGATATCCCGGCCAACCTGGAGCTGCTTTCCGAAATGCTCCGGGAACGGGGCTATGAACCGCGTCCGGTTCCCAGCGGCAGACTGGCGGTGTTGGCGGCGCAGGCAGATCCGCCCGATCTGATCATGCTGGACATCCGAATGCCGGAAATGAACGGTTTTGAGGTGTGCAAGCGCCTGAAGGCTGATGCAGTTCTGAAGAATATCCCCGTAATCTTCATCACCGCGCTTACTGATACTGCGGAAAAAGTAAAAGCCTTTTCCCTGGGCGCGGTAGATTATGTTACCAAACCTTTTCAGGTTGAGGAGATCGTGGCGCGGGTGCGGGCCCATCTGAGGATATCGTCCCTTCAACGCCAGCTCTGCGTTCAAAATTTGAATCTGGAGCAACGGGTAGCAGATCGGACCCTCGAACTGGCGAAAGCTTACGAACGGTTGCTGGAATTAGGCCGGCTCAAGAATGATTTCTTTCGTATTATTTCCTATGAAATCCGCACCCCCGTCAATGGAGTGTTGGGTATAGGCGAACTGATTATAGACCGGTGTCCTCCAACCGAGGATTGCAAGCGATACGCAGATTTGTTTCGTGAAGCCAGTTTGCGTATGCGCAATCTCATTGAGGATATGGCATTGATCATCGATATTGAAGAAGTTCCCCTTAAAATCGGTGAAGCAGTATCTTTTTCCGTACTCCTCGACAGTGTCAGAGCTTCCCTTCCGGGCATACAGATTTCAATGGATCAACAAGCCGTTCTGGAATCGGTTTTCCTTAAGGGTGATCGCGTATTACTTAAGAGAGTTCTGCAAACGCTGATCCTCCTTGCGACTTCCTTGTCCCTGGACAGGTACTCAGTTTGGGTCACGGGGGTAGTCGAAGCTGAATTTCTGCGTGTGAATATTGATGTGGACGACTTCCTGCTTTCAGTGGAGGCGGTCGCCGGCTTTTTCGAAATAGAATCACTTGAAAGGAGCAAATCATCTGCTGAAACACTGGGATTGGCTCCTGTTGTGGCTCACAAAATTATCTCTGCTCTTGGAGGCGAGATGAGACTGGTCAAAGGGGAGGAAAATACAGGATATATTACGGCAATATTTTTCAGAGAGCCAAACCATGTCTAACATATCCGATAGACAAACACCCGTTGCGCCAGACGATAAGGATGCTGAGACACCCAATATCCTTATCGTCGATGATGTTCCAGCCAATCTTGAGTTGCTTTCAGCAATAATCCGAGATCGGGGTTATGAACCGCGGCCTGTCCCCAGCGGCAAACTGGCTCTGCTGGCGGCTCAGGCCGACCCGCCCGACCTGATCCTGCTGGACATCCGGATGCCGGAGATGAACGGTTTCGAGATTTGCGAACGATTGAAGGCAGATACAGTGCTGAAGGACATTCCTGTGATTTTTGTCACCGCACTTACTGATACCGAGAAAAAAGTAAAAGCCCTTTCCATGGGGGCAGTCGATTATGTGACCAAGCCTTTTCAGGTTGAAGAGATATGTGCGCGTGTGAAGACACATCTGGAGCTATATCGCAGCAAACGCGAACTTCAGCGATCCTACGACAAACTCCGCGAACTGGAGACACTGCGCGACAATCTGGTACACATGATTGTTCACGACATGCGCTCGCCGATGATGGTCATACTTGGCAACCTGGAAATGGCGGAAATGGAGCCACTGACAAAAAATTTGGCTGATTATATCGACACTGCATCAATCTCCGCTATAACGATTCTTGAAATGATAACCTCCCTTCTGGACGTAAGCAAGATGGAGGCGGGCCAGATGACGCTTGAGTTATCTGCGATTGACATGAGGGTGTTGGTAAATGAGACGTTCAGGATGGTCGAGACTTTGCGAGGCCAGCGTGTGCTCAACCTCACATCGCCCATGAAAATGGAGATGATTGTGGGTGACACACGCCTGATTCGGCGCGTTCTCCAGAACCTTATCGGCAATGCGCTAAGGTTTACCGACAAGGAAAAGGGTACCATTACGGTTGGCATTGAAATCGCTGATGACAATGTACGCGTGTCGGTTGAGGATAATGGCACTGGGATCTTACCGGAATATCGCGAGAAGGTATTCGGTAAATTTTTCCAGGTGGATAAGCGCAAAAAGGGTCGAACCTATTCGACCGGTCTTGGTCTGACGTTCTGCAAGTTGGCGGTTGAAGCTCATGGTGGCCGGATTGGATTGGAAAGCGATGTGGGCAAAGGGTGTAATTTCTGGTTCGAACTGCCGCGCACCGGCAAATAAGGCGCCCGATATACCAAAATGTTGGAAGCCGCCTAAGGGAAAATCAATGATGAGGATTCTTGTCGCAGAGGACGATATTACCTCCCGCCTCATGCTTCAGGGCGTGCTGGGCAAGTTCGGCTATTTGGTTATAAGCGCCATGGACGGTGAAGAGGCATGGAAAATTCTGCAGCAGCCGGATGCCCCCATGCTTGTTGTTCTGGATCGGGTAATGCCGGGCATGGATGGCCTCACTCTTTGCAGGAAACTGCGCGCTCAGCACCATTCTGAACCCTTCTATATTCTTCTCTTAACTTCAAAGGCGGAACCAAACGATATAGTTCAGGGACTTGATGCCGGGGCGGATGATTATATCGCCAAGCCTTACGATATTACAGAACTGCTTGCAAGGATCGGCGTGGGACGACGTGTTCTGAAACTGCAGGCTGAAGTCGCCATGCGTCAGAAACTTCAGGGTGTACTCGAGATGGCCGGAGCCATCTGCCACGAATTGAATCAGCCGCTTTATGTTGTTTCCGGGTACTCCGAAATGTTGCTGCAGGATATGGATGAGAATGATCCCCATGCTGAAACGATCAGAACCATCAAAACGGAAATTGACCGTATCGGGGAGATCACCAGAAAAATCATGCACATTACCCAGTACCGAACCAAAGACTATCTTGGAGGACAAGCCATTGTGGACATTCATGAATCGTCTGTTGCTGCTTCCTCCTCCCTCTTTTTAAAAGGGGGATTTTCTGAATAAATTTCCTGGGCCAATGGTATTGACAACGAACTTGAAAAAGATATTGCAGAGGATGCTTTTGGATGAGTGATCAACGGACAACCCGACTTGGCAGTATGAAAAAATCTCGCCTGATGGCGCTGCTGCTTCTGCCCATTTTCGCCGCCGTCTTTGTCTCTGACCGTTGTGCCAACGCTTCACCCAGGCCGGTGCTGCGGCGTCTGTTGCCCCCTCTGGCAGTCATGGTGATCCTTATGACCGCAGGCGTGTGGGCGCTTCTGTGGCAACAGCATCTGCATCAACTGTCCGGAGGCGAGGCGGCTTTCACACGCCTGTTGGTCTTGGGCGGAGTGGCCGGCGGGGTGATGCTGGCGCTCTCGATGAGCTTCATCTATATTCTGCTGCGCCGCACCGACCAGGGTATTCGAGCCCAGCAGTTGGCGTTGCAGGAAAGCATGGCTTATGCCCGCAAGCTCTCCACTGCGGTGGAACAGAGTCCCGTTACTATCGTCATCACTGACACATCGGGCGCCATTGAATATGTCAACCCCAAGTTCACTGAAATGACTGGCTATACGCTTGCCGAAGCGCTGGGTCAGAATCCGCGCATTTTAAAGTCGGGAGAGTTCCCTCCCGAGGCATACAAGACGCTTTGGAATACCATACTTGCAGGTGAGGTCTGGCGGGGAGAGTTCCACAACAAGAAGAAGAATGGTCAACTCTTCTGGGAACAGGCATCCATCTCACCTATCAAGGATGCTCTGGGAATTGTCACCAGTTTTGTAGCGGTCAAGGAGGACATTACTGGGCGCAAGCTTGCGGAGGCGGAACTGATCGAGACTAATCGCCATCTGGCGGAGGCTACATCCCGTGCCAGCGAGATGGCGGAAAAGGCCGAGATGGCCAGCGCCGCCAAAAGCGAGTTCCTGGCCAACATGAGCCATGAGATACGCACCCCGATGAACGGGGTTATTGGCATGACCGGGCTACTACTGGATACGGATCTGAATGATGAACAGCGGCGTTATGCCGAAATCGTGCGCGCCAGCGGCGAATCGCTGCTCAGCCTTATCAACAACATACTTGATTTCTCCAAGATCGAGGCGAAGAAATTCGACCTGGAGACGCTGGACTTTGATCTGTCGAGCCTGCTAGACGATTTTGCAGCCATGCTGGCAGTGAGGGCTCACGAGAAGGGGTTGGAGCTGCTTTGCGCCGCCGATCTAAATGTGCCGACTCTGCTGCGCGGTGATCCGGGTCGTCTGCGCCAGATTCTCACTAATCTGGCGGGTAACGCCATAAAGTTCACCCAGGCAGGTGAGGTGGCGATCCGTGTATCTCTGAAAGAAGGGGGCGGAAGTCAGGGGGCAGGTGGCGGGGAACAGGGGACAGCCAATATATCTTTTGGCAGTGAGAAGGACAATGAAACTGTTCTACTGCGCTTTTCGGTGCGCGACACGGGTATTGGTATTCCTGCAGATAAGATGTACCGGCTTTTTGAAGAGTTTAGCCAGGTGGATGCATCGACCACGCGGAAATATGGCGGTACCGGGCTTGGCTTGGCTATCTCCAGACAACTGGCCGAGCTGATGGGCGGTGAGGCTGGCGTTAGCAGCGAAGAAGGCAAAGGATCCGAGTTCTGGTTTACCGCGCTTCTTGGCAAACAGGCAGTGGTGGAGCAAGCGGAAAGTCTTTCGCCAGCAGATTTACGCGGTGTTCGTGTGCTGATCGTGGACGATAATGCTACCAATCGCGAAATCCTGACCACTCGTCTGGCCTCTTATGGCATGCGTCCGATGGAGGCGCGGGACGGCCCCGAAGCCATCCATGACCTCTACCAGGCGCTGGACGATAATGATCCCTTCCGCTGTGCCGTGATCGACATGCAGATGCCAGGCATGGACGGTGAGGCTGTCGGTCGCGCTATCAAGGTGGAGAAACGTCTGGCCGACACCAGAATGGTGATGCTGACATCCATGGGAACACGGGGTGATGCCCGGCGCTTCCAGGAGATTGGTTTCTCGGCATATTCGACTAAGCCGATACAGCACCGGGAATTGAAGGCCGTTCTGTCCCAGGTTCTGATGAATAACGACGGTGGGACGGAGCCGATGATGCAGTCTATCGCTACGCGTCACACTGCCCGCGAAACGCTGAACCATCTCGCAGGTCGCGAAATGTTGAATCTTTTCGCCGGCCGCAATGCGCGCATCCTGCTGGCCGAGGATAACATCATCAACCAGCAGGTGGCGCTGGGCATCCTGAACAAACTGGGTCTGTATGCAGACGCTGTAGCTAACGGTGCGGAAGCAATCACCGCGCTGGAGACCCTGCCCTACGACCTGGTTCTGATGGATGTGCAGATGCCGGTAATGGACGGATTCGAAGCCACAGAAAAAATCAGGAATAACGAGAAAATAATGATGAATGATGAATTAGGAATGATGAAAGAAAAAGAACCTGAAAAATTGGTTGCGTATTCATCACTCATCATTCGTCATTCATCAATTCCGATTATCGCCATGACGGCTCACGCCATGCAGGGCGACCGGGAGCGCTGCCTGGCGGCGGGCATGAATGATTACATCACCAAGCCGGTATCTCCCCGGTCGCTTGCTGATGTACTGGACAAATGGCTTCCAAAAGATAATAATGAATGATGAACGCGGGGGGAACCATCGTGCCCGCCCTGAAATGATGAATAAAAAGATAATGAGAAGTGATGAAAGAGAAGTTCATCATCATTTCTAACGGATAGGAACTGAAAAAATGATATCGGATCAAAACAAGGCTCGCAAAAGTATTTGGATAGCATGGGTTCTGCTGTCTGTCGGGCTGATTGCCACAATCATTGCAACTATTCATGCAAAAATGAATGATGAAGCCAATGCAAAAATAGAGTTCGATTTTGGTTGCAGCCAAATCGAGCTAAGAATAGATTCGCGGATGGCTACTCATGCACAGATATTATTAAGCGCCGCCGCTTTTTTTAATGCTTCGGATGAAGTTACGCGCGAAAAATGGCAACTCTTCACCTGGCGACAAAAAGTAGAGCAGCATCTTCCAGGCATACAAGGCATTGGTTTCTCGCTGATGATCCCCCGCGATCGGCTTGCGCAGCACATAAAGGAAATCCGCAGCCAGGGCTATTCTGATTACAGTGTAAAGCCGGAAGGTGATCGGGAAACATATACCTCCATTATCTATCTTGAACCGTTTTCAGGACGAAACCTCCGGGCTTTTGGCTACGATATGTTCTCCGAACCTGTTCGTCGCATGGCAATGGAACGGGCTAGGGATTTGGATGCACCTGTTCTCTCCGGAAAGGTAATTCTGGTTCAGGAGACAGATCATGATGTTCAGGCAGGAACTTTGATGTATGTTCCAGTTTACCGAAAAGGGATGTCAACCGATACAGCAGAGCAGCGCAGTGCTGCACTATATGGATGGGTTTATAGTCCGTACCGGATGAAAGACCTCATGAAAGGTATCTTGAGAGGATGGGATTCGGAAGCAGGAAAGCGGATTCGCTTGCAGATTTTTGATAACGAGCAATTGCTTGCAGATTCATTGCTTTACGACAGTCAGTCGAAGGAGGAGATGGAAACAGCAAGCATATCACGATTGACCTTGCAAACTTCTACAGCTTTCAACAACCACTTATGGTACCTGCGATTTACCAAGGCGGGCGAGCAGTTGAATTACGGCAGTGTTTACGGCATTCTATCCGGTGGCGCTATCATCAGTATTCTGTTGTTTGGGCTGATTATTTCCCTTTTGAATACCAGATTCAGGGCGCAACATCTGGCTGATCAGTTGACCGTGGATATCATAGTAAAGGAGGAATCATACCGCAACCAATTCGCCAACAATTCAACGGCGATGATGCTGATTGATTCCGTAGGCGGAGAGATCGTTGATGCCAATGCCGCAGCCCTGAATTTTTATGGCTATACGCGGGAGCAGTTGCTGACCATGCGTATCACCGACATCAACATCCTGCCTGCTTCCGAAGTCCGTCAGACCCTGTCTGCAACCTTGCCGAAAGATGGCAGGCGGTACGAAATCCAGCACCGCCTGGCGGATGGTTCGCTGAAAGATGTGGCGGTATCGGCAAGCATGATCCAATATGGCGGGCGCAGCATTCTGCACACAATTATACAGGATATCACCGAGCGCAAGCAGGCGGAGGAATTGCTACGACAGGCCACTGACCGCTTGGCGCTTGCAGTGCGGGCGGGCGGTGTGGGCATCTGGGATTATGACGTTGTCAACAACAAGCTGGTCTGGGATGAGCAAATGTTTCGACTCTACGGAATCACGCCTGATCAGTTCGGCGGTGCTTACGAGGCATGGCTGGCTGGAGTCCATCCGGAAGATCGTCTGACAGGAGACAAAGAACTCCAGTGTGCGTTGCGTGGCGAAAAGGATTTCGACACCGAGTTCCGCGTACTCTGGCCGGACGAGACTATACACAACATCCGCGCCAGTGCGCTCGTGCAGAGAGATGCCTCCGGGCACCCCTTGCATGTGATCGGCACCAATTGGGATATCACATCTCATAAATTGGCGGAGAATGCTCTGCGGGAAAGTGAAGCCAATTTTCGCAAGCGCTCCGCTGCGGTGGAACAGAGTCCTGTCTCCATCGTCATCGCTGACACCACTGGCGCTATTGAATATGTCAATCCGAAGTTTACTGAAACGACTGGCTATACATTTGCCGAAGTAGTTGGTCATAATTCACGCATTCTCAAGTCCGGAGCGTTCCCTCTGGAGGCGTACAAGGAACTTTGGAACACAATACTTGCAGGGCGAATCTGGCAAGGAGAGTTCCATAACAAGAAAAAGAATGGCGAGCTCTTCTGGGAACATGCATCCATCTCACCCATCAGGGATGATCATGGAGTCATCACCAGCTTCGTAGCAGTGAAAGAGGACGTTACGGAGCGCAAGCGGGCGGAGGCGGAACTCCATAAAATGAACCTGTATCTTGAGGAGACCACGGCGCTGGCCAACAGCCTGGCGGTGAAAGCCGAGATGGCCAGCGCCGCCAAGAGCGAGTTTCTGGCTAATATGAGCCATGAGATCCGCACCCCCATGAACGGGGTTATAGGCATGACCGGGTTGCTGCTGGATACGGATCTAAACGAAGAGCAGCGGCGCTACGCCGAAATCGTGCGTGATAGCGGTGAATCGCTGCTCAAGCTGCTTAACGATATCCTCGATTTCACCAAGATTGAGGCGAAGAAACTTGACCTGGAGACACTGGACTTCGATCTGTCGAGCCTGCTGGAGGACTTTGCCGCATCGCTGGCAGTGTCGGCTCACGAGAAGGGGTTGGAGCTGCTCTGCGCAGCAGATATGAATGTGCCAACGCTGCTTAGCGGCGACACCGGCCGTCTGCGCCAGATTCTCACAAATCTGGTTGGCAACGCCATCAAGTTTACATCTGCAGGCGAGGTGGCGGTCCGCGTAAATTTGGTGGAAGACGATGGGGCAGTGGGCAGGATTCAGGGTGCAGGGGGACGGGAAACTGTTTTGTTGCGCTTTTCTGTTCGCGATACGGGCATCGGAATTCCCAAAGACAAGATCGGCTTGCTCTTCGAAGTGTTCAGTCAGGTGGATGCATCGAGTACGCGCAAATACGGTGGCACCGGCCTGGGCCTTGCCATCTCCAAACAACTGGTCGAGCTGATGGGCGGTGATGTCGGCGTGAGCAGTGAAGATGGCAGCGGCTCGGAGTTCTGGTTTACCGCGCGACTTGCCAAACAGGCCGGAGGGGCGCATACGGAAAGTATCCCGATTACTGATCTGCACGGGGTGCGCGTACTTATTGTGGACGATAGCGCCACCAACCGTGAAATCCTTAATACCCGCTTTGAATCATGGGGTATGCGACCGATGGATGTACAGAACGGTCCTGCGGCGCTCCGTGCTTTATATCTGGCGATAGACGAAAATGACCCTTTCCGCATTGTCGTGATCGACATGCAGATGCCGGGCATGGACGGTGATGCCGTCGGTCGTGCCATCAAGGTGGACAAACGATTGACCGACATCCAAATGGTGATGTTGACTTCCATGGTGATGCATGGCGATGTCCTGAACTATCAGGATGCCGGTTTTGCTGCATACACGACCAAGCCTATACGATATCAGGAACTGAAGTCAGTTCTGTCCATGGTGCTGGCGGATAGTTCTGTTATGAAGCCTGCGGATATGGAAGCTGAGGAGCAACCGCCCATCGCCATACGTCATACAAACAGTGAGACGATGAACTTGTTCGCAGGCTGCAAGGCGCGCATTTTGCTGGCTGAGGACAACATCACCAATCAACTGGTGGCCCAGGGCATCCTGAAGAAACTGGGTCTGCGTGCGGATGCAGTCGCCAACGGAGCGGAAGCGATTAGAGCTCTGGAAACTCTGCCTTATGACCTGGTGCTGATGGACGTGCAGATGCCAGAGATGGATGGAATTGAGGCCACGAAAACAATCAGGAGTTACGAATTACGAATCAGGAATGAGAAAGCTGCTGCGGAAGGCGGGGTTCACCCATCGCCCGCCATTCCAATTATCGCCATGACGGCCCACGCCATGCAGGGAGACAGGGAGCGCTGCCTGGCGGCGGGCATGAATGACTATATTACCAAGCCGGTTACGCCGGCGGCGTTGGCTGGTGTGCTGGATAAATGGCTTCCCAAAGAAAATGATGAATCAAGAATGTTGAAACATAAAGAGAAAATTGATGAGGTTGGGAGCCTTTCATCGTTGATTACTGATAACTCGCCGCTCGCCGCTCGCCGCTCGCCGCTTATGTTTGACCGTGAGGGTATGCTGGCCCGGTTGATGGAAGATGAGGACCTGGCCAAAATGGTGGCGGAAAGCTTTCTTGAAGACATACCGCGGCAGATTGATGCGCTGAAGAGTTATCTGGAAGCCGGAAATGCTACAGGCGCCGAACGCCAGGCCCACACCATCAAGGGTGCGTCGGCCAACGTGGGAGGTGAACGTTTGCGCGCCGTAGCTTTCGAGATGGAAAAAGCGGCCAAGGCGGGAGAATTGAGAGCCACCGGGGGATATATTCCTGAGCTGGAAGCGCAGTTTGCTGCACTGAGTAAAGTGATGAAAAAAGAACTGCTCGAGCAGTAGGGATGTACATAACTAAATCATCACCTGGGGAAATCTATCGTGAAACCTGTATCTGTAAAATTAATCAAGCCTTCCCTGACCCGCAGCGTTATCGCTTATGTCGTATTGATCAGCCTTGTTCCGCTGATCAGCCTCAGCGCTGTTTCATATAGCATATCACGTTCTGCTGTTCATGAAAAAGTTCAGAGCTACACCACGGAACTCATGAAAGAAAAGAAAAATTATCTGAATCTGCTCATGCGTGATGTGGAAAGCCTTATGATGAGCCTGTCAAGTCAGGAAGATATTCGAAATGTGCTTCAGGACACCGCTGATTCAAAAAAATTAGACAATGATTATGAGCGTCTGTCAACCCAGGCGAAGATTGGCTATATTTTGAGTGGATACAGCAATTTGGATGGCATTATTTCAATTGATATGTTTTCTTTGGCGGATGCCCATTATCATGTGGGCGAAACCCTTGTGACCGGAGAAATTAAAAAATCTTTCAGGGAGCAGGTCTTTGCAGAAGCGGCGAATGCCAGGCGATCCGTAATGTGGATGGGGATAGTCGATAGCATCATTGTCAATTCCCGGCATCCCAAGGTCATTGCTGCTGTTAAAATCATCTGGCATTTCGATGCCCAAACTGCAGAAGAGCGCCCCATCGGTTTCCTGGTCATATCATATGATCCGGTCGTGCTTCAACAAAGTTTCCAGAGTGAAGGTCAGATCGGGCAGATATTCCGGGTGATTGATCAACACCACCGGATTGTCAGTGATCCGGATATGAATCAAATCGGCAGATCACTTGATCCATCGCTGGCGGCGGAAGCTGATTCACCATCAGGCTTGTTCCGCACTCAACTGGAAGGCCATGACACTCTCGTACTATACAACCGATTTGAAGATAGCTCATGGATTCTCATGAGTTTTATTCAGACGGCGCAAATTGACGCCCAGCTCAGTGGTATTGCGAGAAATACCTTGTTAATAACAGTGATCAGTATGGTTCTGGCTGTTTTATACATTTATTATTTTTCGAAACGCGTGGTTGTTCCCATCAAGGATATCACCGAGCGTTTCAAGGCCATTCGGGATGGCAGACCGGAGTCTGACCTTCACATGACAACCATATCACGCAATGAGATAGGCGAGCTGGTCTGGTGGTTTAACACGTTTCTGAACAGCCTTGCCGAAAAACGGCTGGCGGAGGCGGAACTCAAAGAGATCAACATTCATCTTGAGGAGGCCACGGAACGGGCGAACCAAATGGCGGTGCGGGCCGAGATGGCCAGCGCCGCCAAGAGCGAGTTTCTGGCCAACATGAGCCATGAAATCAGAACTCCTATAAATGGGGTCATTGGCATGACCGGGCTGCTGCTTGATACCGAACTTGACGACGAGCAGCGAAGCTTTGCTGAAATTGTTCGCGTAAGTGGCGAATCGCTGCTCAGCCTGATCAACGACATTCTCGATTTCTCCAAGATTGAGGCGAAGAAGCTCGACCTGGAGATGCAGGATTTTGATCTGTCGAGCCTGTTGGACGACTTCACCGCCACGCTTGCCGTGCGGGCTCATGAGAAGGGGCTGGAGCTGCTATGCGCCGCAGATATGAATGTGCCATCGTTGTTGTGCGGTGATCAGGGCCGTTTGCGCCAGGTTCTCACCAATCTGACGGGTAACGCCATCAAGTTCACCAATGCTGGTGAGGTGGCGATTCGCATCTCCATTGTGGAAGATGTGGCGGAAACTGTATTGCTGCGCTTTTCGGTGCGAGATACGGGCATTGGGATACCGGGAGACAAGATAGGCTTGCTTTTCGACAAGTTCAGCCAGGTAGATGCATCGACCACGCGTCAGTATGGCGGCACCGGGCTTGGCTTGGCCATCTCCAGACAACTGGCGGAGCTGATGGGCGGTGAGGCCGGCGTTAGCAGCGAAGAAGGGAAGAGTTCGGAGTTCTGGTTCACCGCGCGCCTGGGCAAACAGGCCGGGGAGGTGCCTGCGGAAAGTATCCACCCCGCCGCCCTGCGCGACGTTCGCGTGTTGATTGTGGACGATAGCGCCACCAATCGCGAAATCCTGATCATCCGCATGACATCATGGGGCATGCGCCCAGCGGAGGCGCAGGATGGTCCCGAGGCGCTCCAGCTCCTCTATCTGGCTATAGAGGAGAACGATCCCTTCCGTATTGCCGTGATCGACATGCAGATGCCTGGTATGGATGGTGAGACTGTTGGTCGCGTCATCAAGGTGGACAAACGCCTGGCCAATACCCGGATGGTGTTGCTGACATCACTGGGGATGCGGGGCGATGCCCAGCGCCTTCAGAGGATCGGTTTTGCTGGATATACGACCAAACCGATACGGTATGAAGAACTTAAGATTGTTTTGTCTCTGGCGCTTACAGAGCGTGAGTTCGCGCCATTATCCATCGTCACTCGTAATACCGCCAGCGATATGCTGAACCTGTATAAAAACCGTAAAGCCAGAATTTTGCTGGCTGAGGATAACATCACCAATCAGCAGGTGGCCTTGGGCATTTTAAAGAAACTGGGTTTGCGTGCAGATGCCGTAGCCAACGGTGCGGAGGCACTCATCGCCCTGGAAACTCTGCCCTACGATCTGGTGCTGATGGACGTGCAGATGCCCGAGATGGATGGATATGAGGCTACGAGAAGAATCAGGAATTATGAGAAGATAATGCTGAATGATGAATTCGGAATGATGAAAGAAAAAGAATCTGAAAAATTAGCAGCTTATTCATCACGCACCATTCGTCATTCAGCAATTCCGATTATCGCCATAACAGCCCACGCAATGCAGGGCGATCGGCAGCGCTGTATAGAGGCGGGAATGAATGACTACATCACCAAGCCGGTGTCGCCCCATGCGTTGGCGGAGGTACTGGGCAAATGGCTTCCAAAAGAAAATGATGAAGGATGATGTCGGCTAAAAAAAAGCCCACCAGATATAAAATACCAGAAAAGTCCAGGATATAATGCAGATGATGTAAGAAATCCAGTTGATGGGGTGATGCGCCATGCCGGTTTTTTTGTTTAATTTTCCCACTTTTTTTTTGCAGGAGAAACAAAACCGCTCATCAATGGTCAGATAATTTTCACAATACGGGCATTTTTTTGAAGTAAACGGGGAGTCATTATCTTGTTTTGCTGGCATCAGATTTGATCCTTCGGCAACTCACATGAAAAAATCTCCCAAATTGATAATCCTGGCGAACAGAGGGTGAAAGGTGCCATACCTGTCCTTTTTCACCCTCTGCGATGAGATTACAAATACCCGTTTTCAACAACGATCTTGCCACTGTTCCGAAGCGAGGTCAGCAGGTCTTCGAATACACGGCGCTGTTTTTGACTGGTCAGCGTCTCGGTGATTTGTCCTTTTTCATCCGCTAATCCGGCAGGGTCGGCAGCTTTTCTTTCTTTGAACACAATGACATAATATCCTTTCTGGCCTTTAATCGGCTCATCGGTGTATTTCTTTTCAGATGAGAGCAAAAAGGCGGCAGATGACATTTCGCGCTCATAACCGATATCCGGAATCCGGTCGCTGCGTTTAAAGAAGTCGGTTGATCCGGTTTTAATATTCTTTTTTCCAGCAGACTCTTTCAGCGATTTACCACTTTTTATTTCGGACAGACATTGATTAGCATCTTTTAATGCTTGTTCGTCCTGTCGCTTCTTTGTTAAATCTGCGCGAACCTTTTCAGCAACCAGTGTGAATTCGGGGATCGACTCGGGCATGTCTTCAACAACCTGAAGGATATAGTAGGCACCTTGCGAGTCAATGATATCGCTGATGGCATTGGGTGATAGTTCAAAGGCGATGGCCCCAAATTGGGCAGGACTTTTGACCCCTGTCGGGCCATTGCGACCAAAAGGTTCTGTTGTGATTATCTGCTGTTTCAATGTTGCAGCAACCTTGGACAATGATTCCGCATTCAGGGCGGCATTATAGGTTGCGAAGGCATCTTCATTGGCCATGTTTTTGGCTTTTTCATCGGTTAGTTTTTTTATGATTTTGGGCCTGGCCTGTTCAAAGGTAAGGGTGGATGCCTCGTTAACCTTTTCAACTTTAATGATATGCCATCCGAACTGAGTCCTGACTGGATCACTGATTTCTCCGGGGTTCATGGAAAATGCTTTTTCTCCAAAAGGCTCCACCATGGCGTCTCGTTTAAAAAAGCCAAGATGTCCGCCGTTTTTCCCGCCTGGATCATCAGAGTATTGTTTGGCAAGTTCCGCAAAATCCTTTCCTTCCTTTGCCATATTCAGGACTGAAAGTGCTTTTTCTTTGCCTTTGTCAGTGAGTTCCACACTGGCATCCTGGTCTAATTTAATCAGAATATGGCTGGCTTCAACGGTTTTGGGCGTGTCAAATTCTCCGGGGGTGGATTCGAAATAATCCTTTACCTCGGAATCGGCCAGGGACACTTTGGAATGATACATTTCAGGTGTAAACTGCAGATAATCCGCCTTGCGTTTGGGTTCGGTCTTATAGGTGTTTTTGTTGGTGTCAAAATAGGCTTTAATCTCATCATCAGAAAGACGAATATCGCTAATCAGTGATGGATCAAACAAGGCATAGTCGATCATTATCTGCGAATTTTTCCATTGATAGGAGTCTTCAATCTCGGAGTCGGATACTTTGACACTGCCAGAAACCAAATACCGGACTTTATCCATCAGGACAAATTCGCGTTGTTTGATTTCAAAGGATTCCGGTGTAAGACGGTTTTGGGATAAAACAGCCCGGTATCTTCGGCTATCAAAATTGCCATTATCCATAAAAGCCGGAATGGCTCTTATGGTGGCAGACAGCTCTTCGTCGCCGACTTGAAAATTCAATCGTTTTGCTTCAATCAATAGCAGCTTTTTTTCAATAAGTTGATCAATGGTCTGTTTTTTAACCTGAAGCATCTTAAGTGTTTCATCATTCAGGCGACTTCCGTATTTCTGCTTCATTTGTTCTACAAGGCGGTTATAGGTTTCATTGTACTCTTCGACCATGATCGGATCTCCATTGACTATGGCGACCCGTCCGGCATCCCGGTCGCGAAAACTGCCGACCCCCCAGAACACAAAGACCAGAACAATGGCACCTAATAGAATTTTGATTAACCAGGTACCTGCATTTTTACGCATTAAATTGAGCATTATGTTTCCTCGCTATATCTTCTAAATATTCAACATGATATACACTTTATTCATAAAACGGAATACGATCACCACAAGAACGGATTTTTGTAATTCATTACAAATTTCAGACAGATCAAAAATTATGAATTTTTTATTATATTTTTCATGGCTATATTTGTCAATAAATTCCCCTGAACTTCGGCAATATCGGTATTTCAGAAATGATTAATCTCAATGGATTCTGAAATCCACCTTGATCTTGAATTTCGTTTTATATTATGATGGGACGGTAAAAGTCAAAAAATGTCGGTGTTCACGGATATATTATTGCAGTAATAAGACCCGACAAGCGCTGGGCTAAAAGCGACCGGGTGAACGCCGCTCCCGGCAAGTTGGTCCCGGCTTTAAGGAATTTGCGAATGATGTCAAGTATTGAACAGGCCATAGAAGTTCTGAAAATTGAGGCAGAAGGCATATTAAAGCTCGCTGATCGGCTGGATCACCATTTTGAAGAAATGGTTGATCTCATCTGCAAGGCAACCGGCAGGCTGATCATAAGCGGTATTGGAAAGTCCGGGATTGTTGGTAGAAAAATTGTTGCTACATTGAACAGTACGGGAACCCGCTCTTTGTTTTTGCATCCGGTTGAGGCCATGCATGGAGATTTGGGAATGGTCAGCCCGGATGATGTCTTTCTGGCGCTTTCCAACAGCGGGGAAACGGATGAACTCAATCTGCTGGTGCCAAGCATTAGAAAAATCGGATGCAGGGTGATCGCCTTTACCGGGAATCTTCATTCTACTCTGGCGGAACACAGCGATATCGTTATTGATGTCAGCGTTGAAGCAGAAGCATGTCCGCTGGGTCTGGCGCCGACTGCCAGCACCACGGCGCTTTTGGCGATGGGAGATGCTTTGGCCGTGGTTCTTATCAATCGTAAACACTTTAATTCTTCCGATTTCAGGCGGGTCCACCCCGGCGGAAATCTGGGACAGCATCTGGCCAGTCGGGTTCAGGATATCATGCTGAAAGATACACAGGTTCCCCTGGTTTTTGCCGGCGATTCCATGGATGCGGCAGTAAATGAAATCAACCGGCTGGAAATCGGGGCAACTCTTGTTGCGTACCCTGATATGACGCTGGCTGGAATTATTACCGACGGCGACATCCGCAGGCTGATCGCCAGACGGCTACCGGTGTATGGTGTGTCGGTCGATGAAGTCATGACCACCCGGCCCCGAACGCTGTTTCTGGATTCGCTGGCATGTGACGCCTTGAATATCATGGAAAAACATCAGATTACTGTGCTGCCAATTGTGGACAGTCAAAAAAAGGTTCAAGGTATTTTGCACCTTCATGATATTCTTGGTAAGGGCGATTTTAAATTTAACGGCCATTAACAGAAGCACTCATGGCATTAACAAGGCTGAGGACTGTGGTTCACGGCAGGTTTATAAAACTGCTTTTTTGTCTTTGAGCCATAATCATTCCATTATGGGGGACTATGAACAACGAATATATTGATACATCCATACCTGTTTTGGGGGAAAGCAGAATTACTTCTCCCATTAAAACCAGGGAAGAAACAAATGTTTTTATTTCAGATGCCGACCAGGTAACAATTGATGTCAATCTTGACAACCTGAAATCTTTGATTCTGGAGGGAAAACAGGTTCCGGCCTTTGAAATGGGGGGTCCCAGGGAGAAAATATTTTTTGATCCCAGCAAGGTTCGGTGCGCGCTGGTTACTTGTGGCGGTCTTTGTCCTGGGCTGAATGACATCATCCGGTCCATTGTTCTGGGACTATTCTATGCTTACGGCGTTAGCAATGTTTATGGCATTCGATATGGGCTTCAGGGGTTTATTCCAAAGTATGGTCATGATATTTTTCCGCTTACTCCGGCAGATGTTTCCGGTATTCTGGAGCGCGGCGGATCTATTCTTGGCTCTTCCCGAGGTCCTCAGTCCATTGATGATATTGTGGATTGCCTTGAACGCATGAATATCGGAGTGTTGTTCATGATTGGTGGAGACGGAACTCTGAAGGCGGCGACAAAAATCGCAGACTCCATAACCGAGCGCGGGCTGAAGATCAGCGTCGTAGGCATTCCCAAAACCATTGATAATGATATCTATCTGGTGTCCCGTTCGTTTGGATTTGACACGGCGGTTGACATCGCCACTCTGGCCATAAAAGCGGCTCACAGCGAGGCTGAAGGATATCCAAACGGTATTGGTCTTATCAAATTGATGGGCCGGTATTCCGGGTTCATTGCCTCAACTGTCGTGCTGGCTCAGCAGGATGTTAATTTTGTTTTGATTCCGGAAGTGGATTTTGATCTTGATGGCCCCAAAGGGCTTCTTGCTGCTCTGGAAAAGCGCCTGAAGGATCGGAAACATGCAGTTATTGTGGTGGCGGAAGGCGCCGGACAGAAATATTTTACAGACGATAATCCGGACAAGGATCAGTCCGGAAATGTCAAATTGAATGATATCGGTTTATTTTTGAAAGAGGCGATACAGACATATTTCAAGGCAAAAAATGAGGAGATTTCGCTGAAGTACATTGATCCAAGTTATATTATCCGCAGTCTTCCTGCCAATGCCAATGACCATGCATTCTGCAGCGTACTTGGGCGGGATGCCGTGCATGCGGGAATGGCGGGGAAAACCCGGATGCTGATCGGCCACTGGAACAATCATTTTGTTCATATTCCCATGAGTGCATCGGCAGGAAAACGAAAACAAGTGGATACGAATGGGAAATTATGGCGAAGTGTGCTGGAGTCAACGGGGCAGGGAATACTGCTTAACGAAAAAGGTAATGATGAACGATGAAAAAAGATAATGATGCGTGCGGAATCCATCATTTATCATTTAGAAATGTAACAGGCTGTAGATGGCTTCAGCATGCTTTTGGGCTGCGCCCTGGTTCATTTCAACGGCTCTTCGTGCTGAATTTCCTGTTTTTTGCGCTTGGTCTGGACTGGCGATAAAAAACAGGACTTTTTCGGCAAGGTCATTGCCATCTTTTACTTCAATGCCGCCTCCGGTGCTTTCCAGAAGGCTTCTGGCATCCAGAAAGTCTTCCATATATGGCCCGTAGAGTACGGGTTTAGTCCATACCGCCGGCTCAAGAATGTTTTGTCCGCCGAGCGGTGTCAGGCTGCCGCCGCAAAAAACGACCGTGGCGATGCAGTAAATGGCTTGAAGTTCTCCCATGGTATCCAGAATGATGACAGGAGCCGTTCTATTCTCGCCGTTATTTCCGAGACAGGTCCGCAATTGACAGTTCAGCCCCCTTGCCTTGATAATTTTTTCGATACGCCGGGTCCGCTCAAGGTGCCGGGGCGCCAGAATCAGAAGCGTATCAGGGGCTTTCTGAACCACTTTTTGATAAGCATCCAGAATAATTTCTTCTTCAGAATGTCGCGTACTTCCAGCCAGAAAAACTGGCTCATTTTCCTTGATACCGAAGATTTGCCGCCAATATCGTACCTGGTCCGGCTGCACCTGGCTGTCGGACTGGCGCAGCAATAGATCATATTTTGCATTGCCATTGACCTGTATTTTCTCCGGCGCTGCTCCCATTTCATTAATCCTTCTGGCATCAATCTCCTGAATCATGCTGAAAAAGTTCATACTGCCGAGCACCTCTTTCATCAGCGGCCGGATCATCCTATACCGCTTGATGGCCCTTCCTGAAATACGACCGTTAACGATGGCTGTTTTTATACCCATAAGGTTAGCCATCATCAACAAGTTCGGCCATAGTTCCGTTTCAAGACAGACCAGCAGGTCGGGTTTTATTTTTCTGAGGGCGTTTGTCACGGAAAGAATAAAATCAATGGGAGCATAAATGCATATAACATCGGAGGGTAGCCGGGTTTTTGCAAGTTTTTGCCCATGTTCCGTTGTGGTTGAAAGGATAATGGTGCAGCGGGGCGCCAGTGTCTGAAACGCCTCAATGATTGGGACTGCTGCATTCACCTCTCCCATTGAAACAGCGTGAAGCCATAAGCGCGGAGAATGCGCATAATGCGGATTCAGGGCAGGATAAATGCCGATGCGCTGTGTAAAGCTGCTGCGGTAACGTCCGGTCAGTCTCGTGTACAACAGGATGTAAGGCAAGGTAAACAAAAACAGCCCGGATGTTAATCCCATATAGCCCAAACAGGCTGGGTTCATAAAAGGCGCTCTCCCTTTTTCAGGGTGTGGTGATTTCAACAAATGATTCGCCTTTGATCTGGAGTAGAAACAGTTTTTTCTGAGCTTCACGGTCCTTATCAAAGCGATAATCTCCCGTAACGCCTGAATAGCCATCGGGTCTGAGAAGTTCTTTTATAATTGAACTGCGAAAAAGAGTATTCGGGTTTTTGATAATGTTAAACATCATCATTGCAGTATCATAAGAGACGGCTTCGATATATCCGGGGGATTCCTTGTAGGCATTTTGAAATATCCGAACAAACTGCTGTACGGCTTCAGATGTGCTTTCGGCAAAAAAGCCGTCTGGCAGAATGCTGCCCTGGATTGATGGGCCACCAGTATGAATCAGTTTGAGAGAGTGCCACAGGTTGGTTCCGAGCAGATAAGATGGGCGAAGATTGCCATAAGCCAGTTGGGGAACGATAACTGCTATTTTTTGAGGTGAATCCGGAATAAAAAGTGCTTCGAAGTCCTCGGAAATTGAAGGGGTTGCATCTATGGTTGCGGCAGTTGGCTCCATGCGTTTGCTTGCTCTGGACGATTTTGAATTATCGGGAACAGGCGAATACCGGCTTGAAAGCTTTTGCAGGGTTTCCCTGAAATCGGTCTGCGAGGTATTATATGATTGAATCGCAACCACACGGCCGCCTGCGGACTCGACCTGATCCTTGAAAAGATTCATGAAATTAATGCCATAAGGCTCATCGGGATAAAGAATCGCAAAACGGCTCAGACCGAGTTTCTTTACGGTAAAGGATACCAGAGCATCTGTCTGAGTTCCGGGCGTCATGAAGTTTCGGAAAACCGAGGGCCCAATTTGGGTGATTTGATCTTTCTGGGTCAAGGTGATAATCGGAATGCCATATTTTTGCGCCTCTACCGCAGCGATGTCGGCAGTGGCTACGGGACCGATAATGGCGGCAACGCCGGACTCAGCCAGCTCCTTTACTGCTTCAATGGTTTTTTCAGGGTCAGATTCCGTGTCTTTAATAAGTATGGTCAGTGGCGGATTGGGGTTAAGCGATACAAACTGATTTTGCGCCAGCTCAATTCCTTTTAGCGCTTTTTTCCCATAAGCTTCATAAGTTCCGGTAAGAGGCAGCAGGCATCCTATTGTTTGATGTTGATAGGCCGAATGTTTTTTCAGGTCTTGAAGCATTTGTAAAGCCTGAGCTGCTTCATCTTGTTTTGGAAATTGTTCGGTCAATACGGTCAGTACGTTGTAAGCGTCTTCCAGTTTTTCCAATTCCAGATATTTCTGGCCCGCCAGTAACAGAATTTTTGCCTTTACCTGAGATGACTCCAGGCGAGTTAACAGGTTAAACACATCAGAAATAGCCATAGGCGATATAATTTCTTTGAGCTTTTGGGTGATTCGCGCCGAATCGGTTTCTGAGGATTTTTCCAGAACATTGGAATAAGCATTTATGGCTTCCGCTGGAAGATTCAGGCGAGAATAGGCATCCGCCAGTATTTCAAATGCGTGGCGCACAGTATCGGAGGACCTGTATTTTTTCACATAGACCTGTCCCAACTCAGTGACTTTCTGGTAATCTCCGATGGCGAAAAGCGCTGTTAGTACGCCAAGTTCAGCCTGTTGAGCCGAAGCGCTTTTGGGATAATGGGCGGCCAGGCGCTGGTAATAGGGAAGGGCTTGGGACGGTTTTCCGGTTGCCATATAAATATCGCCGATTCGCGAAAGGGTGTCCGCGGTCCATGAGCCGTTTGGAAATGCGGATAAATACTTCTGAAAGGTGTTCAGCGCCTCCAGATAAGCTTTTTCAAAATACTTTTTTTCGGCTGAAAAAAAGAGTTCATCTCCCGGACTGACAGTGACAACTGGCGGCGATTTGTCGAGTTTCGGGGGTTTGTCTGTTTTAATTATTTTTTTGGAAGCGCAGGAGGCTATCAGCATTATCAGTAGAACAAAAAGCATGAATCGACAAAATTTCATAATGGTATCTTTACCTTGAAAAGGTTTCCCTCCTTTGGAAATGGAGGGCGATGAGGATGTTATTTTTGTATCCGTGGGGTGAATGTCCGGGTGATTAAGAGCACATATATGCTTGGATTTATAAGGTTTGACGTGTTGTTTCGCCAGAATTGGGAAATATTATAGCTGAATCTATCAGCAGGGTCAATTGCCAGATTTAGGTATTTTCATTTTGATGGATCTTTGGAACCCTTATGTATTCTTGATGAACTCGTAAGAAGCCATCACAGAATTCTTGACTATGTTGTTTTGTTGGAATAACATGCCCGGTTTATGAAATGGCATCCTGGCAAGGGGAATTCCAACATGACAATGGAATTTCAATGGTTTTTGCCCCCTCACTGCTGCAGAACCCCGTCTGTCGTAAAAATGGTGAAATCAATGCAAAAGACAAAAGTATTGTTTCTGGTTATTCTGGCTAATATGGCTATCTGGCTGGCGTTTAATCGCCCTGCTCCCCTAGTTTCTTCCTGGACTGACAAGATTGAGGGAGTTTCTTTCAGCCCTTATCATAAAGGGCAGAATCCTATGGAAAAAATATATCCATTTCCGGATCAGATTGATGGCGATCTGAAAATGATCAGAGGAGTGACACGAAGCGTTCGCAGTTATTCTTCGATCGACGGGTTTGAAAATATTCCGGGGATGGCGGTTCGCTACGGGCTTAGTGTAACGGCCGGCGCTTGGTTGGACCAGGACAAGGACAAAAATGAAAGGGAAATTCGAAACCTGGTTCGAAACGCCCGAACCTATACGACTACGGTTCCGCGTGTCATTGTCGGTAATGAATCTGTTCTTCGGGGGGACCTGAAGGTTAAGGAACTGATTGAATACATCCGCAGAGTGCGCGAGCAGGTTCCTTGTCCTGTCAGTACGGCCGAACCCTGGGATGTGTGGATCAATAACCCGGAGCTGGCCAGAAATGTGGACTATATCGCCATTCACATCCTGCCCTACTGGGAAAAGATTCCTCTGGAACATTCCCTGAAATGGGTAGTGGAACGCTATCGACAGGTTCAGCAGGCCTATCCGGACAAACATGTTCTGCTGGCTGAAGTGGGCTGGCCCAGCCACGGGGAGCGTCGGGGTCCGGCAAAGCCCAGTACTGTCAATGAATCTCTCTTTCTGCGTTCATTTTTTAATGTGGCGGCGGAACTAAAGATTGATTATTTTATTATGGAAGCCTTTGACCAACCCTGGAAAGTGGATTCGGAAGGAGTTATGGGGGCTCACTGGGGCTTGTTTGACAAGGATCGAAACCTTAAAATCGCTCTTGAAGGTCCTGTGAAAGATGTTTCGCCGCTTCCCATGCCGCTTGTTCTGTCCTTTCTGCTGGCTATCATTCCCTTGTCCATGTATCTGCGCAATAAGCAGGACCAGCCGTTTAACGGTCAGCTCTTCTTTGCCATGGTCATTCAACTGAGCATATCCGCCGTGGTGTGGATTGCTTCCACGCCTTGGATTCACGAGTTGCTGCCGACCGAAACCCTGATATGGGGGCTTTTGCTTCCGCTGCAGGCTGGGCTTCTGGTGGTGGTTCTGATCAATGGATTTGAGATGGCGGAAATGCTGTGGCCTGCGGGGCTGAAACGCCTGTTTCATCCGCTGATTCCTGAAAATTGCAGAGACTTCCCCAAGGTTTCATTGCACTTGCCATATGCAATGAACCCCCGGATATGGTCGCCAAAACCCTGGACAGCCTGAATCTGCTTGATTATCCGAATTATGAAGTTTTGGTGCTGGACAACAACACGCTGGATGCCGATTTATGGGAACCGGTTCGGGATTATTGCGAAAAACTGGGCCCAAAATTTCGTTTTTTTCATCTGGGAAAATGGCCGGGTTTCAAGGCCGGGGCCTTGAACTTTGGATTGAGCGTAACAGCCCCGGATGCTGCAATTGTTGGAGTTGTTGACAGCGACTACATTGTCCGCCCGGATTGGCTAAAATCACTCATTCCCTATTTTGACAATCCGAAGGTGGGTTTTGTTCAGGCACCCCAGGATCACCGGGAATGGCAGGGCAGTTTCTTCAAGGAAATGCTAAACTTTGAATATCATGGTTTTTTTCAGATCGGCATGATTCACCGGAATGAGCGAGATGCCATTATTCAGCACGGAACGATGACCCTGATTCGAAAACAGGCGCTTTTGGATGTCGGTCTCTGGGCGGAATGGTGTATCTGTGAGGATTCCGAGCTGGGTCTGAGGTTGATGAATGCGGGGTTTGAATCTGTTTATGTCAGCGAGAGCTTTGGCCATGGTCTTACACCAGATTCTTTTGCCGGTTACAAAAGACAACGTTTTCGCTGGGCTTATGGGGCAGTTCAGATCATCAGGCGCCACTGGAGAACCTTCTTGCCCTGGAATTCTCAATCTGGTCTGAGCGCCGGGCAGAAATATCATTTTGCAACGGGCTGGTTTCCCTGGTTCGGAGATGCGTTTAATGTCATTATTACATGGGCCACCCTGCTCTGGGTTGCAGGGGTTATCGTCCTTCCCAGGTATTTTGGTCAGCCGCTTTATATTCTGCTGCTTCCGGCCGTTGGCGTTTTTGTCTTCCGACTGCTTCATTTCTTCTGGCTGTACAAGTCTCGGGTCGGCTGCTCTCTGAAACAGCGGATCGGCGCAGCAATCGCCGGAATGGCTCTGAGCCATACAATTGGAAAGGCCATGCTTACCGGCCTGATCTCTTCGGACAAGCCTTTTTTACGCACGCCGAAATGTGAAAACCAGCGGGCTGTAATCAAGGGTGTCCTGATGGCATGGGAAGAAATGTTGATCTTTTTGACATTCTGTCTGTCATCTGCAACTATCATCAGTAGACATGGAACCGATAACCCCGAAATTCTTCTCTGGATCGGGGTCATGCTAATTCAGTCACTGCCTTATGGGGCTGCGCTGCTAACATCCATGATCAACGTTGTTCCAGCTCTGGTTCCCAAGTCCATGTTTCAGCAAATTTTTGCGCCGGGCAAGTTGGGCCTGCGAATTTTCACCAGCCGCACTGAAAATGGATGATGTTGACAAAGGCGGTGAAGTAGGAAACGCAACGCTGATGTTGGACTTTTTACTGTACCATCAATTTTTATATTGACAGAATTGGCTCGATACAATAGAAGTACCGAGTTAAGATTATCATATCAGGAGAGACCCGTGAAAAAATATACTTATAGTGCAAAAGAATCGGATAACCCGGGCAAATGGTTTGTGGTTGACGCCAAAGAAGCCGTGCTGGGAAGGTTGGCATCGTCTATTGCCGCCCGTCTCAGGGGGAAGTGCAATCCTTTGTTTACCCCTCATGCAGATATGGGAGACTGGATTGTGGTTATCAATGCGGATAAAATTGTCCTCACAGGCAGAAAATGGACGCAAAAGACGTATTACCGTCATAGTGGATATATCGGCGGTTTAAAGGAAATCACTGCTGAAAAATTGCTGCTGAAAAAGCCCGAGGATATTATTCGTTTCGCAGTAAAAGGCATGCTGCCCAAGAATAGCCTTGGTGGAAAGATGCTGAACAAATTGAAGGTTTATGCCGGAGACAAGCATCCGCATGAAGCCCAGCAGCCGATAGACCTCACGATATCAATGTAAATTTCATTTTATAAAGCCGGGGAAAATATGGATAAAGAAAACGTTTACTATGCGACTGGAAGGCGTAAAAGCGCTATTGCCAGAACATGGTTAAGGCCTGGAAAAGGGATCATCGTGGTGAACGAAAAACCGGTTGATGATTATTTTTCTGTTGCAGCGGCGAAGGCGATGGTGGTTCAGCCGCTGATTCTGACCAACAATCTTGGGTCTTATGATGTCATGGTCCGTGTTCTTGGCGGTGGCATTAATGGCCAGGCCGGAGCCATTCGCCATGGTATCACCCGGGCCCTGCTTCAGGTTGATCCTGATCTCAGGCTGACACTGAAAAAAGCAGGTTTTATCACCCGGGATTCCAGGGTCAAGGAACGGAAGAAATATGGTCAGCGCGGTGCTCGCGCCAGGTACCAGTTCTCCAAACGTTAAACGGCCCTCAACTGGGTTACGGACTTCAAAACAAAAGGGGGAACAGCTTCAATGCTGCTCCCTTTAAACCACGAAATACACGAAAGACACGAAAAAATGTCCTTCGCGTCTTCGCGTGAGAAACACCAGTTTTATATATTTTGGTCATTCATGGGGGCATCACAGACCATGCCATGACCGTTTACACGACGATGATGTTTTCGTCAAAAACAGTCAGTTGCTGCAATCCGTTTGGCGTTACCAGATGCGTGTTTTCGATGCCGACAACACCTCTTTGCGGGAATATGAGTTTTGGTTCCAGAGCAA